>NZ_JBFAYB010000001.1:0-285433 GCF_040681075.1 Streptomyces sp. NPDC051907 | reverse complement strand
GCCCCCCCCCACCCCCCCCCCCCCCCCCCCCCCCCCCCCCACGCCCGTAGGGCGTACGGGGGCGTAGCCCCCTGGAGCGGGGGTGACGTGCCCTGTGCGGGCGGCCCGCGGGGCTCCGCCCCGGACCCCGCGCCTCAAACGCCGGCGGGGCTGATTGTGTGCGGCTCACGTCCGGGGAAACTCAGCCCGTCCGGCGTTTGAGGACACGGCCGAAGGCCGTACGGGGGCGTAGCCCCCTGGGGTAACGGTGACGTGCCCTGTGCGGGCTGCCCGCGGGGGGCTGCCCCGGACCCCGCGCCTCAAACGCCGGCGAGGCTGGGATCGCCTCAAGCGTCGGTGGGGCTGGATGGGGCCGAGGCCTCGCCGTAGCCCGTGTCCTCGCCGGTCGTCGCGTTGTGTGGGAGGGGTGGCGCGGTGTACTCCCGGAGTGGGGGCGAGGTCGGGTCCGGGCGGACCGCTCCCAGGAGGGGGTTCGCTGCGATGGGGGAGACCTTGACGCGGGCGCCGGGGCGGGGGGCCTGGACGACGAGGCCGTCTCCCAGGTAGATCGCCACATGCGTCGCCTTGGGGAAGTAGAGCACCAGATCCCCCGGCCGCAGCGACCTCAGCGGCACCCTCCGCAGCTCTGCCCACTGCTCCTGGCTCGTCCGGGGGATCGAACGGCCCGCCGATCCCCATGCCTGGGAGGTCAGGCCGGAGCAGTCGTACGACTCCGGGCCCTCCGCGCCCCAGACGTACGGCTTGCCGATCTGGTCGACGGCGTACTCCAGCGCGCGCATGCCCTGCGGCGACGGCGTGCGGGGGCCGTCGAGGACTCCTGTGGACAGGAGCTTGTCCTGGGCCTCGGCCGTGCCGGACCGTTCCAGCGCGGTCAGCTCGGCGAGCTCCTCGGGCGAGAGCGTGGCGAGCATCGCCTCGACCTCCCGCAGCCGCGCGTCCGCCGTGTCGCGCGCCGTGCGCTGCTCCTCGGCGAGGACCTGTTCCTTGTCCAGCGCCTTGCGGGACGCCGCCGCCAGCTGCTCCGCCCGCTTCGCGCCCGCCTCCAGGCGCGCCATCGTCGCCAGCCGGTCGCTGGCGGCGCGCTCGATCAGATGGTCCTGGTCGAGGGCTCGCTGGGGATCGGGGGCGAGCAGCAGCCGGACGTACGCGGACAGCTCGCTCTGCCCCTGGTACTGCTGTCGCGCGAGCCGTCCCGCGGCTCCCCGGCTGTCGTGGAGAGCGTTGCGGGCACTGGCGAGTTGACGGGAGAGCCTGGCGGTGTCGGCGCGCTGGACCTTGAGCTGCTCCTCGGTGGCGTTATAGGCCTCCCCGGCCTCCTCTGCCTGCCGGTAGAGGTCCTGGAGGCGCGCCAGCAGCTCCGCGGCGGTCCCGGACGGCTGGGCCGACGCAGACGGCTCCGACAGCTCCGACAGCTCTGACGAATCCGATGAATCCGACGGATCCAACGGCTCGGCGAGAGCCACCGTCATCGGCGCCGCCACCGCGACGGTCAGCGCCGCCGCGCAGACGCAGACACTCCGCAGCAAGCTGCCTGACACCTCATCACCTCCGGCTGTGGGACGGCCCGTCCGCCCGTCCACCCCAGAGCCGATCATCGGGCCGCGCGAGCCGAACGGCCCGACGAGTGGTCGGGTCGGCGCAACCCGGTCACTCGTCAAGGCGTACCGCGCCTGTCCGCCCGCGCGCCTCCTCGCGCCGGGCCGCCTCAGTCCACCGGCAGCGCGTAGAACGTCCGCCCGCGGCGGACGACCAGCTTCCCGCCGCCGCCCTGCGCCACCTCGTAGCGCGGCGGCGACTCGCCTTCCGGCACGTCCACCGCGCCCGCCTCCTGGAACTTCCACAGCCGCTTTCCGTCGCGCGCCGCGAAGGCGGTGAGCTGGGCGCCGTCGCCCGCGAGCAGCGTGCGGCCGCTCGTGCTCAGCGTGGTCGACGGGATCTCGGCCCAGGGCGGCGCCTCTGTCGAGCGCTGCCACAGCGAGCGGCCGGTCTCCGTGTCGACGGCCTGCACGCGCTGGTAGCGGTTGGCCACGTACAGCACGGGACCGCGCACGACGGGCGTGCCGTACGGGTAGACGGCGTCGTCGCCCTCGGCCGCGGGCGCGGGGAGCCGCCACGCACGGTCCGCGCGGGGCGGCTTGAGGGCGTGGAGCTCGGCGCCGGCCGCCGCGTACAGCTTCCCCGACGCGTCGCCGATCACTCCGGCGTCCGGCTCCACGCCCGGCAGCGGGAGCGAGGAGAGCAGCTTGCCCGAGGCGCGTTCGAAGGTGTGCATCACCGCGCGGCCCTTGGCGGACTTCTCCTGCGCCGGGGTGAGCGAGCGGGTGTCCTGGCGTACGACGATGTCCGCGGCGCGCGCCGCCACCACCGCGTAGCGCGGGGTGTGCGGGGGCTTTCCGTTGGAGATGCGGGTGCGCCAGGGGGACTTGCGGGCCACCGTGTCGTACGCGAAGAGGTACGTCTGGAGCTCGTCGCCCTTCTTGACCGTGCCGGTCAGCCAGGCCGAGGCGCCGTCCCAGCCGGCGACCGACTCGATGACCACACTCTCGCCGGCGCCCGCCAGGGTGGACTTGGGGGCGCGGTGCTTGACGCGGCCGTCCTGAGGCGAGAGCCAGAGCAGTTCCTCGGCGGCGTCGACGAAGCAGAGCGCGTCGTCGACGGGGACGGCCCGCGAGAGCGAGGCGGCCTCCTTGCTATCCCAGAGCCGGCGGCCGGTGCGCAGGTCGACTCCGGCGCTCTGGAGTCCGCCGGTCAGCACCAGGACGCGGTCGTGGAAGACGACGGCTCTGATCGGGTCGTCGGCGGGGCCGGGGTGCTCGTATCTCCACAGCGGGTCGGGGGCGAGCCCGGCCATGTTAGTGGGGCGGGGCGTGCCGGGTTTCGCGGGCGCCCGGTCCTCGTCGCCGCCGACGGCGGCGTACACCCCGCCGCCCCCGACCAGCAGGCCCGCCGCGCCGCCCGCGATCCCGATCAGCAGCGTCCGCCGGTCCGGCCGGGCGGCTGCGGGCGCCGCGGCGGGCCCGGCGCCCGGTCCCGGGAGGGCCAGCGGAGGTCGCGGCGGCGGGAGCACGGGCTGCCGGGACGCGGGGAGCGGGACGGGGGCCAACGCCTGGCCGGACACGGGGGCCGGGACCGGAGCGGGGGCCGTCGCCCGGCCGGACACGGACGCGGACGCGGGTACGGACACGGACACGGGTACAGGCACAGGCACAGGCACGGGAAGCGGGGCGAGGGCCGCCGGCCCGGCAGACGCCGCCGGCACGCTCAGCGCCCCGATCGCCTCCGTCAGCGCCGGCGGCAGCCACCCCTCCCGGGCCAGCGCCGCCGCGCCCTCCAGGGCCAGTTCCGTCGCGACCGCCCCCGCCGTCGGGCGGTCCTGCGGCAGCTTCGCCAGACAGCGCGCCACCAGCGGGCGCAACGCGCCCGGCACGCCGCCGAGTTCGGGGTCCCCGTGCGCGATCCGGTCCGCATCCGCCAGCGGGGTCGTGCCCGTCGCCGCGTACGCCAGCAGCAGGCCCAGCACGAAGACGTCCGACGCCGGTCCGGGCGGCGCGCCCGTCGCCTGCTCCGGCGTCAGATAGCCGAGCTTCAAGGTGAGCTGGCCGTCCGGACGCGCCTCGGCGACGGCCGCCGCGCCCAGCGCGCCCAAGGCGGTCAGACGCGGTCCGTCCGCCGCCAGCAGCACGGTGTCAGGGGCCAGCCCCTGCAGCACGGTCCCGGTGGCGTGCACCCGGGACAGGGTCTCCGCGAGCGCCGCGCCCAGTATCCGCACCGCCCGCTCGGGCAGCGGACCGGCGAGCGCGATGGCCTCGCGCAGGGTCAGGGAGGGGACGTACGGACTCGCCGTCCACAGCGGCGCCCCGGCCGTCCCGTCGGCGCCGTCCGGGCCCGCCGCGCCGTCCACGCTGGACTCGATCGGGGGCACCCAGCCCCCTGCCAGCTGCTCCGTACGCTGCGTCTCCAGTCTGAAGCGCCGCCGGAACGCCCCCACCGCCGCCAGCTCGGGCCGCACCACCGAGACGACCGAGGGCGCGCCGTCGGGTCCCTGGGCGAGATAGCGGAGGCAGACCGCCGACGCGCGGTGGCGGGCCAGCAGGGTGTACGGGCCGACCCGGCGCGGATCGTCCTGCTGGAGCGGCTCCATCGCGACCATCGGCATCCCCCTGGCGAACGGCTGTCGCGCGACCCGCTGTCACGCGATCGACCCGCTGCCACGCGGCTGGCGGTCATGCGCCACGCGGCCGCGCATCCCGCGATCTTATGGCGCGCTCTTCGGCTTCGACCAGGGCCACTTCAGCTCGCGGCGCTCCTTGCCCTCGGGGGCGTACACGAACTTCCAGCCGCGCCGCAGCCCCAGCCGCTTGCTGTAGCCCGACGGCGTCCGCTGGTAGACGTGGACCGTCGGCGGCGTGCCGTCGTCGTTGGGCACGGGGATCTCGTACCACTTCGGGGGGTGCCCGGTCGGCCCGACCAGGATCGGCAGGACGCGCCCGTCCAGCGGCCCGCCCTCGAAGGGGGTGTTCTCGCTTCTCACCGCACCAGTGTCACAGCAGGTGGGCGCCCTCGCTCACGACGGGGAGCACCCGGCGTGCCAGCGTGCCGACCGGACCGGCCGCGTTCTCCAGGCTCAGCAGGGAGCGCACGGCCGCCCCGGTCTGCTCGTCCGTCGCCGAGGTCGCCGCCAGCAGGGCGATCAGATGGTCGACGAGCCAGTCGCGCAGCTCGTCCGCGGGCGGCTGCTTCGCCTCGTCCAGCCAGATCAGCGAGGCCGCCTCGACGGCCGCGATCCAGGTGCGCACCATCATCCGCAGCCGCGGTCCCGGCCGGTCGGCGCCGAGGTGGACGAGGATCTGCTCGGCCGCGGCCCGCCGTACCTCGTCGACGATCGCGGTCGTACGGGACGTCTCGGCGACGCTGCCGCCGCGCAGCAGCGCGCTGAAGCCGGCGTCGTGCTCGTCGACGAAGAGGAGGTAGCGGTCCAGGACCCGGGAGAGCCGCGCGGTGGGCGGTCCGGCGGTCGGCTCGGCGAAGCAGGCCTCCAGCTCGTCGGCGGCGGAGCGCAGAGCGGTCTCGTACAACTGCTGCTTGCCGCCGGGGAAGTAGCGGTAGACGAGCGGCCGGGAGACGCCGGCCGACTCGGCCACGTCGTCGAGGGAGACCTCGTCCGGCGGCCGGTGCGCGAAGAGCGTGAGCGCGGCTTCGAGGAGCTGCGTACGGCGCTCCTCGACGCTGAGCCGTCGGTACGCACGGGTCGCGGGAGCGGGACTGGTCATGCTCCGCAGCGTAACCGCACCGCTGCGGGAGGAGGCGAGGACGGGTGAGCTCGGGCAGCCCCTGTGCCTGTTCCGGCCAAACCCGCCTCCCCGCGTCCCGCCGCCCCGCATCCCGCCCCCGGAACCCGCCGACCCCGCTCCCCGCTCAGGCCAGCAGTCCCGAGCGCTTCCACAGCCTGCGCCCGGGCCCCCGCAGCACCCCGATGTCGTCCAGGAAGTCCGTCAGCCGCTTCGCGCCGCTCTGCATCACCTCGCGGCGGTGGCCGCTCGCCTTCACCTGGGCCACCGCCTCGCGCCGGTCGAGGCCGATGTTCGTGTACACCTGCGGGTTGACGAAGCAGACGGAGAAGACACGGGCCGCCTCGCCGCAGCCGATCCGGGTGAACTCCTGCTCCCAGCGCGGCGCGGTCACCATCTGGCGGCGCAACTCCTCGCGGGCGTACCGCACATGGCGCGCCTCCTCGACCACGTGGATGCGGGTGACGCCGCGCACCAGGGTCTGCACCCGCTCGTCCGGGAAGGTCAGCCGCTGCATCCAGTCGAGGATCTCCTCGCCCAGCAGCGTCGCCGCGAACGAGCCGGGGGTGGTCGAGACGGTCTTCATGATGCGCGCCAGGTTGTGGTACAGCCGCGGCACGGGGTAGGCGGGCGCCCCGCCCTTCTCGATCATCCGCGCGAACATCATCGAGTGCCGGCACTCGTCCGCTATCTCGGTGAGCGCGTACCGCACATGGTTGCTGGTCACGGACTTGTCGTAGATGTGGCGGACCAGCAGCTGCATCAGGATGATCTCGAACCAGATGCCGAGGGAGGCGAGCGAGGCGGCCTCGTGCCGGGCCAGGTCGAACCGCTGCTCCTCGGACATCCGGCGCCAGATGGGGGTGTCGTAGAGGGAGACGAGCTCGGGCGGCCAGAACCACTTCCCGTCCTCGACGGGGGAGTCCCAGTCGAGCTCCTTGTCGGGGTCGAAGGAGTGCTTGGCCGAGGACTCGAGCAGGCGCGCCGCGACCTGTTCGCGGTCCCGGAGCGGCCCGAGAGCGTCGCGGAGCAGCTGCACGTCGCGGTCGGTCACAGTGGTCATGGCTGAGGGCACCTCACTGCTGGATTACCGGGGGTAGGTGGCGTCGCATCTTATGAGACTGCCTGTCAGCAAGCGAGTCAATCCCTCGCGCTCGACTTGTTGACTACTCGTCTACCAACGTGTGAGCCTGCCAACTGTCCTGCATTCCTTGGGATATGAGGCGAAGGAGTCGTCAGTGTCGACGCACGATCGCTATGTGAACGCCCCCGAGACCCCCCTCTGGCAGATACCGGCCTCGGGCGCCGCCCGCTTCAGCTGGGAGTACGAAGACGGCCGCGAACGGCTCCTCGCCCTGTACCAGAAGGGCAAGGACAAGCAGTGGGACGGCTCCAAGCGCATCGACTGGGACCTGGAGGTCGATCCGTACGACCCCCTGGGCACCCCCGACGAGGCGCTCAACCTCTACGGCACCCGCCACTGGGCGAAGATGACCGAGAAGGACAAGGGCGAGCTGCGCCGGCACTACACCTCCTGGCAGTTCAGCCAGTTCCTGCACGGGGAGCAGGGCGCGATGGTGTGCGCCGCCCGGATCGTGGAGTCGGTCCCCGACCTGGACGCGAAGTTCTACTCCGCGACCCAGACGATGGACGAGGCCCGGCACGCCGAGGTCTACAGCCGCTTTCTGCACGACAAGGTCGGGATGCTCTACCCGATCAACGACAACCTGGCCGGTCTGCTGGGCGACACACTGCGCGACTCGCGCTGGGACATGCCGTATCTCGGGATGCAGGTCCTCATCGAGGGGCTCGCGCTGGCCGCCTTCGGCATGATCCGCGACACGACGGACAAGCCGCTGCCCAAGCAGATCCTCGCGTACGTGATGCAGGACGAGGCCCGTCATGTCGCCTTCGGGCGGATGGCGCTGCGCGACTACTACAAGCAGCTGACGGACGCGGAACTGCGCGAACGCGAGGAGTTCGTGATCGAGGGCTGCTATCTGATGCGGGACCGGCTGCGCGGGGTGGAGGTCCTGGAGAACTTCGGCATTCCGCTGAAGGAGGCCGAGGAGATCTCCGAGCAGTCGGAGTTCCTGGCGCTCTTCCGCAAGCTGCTCTTCAGCCGGATCGTGCCCTGTGTGAAGGACATCGGGCTGTGGGGCGAGCGCCTGCAGAGGGCCTATCTGGACATGGGCGTCTTCGAGATGGGCGACGCCAGTCTGGACCTGCTGATGTCCCAGGACGAGGAGATCGCGGAGAGGCTGGACCGCGAGCGGTTCGACGTGGAGGAGCAGGCGAGGGTGACCGAGGTGGCGGAGGCCATCGCCCAGGGGGCGGCCGAGACGGCGGAGGCTCCCGGGGAGGCAGGCCAGTCAGCGGACGCGCCCGCAGGGGAGGCCGCCGAAGGGACCGGCAGGGGCTGAGCGCTGTCGGCCGACCTGTCCGCCGGTCCTTTCGCTCCGCCGGTCCTTTCGCTCCGCCGGTCCTTTCGCTCCGCCGGTCCATTTGCTCTGCTCCGGTCATGGGGCCGCCGGAGGCGGGAACGACGTCCGCAGCGTGAACGCGTGGTCCGTCGGCCCGTGCGCGCGCACATGGCGCAGACGCTCCTCCGCCTCCGCGACCGTCGGGCGGTGGCCCGCCCGTACCCACCACAGGGTCGTCATCACCTCCTGGACGCGCTCGAACCACTCGTGGCGCCGCTTCAGCAGCTCCCGGTGCCGGCCCTGGTACATGAACGCCGTCAGCGCGTCGGCGTCCCGCCACACGGACATGTTCACGATCAGCCACTCGTCCCCGAAGACCGGCACGTCCGTCGCGTTGCCCGTCGCGCTCTGGAGCCGCCAGACGAAGCCGTCCGCCGCCTCCGCGACCGCGTTCACCGGGTCGAGCCCGTCGACGAAGTCCTTCAACTCCGGCGAGTCGAGCGGGAATTTGAGACGGGCGATGTTCACCTGGGCGAGCTCGAAGGCCATGTCGGGGGTCATGGGCGCACAGTAGCCAGCGCCCGCTCGGCCGCCACTGACATTTCGAGGAGCGAGACGTCCGCTCCCCTCGCCGCCACCAGCTGGAGGCCCACCGGGCAGCCGTCGCTGGTGAAGCCCGCCGGAATGCTCGCCGCCGGATGGCCGCTCAGATTGAACGCCCACGTCAGCGCGGTGGAGTAGCGCTCGCCCGGGCCGTCGTGGCCATGCGGGCGGTTCGGCGTCGCGGGTGTGAGGAGCACCTGGGCGTCGGCGAAGAAGCCGTCGAGCCGCCGGTCGTTCTCCGCCCGCGTCCGCGCCCCCTCGGCCGCCCGGCCGCCCCGCACCGCCTGCCACGCCTCGCACGGGTCGAGCAGGGTGAACGGGCTCTCCTCCGGTCGCAGTCGTACGACCCCGGCCGACGCCAGCCGCTCTGCCGCCGCCCGCGCGACCGACTCCACCTCCGGGTCCGTCTCCGCGAACCCCAGATCGCCCGACCAGCGCGCCCGCAACGGAAGCTCCACCCCGACGCCCCCGGCCGCGCCCTCGTACGCGCCCCCGCGCTCACCCCCGTATTCGCTCTCGCCCTCGGCGCCGTACGCGCCCAGCACACACCGCAGATACGCCCGCGCCTGCGCCGCCGTGGGCGTCAGCACGCCCGCGGACGCCAGCCCCGTCCGGTCCGGGGACGGCAGCAGCCCGTTCGTCGTCTTCAGCCCGAACACCCCGCACCACGCCGCCGGGATCCGCACCGAGCCCGCCCCGTCGCTGCCCGTGGCCAGGGCTGCCATCCCGGCCGCGACCGCCGCAGCCGAGCCCGCCGAGGAGCCCCCGGGCGTACGGTCCGCGCGCCACGGGTTGACCGTGGGGCCGTGCGCGCCCAGGCCCCAGGTCTGCCAGTACGTCCCCGGTCCCGGCACAGACGTCGAGCCGACCGGCACCGCGCCCGCCGCGATCAGCCGGCGGGCCGAGAACGAGCGGATCCCCGTCGGCCCCTTCACCGCGAACGGCAGCCCCGCCAGCGGCAGCCCAGGGTCCGGCCGCTGCGCCAGCGCCCGGTCGCCCCACACCTCGACGAACGCCGACAGCTCGGGATCCAGCCGCTCGATCCGCTCCAGCGCCTGCCTCACCGTGTGGGTCATATGATCATTCTCCCCGCTCGGCCGCCAGCGCCGCTTCCATGACCGCCCGCGCGATCGGCGCCGCGCTGCCGCCGCCGCTGATGTCGTCGCGGTCGGTGGCCGCGTCCTCGACGACCACCGCGACGGCGACCGCCGGCCGCGGGGCGTCCGGCGCCTGCGCCCAGGAGATGAACCAGGCGTACGGCATGCCGATGTTGCCGACGCCGTGCTGCGCCGTGCCCGTCTTGCCGCCGACCGTCACGCCCTTGATCGCCGCCTTGTGGCCCGAGCCCTCCGAGACGACCTTCACCATCAGCCGCTGGAGCTGCTGGGCGGTCGCCGGACCCATCGCCCGGCGGTAGGGGCGCGGGCTGTTCTGCGCGACGGTGTCGCCGTCCGCGGTGGTGACCCGGTCCACCAGATACGGGGTCCTCAGCTCCCCGCCGTTGGCCACCGCCGCCGAGACCATGGCCATCTGCAGAGGCGTCGCCGTCGTGTCGAACTGCCCGATCGAGGAGAGCGCCAGCTGGTCGTCGGTCATGGCGGTGTCGAAGTGGGAGGGGGAGACGGCCGAAGGGATGCGCAGCGTCCGGTCGTTGAAGCCGAACCCCGCCGCCGCGTCCAGCATCCCCGCCAGCCCGACCTTCACCCCGAGGTTCGCCATCACCGTGTTGCACGACCACTGGATGGCGTAGGCGAGCGAGGCGTTGCCGCAGCCCACGGCCTCGTTCGGCAGCCGGGTCGAGGTGCCGGGCAGGACGTACGGGTCAGGCGTGTCCGTCGGCTCGTCCACCCCGGCGACCAGCCCCCCGTCCAGCGCCGCCGCCGCGGTCACGATCTTGAACGTGGAGCCCGGCGGATAGGTCTGCCGGATCGCCCGGTTGAGCATCGGCTGGCTGCGGGCCGCGTTCAGCCGCGCCCACGCGTCCGCCACCTGTCCGCCGGTGCCCGAGAGCACCCCCGGGTCGTACGAAGGGCTGCTGACCAGCGCGAGGATGCGCCCGGTCGAGGGCTCGACCGCCGCGACCGCGCCCCGCCGGCCGCCGAGCAGGGCGTACCCCGTGCGCTGGACGGTCGGCTCGATGGTGGTGACGACGTCGCCGCCGGGCGGCCGGCTGCGGCTGAGGTCCCGCCAGAAGGGGAGCGGCGAGAGCATCGGGTCCGTGCCCGCGAGGACGCGGTCCTCGGCGTGCTCCAGGAACGTTCCGCCGTACGTCTGGGAGGCGTACCCGGTCACCGGGGCGTACATCGGGCCCTGGCGGTAGGTGCGTTCGTAGCGCAGCTGCTCGCCGGTGTCCTTGGAGCCGGTGACCGGGGCGCCGCCGACCAGGATGTCGCCGCGCGGCTGGTCGTAACGGGCGACCGCCACCCGGCGGTTGGCCGGATTCTTGTCCAGCGAGGGCGACGACACCAGCTGTACGCGGGCGGCGTTGACCAGCAGCGCGAGGAGCAGCAGCAGACAGAACGCGGCCGCGTGCCGGATGCAGCGGGTCACCGCTCGACCCCCACGGCCGGGGCGACGACGCCCGCCTCGACCTGCTCGGGATGCGGTGCGCGGGCCGAGTCGCTGACCCTGATCAGCAGCGCCACGATGATCCAGTTGGTGACGACGGACGAGCCGCCCTGCGCCAGGAAGGGCATCGCCATGCCGGTCAGCGGGATCAGGCCCATCACGCCGCCCGCGATCACGAAGACCTGGAGGGAGAGGATGGAGGCGAGGCCGACGGCGAGCAGCCGCCCGAAGGGGTCGCGCAGGGCGAGCCCGGCGCGGTAGCCGCGGGCTGCCATCAGCGCGTACAGCAGGAAGATCGCCGTCAGGCCGACCAGACCCAGCTCCTCGCCCGCGGTGGCCAGGATGAAGTCGGACTTGGCGGCGAAGCCGATGAGGACGGAGTGGCCGAGGCCCAGCCCCGCCCCGAGCATCCCGCCCGCGGCGAAGGAGAACAGCGACTGGGCGAGCTGGCTGGGGCCCTGGCCCGCCTCGATGGTGGCGAAGGGGTTGAGCCAGTCCTCCACCCGGCCGTTGACGTGCGGTTCGAGGGAGCCGACCGCGAACGCGCCGGCCGCCGCCAGCACCAGGCCGACCGCGATCCAGCCGGTCCGGCCCGTCGCCACGTACAGCATGATCACGAAGAGTCCGAAGAAGAGCAGCGAGGTCCCGAGATCCCGCTCCAGGACCAGCACGCCGACGCTGAGCAGCCAGATCGCGACGATCGGGCCGAGCACCCGGCCGGTGGGGAGCTGGAGCCGCCAGATCCTGCGGCCGGTGTACGCCAGGGCGTTGCGGTTGGCGGCGAGGTACGCGGCGAAGAAGACGGCGAGCAGGATCTTGGCGAACTCGCCCGGCTGGAAGGAGAGTCCGCCGATCCGGATCCAGATCTTCGCGCCGTTCACCGCGGGGAAGAGGATCGGCGCGAGCATCAGGACGAGGCCCGTGGCGACCGAGAGGTACGCGTAGCGCTGAAGGATCCGGTGGTCGCGGAGGAGGACGACCGCCGCGATGAACAGGGCGACGCCGAGCGTGGACCAGACGAGCTGCGCGGGAGCGGCGCGGTCGGCGGGGGTCTCCAGGTCGAGCCGGTAGATGAGCACCAGGCCCAGGCCGTTGAGGAGGACCGCGATGGGCAGCAGCAGCGGGTCCGCGTAGGGGGCGCGGAGCCGGACCGCGAGATGCGCGAGGAGAGCCAGCACTCCGAGGCCCGCTCCATAGCGGACGGCGTCCTGGGGGACGGCGCCGCTTCGGGCGAGGCCCACCTCGACGTAGCCGTACACGGAGATGAGGACGGCGCAGACGAGGAGCGAGAGCTCGACGCCTCGCCGCTTGGGGAGGCGTAGCGCGGGCGGCGGGTCGTCCGCCGTCGTTGCGGTCATGCCACGCAACGTAGCAAGAGGTAAGGGGTATTTCCGTTTATGTCTCTTTATGTCGTTGTGGGGGAGCGGCGACCGTATGGGGCGAGGCGTGGTGGCTCCGCGTCGGGCGCGGGGCGGGCCGAGGGGGCGGTGGCCGCCGCCCGCATCGGCCTGCCGGCCGTCGACGCCGTGCGCCAGAACGCGCCGGTAGTGCTGACGGGGCTCCTCCTGCGCGCGGCTTCCCCCCCCAGGCGCTGGACCGGCTGCCGGTCCCGGCCGACGGCCGGTCGCACCAGGCGGCGGCAGGCCGCCCGGGCACCGGATGCTCATGGCGCTCTAGCCGCGCGGCTCGGCGTGCTCGCCCGGTCCGCGCGCGTCGGCCCCGTCGGCCCCCTCGGTCTCGTCGTCCGTCGAGAAGTGCACGTACTCCGGCAGGCTCAGTCGGGCGACCGCGCCGCCCCCGGGCGCGTTCGAGAAGCGCAGGTCCGCTCCGATCACCGCCGACTGGCCGACCGCTATGGTCAGCCCGAGGCCGTGCCCCTTGCCGCCGGCCTCCGTGCGGAAGCGCTGCGGGCCATGGCGCAGCAGATACTCCGGATACCCCGGCCCCAGGTCGCACACCGTCACCTCGGCGCCGTCCACCGTCAGCGTCACCGGCTGCCGCCCGTGCTTGTGCGCGTTGGCGACGAGGTTGCCGAGCACCCGCTCCAGCCGTCGCCGGTCGGTCTCCACGGTCGCGTCCCGCAGTACGCGTACCTCCGTCTGCGTGCCCGAGGCCCGCACCACCCGCTCGACCAGCTCTCCCAGCTCGTGCACGGCCGAGTCCACCGTCTCGCTGCCCGCGTCCAGCCGGGAGATCTCCAGCAGGTCCTCGGTCAGCGAGCGCATCGCCCGTACCCGGTCCCGTACGAGCTCCGCCGGGCGTCCCTCCGGCAGCAGCTCGGCCGCCGCGGTCAGCCCGGTCAGCGGGGTGCGCAGCTCGTGCGCCACGTCCGCGGTGAACCGCTGCTCGCTCAGCAGCTTGCCCTGGAGCGAGGAGGCCATGGTGTCCAGGGCGCCGGAGACCGCGGCCACCTCGTCCTCCGGGCGCCAACGGTCCTTGGAGCGGGGGTCGTTGACCCGGGCGTCCAGATCCCCGGCGCTGATCTTGCGCGCCACCTGCGCGGTCAGATGCAGCCGGCGCGTGATCCGGGTGACGGCGAACGCCCCGAGCAGCAGCGTCGCGCCGATCGCCAGCCCCGAGGAGCCGACGATCGCCCGGTCGAGCCCGGAGATGGTGTTCGCGCTCAGGGTGTAGTCGACGCGTACGGCTATGGCGCGGCCGTCGGCGGGGCCGGCCGCCCACATGGTCGGGCGGCCCCGGAACTCGTCGACCATCGTCGCCCGGTGCCCGCTCACCGCCGACGCCCGCAGCGTCGCAGGCAGGCCCGGCGGGTCCACGCCCGCGAACCGGGGGGTCGGCTCGCCCGCCTCGTACTCTCGGGTGACCTCCTCCAGCCGGTCCAACGCCTTCTCCCGTGCCTGCTCCACGGTCTGCCGGGTGACCTCCACATGCACGAGCGCGCCCAGCATCGCGGCGAGCGCGCAGCACATCACCGTGATGAAGACCGCGGCCTTCCAGGTGAGGGTCGCGGTCCAGCGGGGCAGTCTCGGCCGGCGCGGGCGTCTCATGAGGCGTCCGGCTCGGGGGCGGGCGCGGGCTCGGCGGCCGGGGCCGGATCGGCCGAGCGGGACGGCTTGACCCGTACGATCTCGTCGCGCGCGGGGAGCATCGCCCTCTGCTGCTCGTCCCAGGACCAGGCCGTGCGGTACTCGTAGCCGGGGATGCCGGCCGAGACCGACCGCAGGATCACGTCCTTGCCCGCCAGGTCGACGCTGACGAGCTGGTCGGAGGTGGACATGATCCGGGTCAGCCCGCCCTCTTCCGGCGTATAGCAGCGCACCGCCGTCTGCTGCTCGGGCAGCCGTATGCCGATGATCAGCTCGTCCCGCCCGTCGCCGGTCAGATCGCGGTAGTACGGCCGCATCACCGGGCAGGACCGCGGCTTCTCCTTGCACGCGGCGAGCTGCGCGACCGTCTCCTCGTAGAGCCCGTCGGCGCCGGTGTACGTGTCCGGGTGGGCGTTGGCCTCCGCCTGGACCACGGCGACCGGGTCGAGCTGGTGCACATCGTCGCCCGGCGCCTTGATGCCGGGCACGCGCTGGGTGTCCGTCTCTCCGTAGTCGTTCGGCGGGGCGGTGACGGGAGGCAGCTCGGGCCAGAGCCGGACCGGGCCCTCGGCCATGGGAGTCTTCCCCGCGCTCGCGAGCCCGCCCGCGTCGTCGCAGCCGGACGCCAGCAGCGCGGCAGCCGCTGTCAGCAGCACCGCGTACATCGGGCGTGTCAGCCGGGTGGAGCTCGGGCTCAAAGTTCTCCTCGCGGGCGGGGCGCCCGGTGCACTGCGCTGCTCCGCCCAGTCGGCGAAGAGGGTGATGTCGTCCTTGCGGCGACCGTCCCCGTCGGGTCCGCCGCGGGTGGTCGGGCGGAGCTCGGGGCGATCGGCCATTCCGTCAACCTTATTCGGAGGGAAGTCCCTTTTGTCCATCGGGGGGTCTCGTGGACCGCGGGAACGGCCTGGGAGTCGCTTCCGCCCGGTCCGCCTTGATCGTGGCGCCGGGCCTCCGTCCTGGCGACATCGCCCGGCAGGACAGACGGGGGAGTGTGAGGGGACTCACGCCCTCGCCCCTGTCTGAAGAGGCGGGGCGGCCTGGCCGGTCGGCGCGGGTGCGGAGCGGGGGAGTGCGGCGGTCAGGAGCCGGAGTCGGTGCGGCCCCGGCGCAGCATGGCGAAGCCGAGTCCCGCCGCTCCGGCGGCGGCCGCGGCGCCGCCCGCGGTGAGCGTGGAGGTCCGATCGCGCGCGGCGCCGACGTCCGCCGGGGCCGTCTGGGCGCCCTGGTGGGCGACCGTCGCGATGTCCGGCTCGTCGGCGAACGCGGTGGCGGCGGGAAGTAACAGGGCCCCGCTCACGGCGGCGGTCGCCGCGGCGGCGGCAGCGGCCCGAACGAGGCTGCGGCGACGAGAGGTGCTCACGGCGGGTCCTTACTGGGTCCTTGCTGCTCAACTGCTCTGCGCTGCTCAGCTGCTCTGTGCGGCTCGACTGTCCTGTGCGTCTGACGGCAATGAAGCTATGTGTCCGCTATTGCGGCACTTCGTCGGCCGTGTAACAGCTGTCCATAGATGCGCCCGCAGTGCTGTGAAGCACCGTCGCCGAATCACCCCGTCGCCTGACAAGCCCGTCGCCGAACAAGCCCGTCACCGCAGAGCGTGCACCGCGCGCAGTGCCCGCCCCCGCACCCGACCCGCGTCAGTGCTGGTACGGCTGCTGACCGTGCTGCGGCTGCGGCTGCGCGTAGGCCCCGCCGGCCGGCCCGCCCGCGCCCTGGGCCTGGAGCTGCTCCGCCTGCTCCTTGGTGATCTTCTGCTCGGCCCCGCAGAACGTGCACTGCGTCCCGTACTTCGTCGAGAACGGGAACAGCGGTACGAAGAACAGCGTGAACTTCGTGACCCATTTTCTGAGCGTGTGGGCCGACGGGTTCCCGCACTGGCCGCACACCAGCGTCAGTATCGCCAGCTGGTAGACGTACCCCTTGGTGCCAAAGATGATCATGCTGTTCCCTCCGTGGTCAGTGCCTGCCTACACAGTGCCAGCAGTCTCTCGTCCGTGAAGATGCCACCGCTCCCGTACCCGCCGTCTATGGCGTTATGGCGTCGTACGGATCCGAGCTCGCCCCGCAGCAGCGGATCGGCGGCCTCCGCCCGCACCTGCGCCAGGCACTCGGCGGTCGGCACCCGGGTGTACGGCAGCTCCTCCCACGCCGAACGGAGCACCGGCCACGCCCTGTCGGCGTCGCCCGCCACCCGCCACAGGGCTGTCGCCGCGTCCACCCGCGTCCACGGCTCGGGGGCCCGCAGCAGCACGCGCAGCGCGGGAGCGGCCTCCGCGCCCGCCGCTCCCAGAGCGCCCAGCGCCGTCGCCGCGGAGCGCTGGGCCGCGGAGTCGGCCGACTCCAGCGTGGCGCACAGCACGGGCAGCACGGCCTCCGCGTCCCCCTCGACCGCCCACAGCGCGGCGGCCGCCCGCGCGGTGAGCGACTCCGGGAGGTCGTACGCGTAGCCGTGGTCGTGGCCGTGGTCAGCGTGGCGGATCAGCGCCCGCAGGTCCGGTATCGCCTCGCTCGCGGCGGGCCCGAACGCGGTGAGGGCCTTCAGCGCCGACTCGACCGCCCACTCGCTCCGGTACGCCGGCGCGCCCCGCAGCACGCGCAGCACCTCCGGCGCCGCCTCGGCGGCCCGCAGCGCCGTCAGCCCGTACAGCAGGGGACCCGCCCGGTCGTAGAGCCGCTCGTCCAGCGCGGTCTCGGCGAGCCGCTGCCGCAGCGCGGGCGCGAGCGACGCCCCGGCCGCGCCGAGATGGCCGAGGGCGTACCCCAGGTCGCTCGGGGGCTCGGCCCGCTCCAGCACCCGCGCCAGAACGGGTGCCGCACGGCGGTCGCCCGCCCGCGCCAGGGCCGTTATGGCGCTGCCGAGCGTCGGCGGCCCACCGGGCCACTCCCGCACCCACGCCCCGGGATCGGCGGCCACCCGGTCGGCCAGCGCGTCGGCGGCCGGAGCGGCCAGACCGAACAGCTCCTTCAGGGCGTCCGCCGCCGCCTCGGCCAGCCGCGGCTCGGGATCGGCCAGCTGCTCCCCGACGAGGCCGACCAACTCCTCGTACGCACCGCGCCAGGTGTCCAGCAGCCTGCTGCTCATCCGCACGGCGTCGATCCGCTGCCCCCAGTCCGGGCTGCACAGCTGGTCGGTCAGCAGGGCCGTCCGGTCCTCCACACGGTCGCCGAGACCGGAGTGGAGCGTGCGCAGCAGATCCGCCGTCCAGGGCGCGCCGCGGCCCGCCGTCTCCGCCTCGTGCAGCTCGCGCAGCTGTCCCAGCAGCGTCGGCGTGGAAGGCCGCTCGGCGGGCGGGGCCGGCGCCACGGGCTCGGCGCGCAGCTCGCGCAGCAGCCCCGTCACGCCCGGCACCACGTCGGCGGGCAGCGCGTCCGGGGCGCAGCGGGCGAGCTGCGCCAGCGCGGCGAGGCGCAGCCCGGGGCCGTACGACACCCGGGTCAGCCCGGACAGCCACTTCACCACCTCCGGCGCGAGGCTCTGGTGCCGCAGCGCTATCCGGCCCGCCGCCTCGACGCACGCGAACCGCACCTCCGCGTCCGGCTCCCCGCCGGGGCCGGGCGCCAGCCGCTCCCGCAGCAGACCGAGGACCAGCTCGGGATCCTCGTGCAGCGTGGCGAGCGCGAGCGGGACCGCGAGCCGCACGCCCCGGTCCTCGGAGCCGACCAGGCCGAGGAAGGCGTCGGCGCCCGCGGTCACGGCCGAGGCCGCCATCGCGTAGTTCGCGGCGTACTCGAACTCCTCGTCCTCCGGGTCCAGTTCGTCGTCGCCGTCCAGATCGATGCCGCCGATGCTGGTCAGCAACTCGACTATGCCGCCCCGGTCCTGGACCTCGGAGCTGGCGACCAGCTCCAGCAGGAAGGGGATGCAGGCGAGGGTCGCGTCGTACACATCACCCTGGTGGTGCACCGCGCCGTACATCCCGTCGAGCGCCGTCTCCCGCTCCGCGGGGTCCGTGGAGGCGAGCCCGCGCAGCAGATCGGGCACGTCGTCCGCCGGGCCATAGGCATGCCCCAGAGACGCCCAGTCGACTTCGTCGATGCCTTCGAACACGCTCGCCCCCCTCCCGAGAACCTTGCGCTTGGGGAGAGTGTGCACCACCGCTCAGACATCGCGTGGTTATTGCTCAGAAGGCCGCCGTGCTGTTCCCATGGTCCGGGGGGTGGAGGCATGACCGGACTGCGCGTCACACCGGCACGCGGGCACGGCGGGGGCCGGCTCTGGGTCAGCCTTCCGGACGGCCGCGCCGCCGCCTGGTACGACCGCGACAGCGGCCGGATCACCCTGGTCTACGAGCGCTGGCGCGAGGACGTGCTGGAGGCCCTCGCGCCGTATCTCACCGGACCCGCCGGACTCGCCGGCGAGTTCACCGTCGGACCGCCGCCCGTGCCCACCCCCGACGAGGTCGCGCGGCTGTGTCTGCACCCCGACGACGACCTCGCGCCCAACCGCCCCGGCGAGGCGCTCCACGCCGAACTGGCCCGACAGGCCGACCTCGCGCCCGCCCCCGCCCGCGCCCGCAGACTCCGTCCGGACGCGCGCCGCCCGCGCCACGACCCGCTGCGCGCCGAGCTCGCCGCACAGCAGCTGCTGGGCGACGCGCTCGACCGGCTGGACGGCGCCGGCTGGCGAATCCTGCACGCGGTGCCGCTGCCGGGCGCCGGTCCCATCGACCATCTGGCCGTCGGCCCGGGCGGCGTGCTGGCCGTGCACACCCTCCAGGCGCGCCGGCTGCGGGTACGGATCGCCGACCCGCTGGTCCGGGTCGGCCGCGAGTCCGCCCCGCTGCTGCGGCTGACCCGCCGCCGGGCCGAGCGCGCCGCGCTGGCCCTGGCGGCCGCGGTCCGCCCGGTGCTGGCGGTCGTCGGCTCCACGCGCCTCGACGCCGTGCCGTCGCCGCCGGGCGTGCTGCTCCTGCGCCACGACGAGGCGCCCGCACTGGCCCGACTCGGCGGGGTGCTCAAGCCTGCGGAGGTCGAGGCGCTGTACGCGACGGCGCGCGACCGCCGCACGTGGCTGCGGGCGTGAGCGCCAGCAGCACCGCCGCTGCCGGGAGCGGTGCTGCCCCCCGCCGGTGGGCGGAGGCCGTGGCGGCCGCGGCCGCGCTGCGGGGCATGGTCTGGACTGGGGCTGCCCGTCCCCCATGGCGGAGGTTCTCGCCGCGTCCTTGATGTCGTCCTTGATGTCGTCCTCGACGTCGACGACGCGGTTGCCGACGCGGTCGGCGACGCGGAGAACCCGGGTCCGGTCGGGTCGTTCGCGAACCGCCGTCACCCGTCCTGGTCCTCGGGGAGCCTCAGCCGCAGCACCGTGGTGACCGTGTGCCGTGTCGTGCCCTGCCCGACCTCGGCCGTCAGCCCGCTCTCCACGGCCGCGTACTCCACCTCGCCCAGCCCGACCGCCATAGCGGTCCCCGATCCCGCGTCGGCCATGGCGGCCAGCGCGTCCGCGGCCTGCGCCCGCAGGGCGGGCGAGAGCGGACTCGACACGGTCGGGGCGTCGTCGTCCGGCAGCACCAGCACCAGCGCCGTCGGCCGGGCCCGCGGACCGGCGTAGCCGACGACCGCGGCGTCGCGCGTGGAGGTGTGCCGCAGCTTCCGCCACGCGCGCGTGCCGCTCTTGTACGTCTGGTCCAGCCGCTTGATCACCAGCCCCTCGACGCCGATGGCGGGCAGCGACTCGAACCAGGTCTCCGCCTCCGTGACGTCCATAGTCATCGGCACGGGCTGCAGCGGCGGCCCGAGAGGCGCCAGCAGCGCCACCAGCCGGCCGCGCCGCCTCTCGTACGAATGGGGGCGCAGGTCCTCGTCGGCCTCGGCGAGCAGATCGAAGGCGGCGTACGAAGCGGGCAGCCGGCGCGCGAGGGCCGGGGCCCGTCCCGGGGTGGCCGCCGCCCGCTTCTGCACGGCGGCGAAGTCCGTACGGCCCTCCCGCCACACCACCACCTCGCCGTCCAGCACCGTCCCGTCCGGCAACTGGCGCGCCGCGTCCGCGAGATCGGGGAACGCGGCCGTGATGACGCGCCCCGAGCGGGCCTGGAGCAGCACCTCGCCGCCGAGCCGGAAGATCACCACCCGGTGGCCGTCGAACTTCGGCTCGTACGCCAGGCCGGCGCCCCGCGGCAGCGTGTTCACGGACTCCGCGAGCGCGACCCTGACGGGCGGCCTGGGCGCGGTCACGGCAGCGGCCCGGCCTGGTCGGGGTCGGTCAGCGGACTCAGCAGGTCCCCGTGCCGCTCCAGCCGCGGCGGGATGTCGCCGAGCCGGAAGACGAGGTCCGCGGCGGTTCCGGCCCGCGCGCCCTCCTCGACCTCGTCCCAGGTCAGCGGCGTCGAGACGGTCGGCTCGGTGCGGGCGCGCAAGGTATAGGGGGCCGCGGTCGTCTTCGCGGCCGCGTTCTGGCTGTGGTCGACGAAGACCTTCCCGGGCCGCAGGGAGCGCGCCATCCGGTGCAGGATCAGCCGGGGCAGCGCCGCCTCGCCCTCGACGGCCAGCCGCTTGGCGTACTCCGAGACCTTGCTCGACGGCGTCGGCTCCAGCGGCACGAGGATGTGCATGCCCTTGGCGCCCGACGTCTTGGCGTACGCGTGCAGCCCGTCCGCGGCCAGCCTCTCGCGCAGCCATAGCGCCACGGTGCAGCACTCGGCGATCGTCGCGGGAGAGCCAGGGTCGAGGTCGAAGACCATGCGGTCG
Source organism: Streptomyces sp. NPDC051907 (assembly GCF_040681075.1). Lineage (NCBI taxonomy): Bacteria > Bacillati > Actinomycetota > Actinomycetes > Kitasatosporales > Streptomycetaceae > Streptomyces > Streptomyces sp. NPDC051907. The sequence continues at coordinate 264,820 of NZ_JBFAYB010000001.1, read as the reverse complement.
GCGACGGCCGGGGCGTCCGCCCGCCACTGCGGCACATGGAACTCCACCACCAGGTTCGCCGCCCACACCAGCGACGGCAGGTCGTCGACGACCACCTGGCGGGCGTTCTTGTCCTCCGAACGGGGGACGGAGGCCGTGCGCACCCAGGAGGGGGCGCCGGGCGGCGGGTTCTTGGTGAAGAACAGCTGGCCGTCCGGCCCGTCGGGATAGCGCAGGAAGGACACCGCCCGGTCGCGGACATGGGGGAGGATCGCGTCCGCCGCGGTGGCGTAGTAGTGCAGGATCTCGCCCTTGGTGGTCCCCGTGGCGGGGTGGATGACCTTCTCCAGGTTGCTGAGCGTCAGCCGCCGCCCCTCCACCTCTGTGATCGGCGTCATACGATGAGAATCCCATGAAATGTGAAAGTTCGGATGAGTCGGACGAAAGGGATGAAACGTGCGATCCATTTGGAACGGCGCGATCTCCTTCGGGCTGGTGAGCATCCCGATCAAGCTCTTCAACGCCACCGAGAACCACTCCATCTCCTTCCGCCAGATCCACACCGCCGACGGCGGCCGCATCCGCTACCGCAAGGTCTGCGAGCTGGAGGAGAAGGAGCTGACCCAGGACGAGATCGGCAAGGGGTACGAGGACGCGGACGGCACGATCGTCCCGATCACCGACGAGGACCTCGCCCTGCTCCCGCTCCCGACGGCGAAGACCATCGAGATCGTCTCCTTCGTCCCCGCGTCGAAGATCGACCCGCTCCAGATGGACGCCGCGTACTACCTCGCCGCCAACGGCGTGCCCGCCGCCAAGCCGTACTCGCTGCTGCGCGAGGCGCTCAAGCGGAGCCAGAAGGTCGCCATCGCCAAGTTCGCCCTGCGGGGGCGGGAGCGGCTCGGCATGCTGCGCGTCGTCGACGACGTGATCGCCATGCACGGACTGCTCTGGCCGGACGAGATCCGCCCCGCGAAGGACGTGGCCCCGGAGTCCGAGGTGACCATCCGGGACGCCGAACTCGATCTGGCCGACGCCCTGATGGACACCCTCGGCGAGGTCGACATCGAGTCGCTCCACGACGACTACCGGGCCGCCGTCGAGGCGCTGATCGCCGCCAAGGTGGAGGGCGGCGAGGTCGCCCCCGAGACCGCGGCAGAGCCCGCGGGCGGCAAGGTCATCGACCTGATGGCGGCGCTGGAGAAGAGCGTGCGCGAGGCGAAGGAGGCGCGCGGGGAGGAGGGCGCCGAGGTCGCGGGGGTCACCCCGATCAAGACGCGCAAGCGGGCCGCGTCCTCGCCGAAGGCCGCCGGGGGCGGGGGAGCGAAGAAGTCCACCGCGACCACGGCGAAGAAGACCGCCGCGAAGAAGACGGCCGCCAAGTCCACCGCGAAGACGGCCAAGAAGACGGCGACGAGGACCGCCACGAAGACCGCCGCGAAGTCCACGGCGAAGAAGACCGCCGCGAAGAAGACGACCGTCAAGTCCACGGCGAAGACGGCTGCCAAGAAGCCGGCCCCGAAGAAGCGCGCGTCGGCCTGACGGTCTCCCCGTGGCGGTGTGCGGCTGGGGGCGGGCCTGGGACGCCGTACGGCCGCCGTACGCCCGTCCGGAGAGGCGTCGCGTCAGTCGCCGAGGGGCCGCAGCAGGACGTCCACCACGGACTTCAGATAGGCCGCCCGCGCCTCGCCCGTCGGCAGGGTCTGCGGCACGGCGTGGCTGAGCTGGGTGTGCCCGAGATAGCCGGTGTACGCGAAGAGGCCGCGCTCGCGGGCCTGTTCGGGCGGGAAGCCGAGCTCCTCGAAGAGCTGCGCCAGATAGCCGACCCGGCGCTCTGTCACGCGCGTGAGCACGGCGGCCACCTGGGGATCGCCGGCCGTGGCGAGGAGGGAGACCTCCAGCGCGTCCTCGGCGGCGGAGGCGGTGGCCCGAGCGAAGAGCTCGCGCAGCCGCTTCTCCGGGTCCGGCTCGGCCTCCAGCCCGGTGATGATCTCCTCGGTCCCGATCTCCTCCCACCGGGCCAGGGCCGCCTCGATGAGCGCGTCGCGGTTGGCGAAATGCCAGTAGAAGCTGCCCTTGGTGGCCCCCAGCCGCACGGCGAGCGGCTCGACGGCGACTCCGGCGAGCCCGCGCTCCCCGATCGCGGCGAGCGCGGCGTCGGCCCAGTCGTGCGCGCTGAGCCGCCTCTTCCCGCCCTGCGGTGTCTGCCGTGCCTGCGGTGCCTGTGGCGCCTGCGGTGTCTGAGGTTTCTGCGGTTGCCCCATGTCCGTACGCTACCGTACGGTTGAACATACGCCACCGTATGGAGGTCCGATATGCGCACGGTACGGAACGTCCACGAACGCGTCATACAGGCCCCGGCCGAGGCAGTGGGCGCCCTTCTCGACCGCCTGTCGTCCCCCGACGACCCCCTGAGCCCCAGCCCCGTCTGGCCCCCGATCCGCTTCGACGGCCCCCTCGCGGTCGGCGCGGTCGGCGGCCATGGCTTCGTCCGCTACTCCGTGGCGGCATACGAGCCCGGCCGCCGCATCCGCTTCGACTTCCCCCCGCCGGAGAACGGCTTCCACGCCCTGGACGTCGAACCCCTTGCCGACGGCAGCTGCCGGGTCCGCCATGTGCTGGAGCAGCGGCAGAACCTCAAGGAGGCGCTGGTCTGGTCCCTGGCGATCCGCCCGATGCACGACGCGATGATCGAAGAGCTCCTGGACAACGTCGTGCGCGCGGCGACCCCCGCGGCTCCGCTGACCCCCTTCCGCTGGTCGCGCTGGCCCCGCCTGATGCACGGCCTCGTCTGGGACCGCCCCACCGCCGTCGCGCCCCCCGTCGGCGCCGAGCTGGCCCACCGCGCCTGGCCCGCCCCGGACTACGCCGACGCCTACCAGCTCCCCCTGGACCCCGGCATGCCCCGCACCCCCGAGGCGTGGAGCGGAGTCCTCCCCTTCCCGGTCGTCGCCTCGACCCCGACCGAGCTCCTGCTCGGCAAGGACGCGAGCCACCTGGACTTCCGCGCCTCGGTGCTGGTGGCCGACGACAAGGTGACGCTGACGACGGTGGTGAAGACGCACAACTGGCGCGGCAGGCTCTACTTCGGAGCGGTCCGCCTGCTCCACCCGGCGATGGCCCGCCTGATGCTCCGCCGCACCCACCGCCGGCTGGCCTTCGCGGCGCCGTCCGCGCCGGAGCGCCTCGCCGGGGAGGGCCGCCTCGCCGGACAGGGCAGCGTTGGGCGGAGCACCGCCGGGCAGCGCCTCGCGCCCGTGCAGGAGGAGGCTCGCTGATCCCGGGGGCGGTCGGGTCCTCCTGGCCTATCGTGGCTGCGTGGGTCAAGACAGCGAATCGTGGGCCTCCACAGAGGCCGTCCGGGCGAGCATGCAGGGCAACCGCAGCCGGGACACCGTGCCCGAGTTGGCGCTGCGCCGCGCCGTCCACGCCCTGGGAATGCGCTACCGCGTGGCCGCCCGACCGCTCCCCAGCGTGCGGCGGACGGCTGACCTGGTCTTCAGCAAGGCCAAGATCGCGGTCTTCATGGACGGGTGCTTCTGGCACGGCTGCCCGGAGCACCACACCGTGGCCCGGCGGAACGGCCAGTACTGGGCCGACAAGGTCGCCCGGAACAAGGCACGGGACCTCGACACGGACGCCCGCCTCGAGGCGGCGGGGTGGATGCCCATCCGGGTGTGGGAGCACGAGGACCCGCAAGAGGCGGCGCTCCGGGTGCTGGCGGCTGTGCGCAGCCGCCGCTCGTAGTCCGGCGCCGGAGGCGGGGCCGACCCGCGGATGCCGCGCCAGCCCCGACGCGACCCCCACCCCCTATGCCCCCGAGACCCGGCTGCGAACGGCCGCCTCCCGCCAAGCAGTAGGAAGCGGCGGACCCCGACTGGCCCCCGGTTGACGCTCCCCACGCCGCCGCGTGCGGCCCGCCCGCACCACGCCCCGTGTTCGATTTCTGTGGCCTACGATCTAGCCTGTGACTCTTGCGCCCGACCTCACCGCATCCATCCCGCGTGCCTCCATCGGCGAACGCCAGGACCCTGCCGTCCCGGACTCCGACTTCGCCGTAGCCGAGTTCTTCGCCGGGATCGGTCTGGCGCGCCTGGGACTGGAGGGCGCCGGCGTCGGGCTCAAGGTGACCTGGGCCAACGACCTCGACGGCGACAAACGCGATATGTACGCGGGTCACTTCGGTGACGGCGATCACAGTCACTACGCGCTGGAAGACGTCAAGGTCGTCGCCGAGGACATCGCGTCCGCCGGAGTCCCCACCGATCTGGGCCTCGCCTGGGCGTCCTTCCCCTGCACGGACCTCTCGCTGGCGGGCGGCCGCGAAGGCCTGGCGGGCAAGCACTCGGGAACGTTCTGGAATTTCGTCGACGTACTGGACAAGCTCGGCGACGACAAGCCGCCGGTCGTGGCGCTGGAGAACGTCAACGGATTCGCGACCAGCCACGGCGGCGAGGACCTGAAGGCGGCGGTCCGCAGGCTCAACGAGCTGGGCTACTCCGTGGACGTCCTCACCCTGGACGCCCGTCGCTGGGTTCCTCAGTCGCGGCCGAGGCTCTTCCTCGTGGCGAGCCTGCACAAGCCGCTGGAAGAGCTGGAGCGGGACGCCGAGTTGCGGCCGAACTGGCTCTCCGCGGTCCTCGACGACCCGGAGCTCGTCACCCACCGGGCCATGCTGCCCGCGCCGCCGCCGCTGCTCTCCGAGGGCTGGACGGACCTGGTCGACGACATCGCGCTCGACGACCCCCGGTGGTGGGACGCGGAGCGCAACGCGAAGTTCCGCAGCGAGCTCTCCCCGATCCAGCAGAAGCGGGTCGACGACCTCTCCGAGGACGGCCAGACGGTCTACCGCACGGCCTACCGCCGTACCCGCGGCGGAAAGCCGGCATGGGAGATCCGCGCCGACGACGTGGCCGGCTGCCTCCGCACGGCCCGCGGCGGCTCGTCGAAGCAGGCGGTCGTCCGCATCAAGAAGGGCGAGCCCCTCCAGGTGCGCTGGATGACGCCTCGCGAGTACGCGAAGCTCATGGGCGCGGGCGCGTACACGCTCCCGGCGCGCCAGAACCAGTCGCTGATGGGCTTCGGCGACGCGGTGTGCGTGGACGCGGTGCGCTGGCTGGCGGAGAACTACCTCGGCCCGCTGCTCAACGGGAAGCTGCTCCCGTCGCCGGTCGACAGCTCAGCCTGATCGCAGTTCCTCCAGCGCGGTCCGCCCGCTCCGGCGGCGGACCGCGTCCTGAATTGCCCACCGGAATTGCCCACTGGCCTGGTCTCGCCGCCGCGAATACGAGGCTGTTCCTAGAAGGTGTCGCGATGGTGTCCATAGGCGTCGAGCAATCCACGGAGTCGATCGACGAGATCGCCAAGGCGATGATCGAAGTCCTCACTCCGTGGTACGAGGGCCATCGTAAAAAGGGGAAGGTCGAGTCGAATGTGATGTGCGCCGGCCTCTATATCGCGGAGTTCATGGCCACGGCATTCCCGCTGACCGCCGCCGACTATGCGGCGGACTCCCAGGTGAAGGGCGCCAGCGGCGCCAAGGCGAAGGCGATCCTCGCGGAGCACGGAGAGCTCCGGCGTTTCACACGCGAGGGCGGCCGCACGTCCCGTGCGACCATCCGCCACGCGGAGAAGCTCGCCGAGATCGTGAACACCGAGGGCGCCGCCCACGGTGTGCAGGCTCTTACCCCACCCGAGCGCAAGGCGCTGGCGCGGGAGATCCAGGCCTGGTTCGTCGCCAGGGTGCGTGTGGACTACTTCGCCCGGAAGAAGATCAGCGCCGAGATCGACCCTGCCTGGTCGGTGCGGAACACGGTGGAGTCCATCCTGACCGCCGGCCGCGAACGCGGCGGCAACGTCGCCGGAGCGATAGCCCAGCACCTCGTCGGCGCCAAGCTCGCCATCCGCTTCCCCGACGAGGACATCAACGTCGAGAACTACACGACGGCCGACGCGCAGACCGGCCGGGCGGGCGACTACCAGGTGGGGGACACCGCCATCCACGTGACGATGGCCCCGAGCGAGAGCCTCTTCAAGGACCGCTGCCAGCACAACATCGCCCAGGGCTTCCGCCCCCGCGTGCTGGTCCCGTCCGACCAGATCCTCCGCGCGGTGGTGCACGCGGAGGACGCCGGCATCGACAGGCAGGTGGCGATCCAGTCCATCGAGGACTTCGTCGGCACGAACATCGAAGAGGTGGCGGGATTCCGTAAGGAGAACGTCCGAAAAGAGCTGAGAAGGCTGCTGGAGCTCTACAACGCCCGCATCGAACAGGCGGAGCCCGACCTCTCCCTGATGATCGAGATCCCGGAGAACCTATAGGTCTCGGAGAGGTTCGGGCGGCTCACACCTCGGTCGGCACGCAGAGGATGGGGACGCGCGACAGCTGCAGGAGCTTGTGGGGAGTCGCGCCCAGCAGCGCCCCGCGCATCGGACTCTCGCCCCAGGCGCCCACCACGATGAACCTCGCCCCATGGCGCTCCGCGGCGTCCATCAGCGCCTGCGCCGGCTTCTGGCCGAGGAGTTCGACCGTCGTCTCCACGCCCGCCTCCTCGGCCGCCGCGGCAGCGTGGTCGAGGGCGAGCTGCCCGGCCTGGCGCAGGGCCTCGCGGTGAGCCCCGTACTCCTCGCCGACGCCACCGGGGGCCGCCGCGCCGTAGACCAGCACGAGGGGCTCGCCGAAGGCGGCCGACACCTCGATCGCGACGCGCAACGCGCGTGCCGCGCCAGGCGACTCGTCGTATCCGAGGACGACCGTCATCTCACGCCTCCTTGCCATGGACGAGGTCGGGGTCGGCCACGCCTGGGCGCTCCGACCAGAAGGCGGGCGCCACCAGCCGCCGCGCGACCATGATCACCACGCCCACGAGGGCGATGCCGATGCCGATGACGAGCGGGGGCCCGAGCCCGAACCACGAGACGCCGCTGTACGAGTTCTCCGGGTCGGCCATGTCGGTGACCGACTCCACGAGCAGCCACGCCAGCAGTCCGGCGCCGACCAGGGGGCCGAGCCCGATGAGCACGAAGTAGTGGACGCTCTCGGTCAGGTGGCGGCGGTAGTAGACCGCACAGGCGAGGCCCGTGAGCGCGTAGTAGAACGCGATCAGCAGCGACAGCGCGGTGAGCGAGTCGAAGAGGGCGTTGGCGCTGATCCGGTTGACGACGACGTACCAGCCGATCGCGATGCCGGCGACCCACCAGGTGCTCACGTCGGGCGTGCGGAACCGCGGGTGGATATGGGCGAAGTGCGCGGGCAGCGCCTGGCGACGGGCCATGGACAGCGCCGTACGGGACGCCGGGATGATCGTCGTCTGCGTCGACGCCAGCGCGGACGTGGAGACGGCCAGCAGCACGACCCAGTCCCAGCCGCCCATCACCTCGTCGGCGAGCAGGGCGAAGACGAACTCCTCCTCCCCGGCGTTCTCGGCGAGGAAGACGGGTCCGGCGTAGGCCACGACGGCGAAGCCGACCGACACATAGGTCACCACCAGCACGACCGTCGACCAGAGGCCCGCCTTGCCGGGAGCGGTGGCGGAGTCCTCGACCTCCTCGGTCAGATTGACCGCCGACTCCCAGCCCCAGTACATGAACACGCCCAGCAGCAGCGCCGCCGTCAGCGTCGCGCCTCCGGCCCCGAAAGGATTCAGCCAGCTGATCGAGGGTTCGACGGAGTCGAAGGAGCTCGTGTCGGCGTAGACGCGGTAGAGCGCCACGACGACGAAGGTGAGCAGGAAGGCGACCTGGAGGAGGATCAGGACGTTCTGCACCTTGGCCGACATCTCGGTGCCGATGACGCACACCGCCGTCATCACGAGGATGACCAGCACGGCGAGCGACTGGCGTACGAACTCGTTCTCGACGGCGCTGTCGAAGCCGAAGGCGAGCAGGGCGAAGCTCACGGCGACGTCGGCCAGCGACCCGACCACCAGGACTCCGGTCATCGCGATCGCCCAGCCGCCGAGCCAGCCGGCCCACGGCCCCATGGCCCGGGTGACCCAGGAGAACGTCGTGCCGCAGTCCTGGTCGACCTTGTTGAGGTAGTAGAACGCCGACGCGATCAGCAGCATCGGCACGAACGAGGCGATCATCACGCCGGGGGCGTAGATGCCGACGAGTGCCACGATGGGGCCGATGACCGCCGCCAGCGAGTACGCGGGGGAGGTGGAGTTGAGCCCGATGACGAGCGCGTCGACGAAGCCGATGGCGTTGGCCTTCAACCTGTCAGGTGGGGGTGCGTCCGCAATGTCCTTGGCCATGATCCCTCGCTCCGGTCGTGCGTGAATCCATACAACAGGTAGCTAGGGGACTTTCCGCGCTATTGGCACCGTCTCGGACATGCATGTCACCTGGGCGCGGGGACGTCCTCGCGCAGGCCCCACGGCGAGCCGTACTCCGTCAGCAGATCGAGGAACGGCTGGGGAGGCAGTGCCTCGGGGCCGAGCACCCCGCTGTCGCTCCAGGCGCCGGACGCGATGAGCTCGAGGGCGACGACGGGGTTGATCGCGGTCTGCCAGACGACGGCCTGGGAGCCGTACTCCCGCATCGACCACTGGTTGTCGACCACGTGGTAGAGGTAGACCTCACGGGGCCGGCCGTCCTTGACGCCCTTGACCCAGGTGCCCGCGCAGGTCTTGCCGTGCATACGCTCCCCGAGCCCGGCCGGGTCGGGCAGACAGGCGGCGACGACGTCGCGCGGCGAGACCGCGACCTTGCCGTCCCCGCCGGCCACGGTGACCGGGTCCGTGCGGTCGAGGCCCAGCTTGTGGAGGGTCTGCAGGACGCCGATGAACTCGTCGCCGAGGCCGTACTTGAAGGTGACGCGCCGGGCTTTCAGCCACCGGGGCATCAGCAGCACTTCCTCGTGCTCGACGTTGACGCACTCCACCGGCCCGATGCCCGCCGGGAAGTCGAAGACCTCCGGCTCGCTGAAGGGCGGCGTGGTGAACCAGCCCCGGCCCTCCTCGTAGACGACCGGCGGGTTCAGGCACTCCTCGATGGTCGTCCAGATGCTGAAGGACGGGGCGAAGTCGTATCCGTCCACGACCAGGTTGGCGCCGTCGCGGACGCCGAGCTCCTCGATCTCGTCGAAGAGCGCGTCGGCGGCGTAACGGGCGAAGACGTCCGACAGCCCCGGCTCCACCCCCATCCCGACCAGCGCGAGCCGCCCCGCGGCCTCCCACTCGGCGGCCCGCTCGAACTGCGCGTCGCCCAGCTTGACGCCGCACTCCTCGTAGGGACGGGAGGGATGCGGCCGGGACAGCGACATCGCCATGTCCAGGTAGTGGGCGCCATGGGCGAGCGCGGCCTCGAACAGCGGCATGACGAAACGGGGATCGGTGGCATTGAGCAGCACATCGCACCGATGCTCCTCGAGAGCGGCCCGCACACCGCCCGCATCCGAGGCATCGAGCCGCGCCGCGGAGAACCTGCGCTCCCCCTCCCCGAAGTACGCGACGGCCGCCTCGGCCCGCGCCTGGTCGTAGTCGGCGACGACCATGTGCTCGAAGAACGAACGACGGGCCGCGATCCTGGTGACGGCGGTCCCGACGCCTCCCGCTCCAACCATGAGGACTCGCACAGCGCAGCGCTCCTTCGTCCTGCTCATCCGGTGGCGACGGACGATATCAGGCGAAATGTACGGATTGGTGCATCTGCTGCTCTGGAGCCCACCCGGCCCACTCGCACTGTGGTCTCGCGCGGCTTGCTGACGTCAGACCGTGATGACATGGATGACCGGCACCGTGTCGGCGTGCGTATCTGTGTCTGTGCAGGCAAGTGTCGGCCAGGAGAGCGACGGCGTCGGTGACCGGCTCTCCCGTCCTGTGGCTGGTCTGCGTCGCCGAGTCGCCAACTGCTGGCTTTATTTGTATGAGAATCTGACCATCATGGGGCATGCTCATGCCGCTCAGCCGATCGTTGGGATCGGCGCAGAAACAGCGGTCACGGAGGAAGGCACTTGCCGACGCACGAGGACATCCGCAAGGACGATTTTTCTGCCCCCCTCTACCGGCCGTCGCGGACAGCCTCCTTCGTGATGGTCCACGTCGGCCAATCGCCCGAAACCCAGCGCAACCTGCAGTACGGGATCGAAACCCGCTCGTGGGGGTTCCCTCTATGGAGGTCCGAGTACCGGTCCGCGCGGCCACGCTTCGCCGTGCTGGCCACGGGAGTGGGTCCACGCGTACCACTCGACGTGTGGAGTACCAAGAAGATCACTCTGTACCTGTTCGAAGTACGTGAGAGCTTCTACGAGGCAAAGGCTCCTCACTGGCCGGATGAGGAAGCCGAGAACGCCATCAAGTACCCGGTGCGCTTCGGCATCGAGCCGTTGGCTGCACTCCGCGACGTCTGTCTCGATGAGGACGGGCCGCTGGGAATGGCCGCCAGTGACGCGATACGGGTTTCAGGAACTCAACGAGGCATAGGCATGCTCGTCGACATCGATCCGCAGCCGTTGCTCGATGCGGCCGGGATCCCGGCGAACTGGTCCGAGCAGCAGACGGTGGCCCTGAACCACACACCCGGCTTCACAGCGGAGCAGGTGAAGCCGCCCAAACCGCCGAAGCGGCCCTCCAGCGGAGCCGGCTTCGTATCCGACCCCAAGAAGCGCAAGGCCATCGAACTGCACGCGGAGGACATGGCAGTCGCTCACTACGCGGGAGAGGGCTGGACAGTCGAACGCCTTGGCAAGCCGTACGACCTCCACTGCACCCGTGACGGGGAAGAGCGCCGCGTAGAGGTCAAGGGGACGACGGGAGCTGCCACAAGCGTCGATCTGACGATCAATGAGGTCGAGCATGCCCGGGACCCGCACAACACCGTGGACCTGTTTGTGGTCAGCGACATCAATGTGGACATGCGGACCGGCGACTACACGGTGGATGGCGGCAGGGTGTTGCACCTCCATGACTGGGCGCCGGCTGAGGAGGACCTGAGGCCGCGGAGCTTTGAGTACCGCCTACCGCTCGCCTGACTGCCCAGATGCACCCTGAGGGGGTCCTGGAGCCTCTACCAGTCTCATGCCATCGAGTCCAACGCCCTTACGGAGAGCGTCCGTGCCTCTTCTTCGCATGTCCGCACGTGTCCTGTTTGATCGATGCAGCGACGGAGCCCTCTTCGAGCGGCTCGCCCATAAGTACCGATCAGTAATCTTCCAGAACCCGTCGTCCAGTGAACGCCGCTCGTGGGAGAACAGCCTCCCGGCCCTGGCAGAGGTCCTGTGCGACGCTGGGCTTGGTGACATCGAGGTGTTGATCGAGTACAGACTCCCCCTCACCAGCCTGCGCGCGGACATTGTCCTTGCCGGCTCCCACCCCACGACGGGCAGACCGTCCTACGTCGTCGTTGAGCTCAAGCAGTGGAGCGAAGCGCACCTCGTTCCTGGCACTGACAATCTCTGTTTAGTAGCGGGAATGGGTAATCGACCGGCTCTACATCCGGTGGCCCAGGTGCGCCGCTACTGCGACTACCTACAGGACTTCACCAATGTACTGAGCGATCAGGAGGACGTCGTCGCGGGCGTGGCCTATCTACATAATGCGGTCGATCGGGATGTCAGTGAACTATTAAGATTTCCCGATGCGAGGGCTCAACTCTTCACGGACACGTCCCGCGGTGAACTCATTAAGTATCTGCAGGCCCGTCTTTCTGCCCTGGATGGTTCACTAGAGGGTGATTCTCTCCTGTCCAGCCCCCATGCTCCCGGTCGTCAACTGATGCGCGCCGCCGCTGCCGAATTAATCGACGGCGGTGAGTTCCTCTTGATGGATGAACAAGAAGTGGCGGCTCGTTTGGTGAAGCGGGCGGCGGACCTGTCGCGACAGTCGGACCAAAAGGAAGTCGTAGTGATATCCGGGGGTCCTGGTTCGGGTAAGAGCATCATCGCGCTTCACCTCATGGGACACCTCGGGAGGGCCGGGCGAAGCGTTGTCCACGCAACCGGATCCAAATCCTTCACCACCACCCTCCGGCATGTCGTCGGCACTAAAAACGGGCGCATTCCAAAGCTCTTCCGCTATTTCTTCGACTTCACAGGAATTGAACGAAACGGGCTGGACGTTTTGATCTGTGACGAAGCTCATCGAATTCGCCAACGGTCCTCGAGGCAGGGCACGTACGCCGGGCATAGGAGCGGTCGAAGTCAAGTGGAGGAACTCATCGACGCAGCCAGGGTGCCCGTCTTCCTGCTCGATGAACATCAGGTCGTGAGGCCCGGGGAGACGGGAAGTGTCGAGACTATCGACGAGGCTGCTCACGCGCGCGGGTGCATTGTTCGCCATGTCGATCTCAACAGCCAGTTTCGGTGCGGCGGGAGCCGTGCCTACGAATACTGGGTACTCCGTCTCCTTGGCCTTGAGCCCGGTGGTCCGATTCAGTGGCGGGCTGAGGAAAATTTCGAGTTGCTCGCCGCCGAATCGCCCGAAGAGATGGAGAGCTGCCTCCGCAGCCGACAAGAATCCGGCTACACTTCTCGCATGACGGCGGGATTCTGCTGGCAGTGGAGTGATCCGCGGATTGACGGAAGCCTGGTCGAAGACGTGGTTATTGGGGCATGGCGTAGGCCCTGGAACCTTAGAGGTGAGCAGCCTGTGGGCGGGGCGCCCGTATCCTCGCTGTGGGCCACTGATCCGTCAGGCTTCGGGCAAATCGGGTGCATTTACACGGCTCAAGGATTCGAGTATGCCTGGAACGGAGTGATCTTCGGTCCCGACCTGGTGTGGCGCGAAAATGGGTGGCGTGCTGTTCCTGGGAAGAGTAAGGACCACGCGGTGAGAAAGGCGGAGCCAGAATATTTCGGCCGCCTTATACGGAACACGTATAAAGTGCTTCTCACGCGAGGTCTGGTCGGTACCGTACTTTACTCAACCGATCCCGAGACTCGCGCCATGCTGGTTAATCTGCTTCCGGCTGGGATAAAGCAGAGTCCGTGAGTGGGCACCCTTCGCCACCAGCCTTGGTTCGCCGGTGCGCCAAGGAGCCGGGCGACGCCTACCTGCGCATAGTCTCGGTACGCGGCAAGCGCGATGGTTTTTCTGCCGTTCGAGGACAAGCGGCTCTCACTGATCCTCGGCAAGGCGTACCTGCTCGATAGCCACCGTGACGTTCCGGGACGAGACCGCGACGGGCAAGCCGGTCACCGAGCGGGAGGTCGCCTGGCGGCAAGGAGCGTCGCGGTTGCACCGGCTCATCCCGGACCAGCCGAGGGCCTCAGCAGTCACCAGCGTCTTCCTGCTTCGCGGGCTGGACCAAGCGAGGCTCGCGTTCCCATGCTTCGAGTACCCCGACAGGATTCGAACCTGCGCACACGGCTCGGGAGGCCCCGTGCGCAAGAGGGGTCTCTGCAGGCCAGTGCCCGGGAGCCGCACGAGCCGGAGTGTCCCGCCCGCGAATGGGCCGCGGTCGGCGCCGCGAGGAAACTCTCACCCTGCCAGCATCAGCAGCCCGGCTCCCACCACCTCGACCCAGAAGTAGAACCACGACGGATAGAACCGCGAGGGCCGCTCCACCAGACGGGCGGCCAGCCTTCCCAACGCCATCCCGCCCAGCGCCACCGCGACCGCGACTGCGATCCCACGCCGCAGGTCGCCGTCGCCGGCGAGGGTGGCCGCCCAGCAGAGCAGCACACCGGTGGCGACGCCGAAGCCTCCGTACACCGCCCGTACTTCCGCACGGGCCTCCGGGACGGTCAGCTCGATACCGAAGGGCCGGATCAGCGTGGCGGGCGCGACGAGACCGAGCACGCCCATGCCGAGAAAGAAGAGGGCGACGGCCCCGATAACTGTGGCGGACATGTCCCGAGGATGGCCGCGGGGGTGGTCTGCCGACCATTACCTCCCGGGTAATCGTGGAGCCGGCTGGACCCGGGCAGGCTGGCCGAAACACGATGGTGGTTGGACCGCACCATTGCGACCTCGGCCATCGGAAGGCCATCGGAAGGTATTCGCGCGGGCGTTGTGGGGCCGCGCGAATACGCAGTGGATGTATACCGGTTGCGGACCCGCCGCGAAGCGAACGCGTACGTTCTGGGTATGGGGGAAATCGCTCGCCGACGCCTGCTCCTGCTCGACTCGCTCGCCGCACTCGGGTACGTACTGCTCCCTCAGGTGTCGGTCCTGCGGCCGGCCCTCGGCGGTGAGGTGGACCACGCCACGGTGTGGCTGTTGTCGGCGGCCACCGCACTGCCGCTCGCCGTCCGCCGGCTCAGGCCGACGCCCGTCTTCGTGTTCGTCCTGACCGCCGCATGCGTCGCACTGGCGGCTGGCCTCGGCCCCGTCCCGTTCCTCGCCGCCGCCTACGCCCTGTACCCGGTGGCCGTGACCAGGCCCCAGCGGACCCGGCTGTCCCCGGTCGCCGTCGGCGGGGTGAGCGTGGCGGGTGCGGCCGCGCTGACGTTGACGGGCGGGCAGCGCTACGAGGGCGGAACCCTGGGCGTGCAGCTCGTGTTCGGCCTGCTGGTGCTGGGCGCCACCTGGGCCACCGGCACGGCGGTCCGGGAACGGCGGGAGAGCGTGCGGCGCGTGGTCGAGCAGGCGGCCGAGCGGGCGAAGGTCGAGGAACGCCTGCGCATCGCCCGCGAGATCCACGACGTCGTCACGCACAGCGTGGGCCTGATCGCCGTCAAGGCCGGCATCGCCAACCACGTGATCGCCGACCGTCCGGAGGAGGCACGGGCAGCCCTGACCGTGATAGAGGACGTCAGCAAGAGGGCGCTGCGCGACATGCGGGCCACCCTCAAGGTGCTGCGCCACAACCCGCAGGACGCCCAGGAGCTCCGGCCGGTCCTGGGGCTGTCGGACCTGCCCGAGCTGCTCCGGACGGCCGAGGCGGCGGGCGTCCACGTCGAGCTGCGGTCCCACTGCCCGCAGGATCCCCCGGACGGTGTGGCGCTGTCCGCGTTCCGGATCGTCCAGGAAGCGCTGACCAACGTCGTCAAGCACGCCGCCCCGACCCGGTGCCGGGTCCACCTCGTCGCGGAAGAGGGCGCGTTGACGATCGAGGTCGAGGACGACGGCCCCGGCCCTGGACACCGGCCAACCGTCCCCGGCGGCGGGCTGGGCCTCGTCGGCATGCGGGAGCGGGCCACCGCCCATGGCGGCGCCCTGACCGTCGGACCGCGGGAGAGGGGCGGCTTCCGGGTCTCGGCCACGCTGCCGTACTGAACCGCCGCCGCACCGGGCCTGCGCAGGGAACGGAAGCCATCCTCAGGTAGGGGCTCCGCCGGCGCCGGACGCCCGGCAGTCCCGTCCCGGGACCGATGTGCCGGCCCCGGCGCCCCCGCCAGACTGGTCCGGTGATCAACGTCCTGGAACTGACCAAGCGGTACGGTGAGAACACCGTTGTGGACCGCCTCACCTTCACGGTACGGCCCGGGTCCATCACCGGCTTCCTGGGCCCCAACGGAGCCGGGAAGTCGACCACGATGCGAATGATGCTGGGCCTGACCCGGCCGGACGCCGGGTCCGCCCGCATCGACGGGCACGCCTATCACGAACTTCGCTACCCGGCCCGGCACATCGGCGCCCTGCTGGAGACCTCGGCCCCGCACCGCAGCCTGACCGCGAGCGACTACCTGCGGTGGCTCGCCCAGAGCAACCGGATCGCCCGGCGCCGGGTCGGCGAAGTTCTCGAGATGGTCGATCTGGCGGGGGCGGCCCGCCGGCGGATCGGCACGTTCTCGCTCGGCATGGGCCAGCGACTCGGCCTGGCCGCGGCCCTGCTCGGCGATCCGCCCGTCCTGGTACTCGACGAGCCGGT
Source organism: Streptomyces sp. NPDC051907 (assembly GCF_040681075.1). Classification (NCBI taxonomy): domain Bacteria; kingdom Bacillati; phylum Actinomycetota; class Actinomycetes; order Kitasatosporales; family Streptomycetaceae; genus Streptomyces; species Streptomyces sp. NPDC051907. The sequence goes on along the minus strand of NZ_JBFAYB010000001.1, from coordinate 249,088 downwards.
CAACGGCCTCGACCCGGAGGGGATCCGGTGGCTGCGCGAACTGCTGCGCACGATGGCCGCGCAGGGCCGCACCGTCCTCGTCTCCAGCCACCTGATGACCGAGATGTCCTTGGTCGCCGACCAGTTGGTCGTCATCAGCGACGGGCGGCTGCTCGCCGACATCGGCATGTCGGAGTTCATCCGGCGGCACGGGCGTACGTACGTCCGTGTGCGCACCCCGGAACCCGGGCCGCTCGGCAGGGAACTCGAGCTCAGCGGGGCCCGGCTCACGCCTGCGCCCGACGGCAGCATCGAGGTCGACGGCCTGCCGGCGGCCGAGATCAGCCGGGTGGCCGCGGCCCGCGGGCTCGCGCTGGACGAGCTGAGCACCCACACAGGATCGCTCGAGGACACCTTCCTCGAACTCGTCGGCAGGGGAGGCAGGAGCACCCGTGTCTGAGACCCTCGCGGCCGTTCACGCCGAGTTCACCAAGCTGCGCGGCGTACGCGGAACGCTCGTCGCGCAGCTGCTGTTCGTCCCCGTCAGCATCCTGATCTCCGCCCTGGGCGGCTGGTCCGCGCGAGGGGCGCTCGACTCGGACAGCCCCATGATCCGGGACGACTTCACGCCCCAGCAGGCTGGACTGGACGGCGTCCTGTACGGCCAGCTCGCGCTGATCGTGTTCGGCGTGCTCGTCGTCACCAGCGAGTTCGCGTCCGGCATGATGCGGGTCTCGCTGCTCGCCGTCCCCCGGCGCGGCCGGCTCTACCTCGCCAAGACGGCCGTCGTCGCCGTCGGCGCCGCGGGCGTCGCCGTCCCGGTGGTCCTCGTGAGCTACCTGGCCACCCAGTCCGCCCTCGGATCCCACGGCGTCTCGATCGCCGCCGCCGGCGTCCCCCGCGCCCTGCTGGGCGCCATGGTCTACCTGACGCTCATGTCCCTGTTCGCGGCGGGGATCGCCATGATGGCCCGCAACGCCATCATCCCGCTGGCCGTCCTGCTGCCGATGGTGCTCGCGGGAACCCACATCCTGTCACTCGTCGGAGCGACGAAGGAACTCGTGCGCTACTTCCCCGACCGCGCCGGCGCGCAGATGCTCACCGTCGACTCGCCCGACGCCCTCACCGGCTTCGCGGTGATGCTCGCGTGGACCACGGCGGCGCTGGCCGGCGGCTACCTGCGGCACCGCCGTTGGGACGCGTGACGGGACACGACTGAGAGGATGTGCCAAACACAGCTCGCACCCCGGGGAGCTGTTGATCGACTGCTAAAGTCGTTCGCTTCCTTGCTTCCATGGCCAGTTGAGCAGCATGCGAGGTATGCGTCATGCCCCAGTCGGTCAGGGTGCTGATCGCTGACGATCAGGCGTTGCTGCGCGGGAGTTTCCGGGTCCTGATCGACGCGAGCCCCGGAATGGAGACGGTCGGCGAGGCGGGCGACGGCGCTGCCGCGGTGCGACTCGCCCGTGAACTCAAGCCGGACGTCGTCCTGATGGACCTGCGGATGCCCGTCATGGACGGGATCGCGGCCACGTGGGAGATCTGTTCCGACGAGACCATGGCGGGTGTGAGGGTCTTGGCCCTCACGATGTTCGACATGGACGAGTTCGTCTTCCCGGCCCTCCAGGCCGGCGCCAGCGGATTCATGCTCAAGGACGCCTCGCCGACCGACCTGGTCGCTGGCATCCGCGTCATCGCCACAGGCGAGGGCGTCCTAGCCCCCACGGTCACCCGTCGCCTGATCGCGAACTACTCCCGCCGGACCGAGACCCCCCGGAAGGCTCCGCGGCTGGTCGGCCTCACCAAGCGGGAACAGGAGGTTCTCGTGCTGATCGCGAACGGCCTGTCGAACGCCGAGATCGCCGAGCGGCTCGTTATCAGCCTGCCGACGGTGAAGAGCCACGTGAGCAGCCTCCTCGCCAAACTCCACGCCCGCGATCGCGCCCAACTCGTCATCATCGCCTACGAGAGCGGCCTCGCCGAGCGGGGAATGCCGACCTGAGGAGGGACGACCACGGGCAGCTTCAGGGTGCGTTTGAACTATTTCGCAGCGAGTACCGCGTTGCAGGACCTAGATCTAGACATTGACGAACTACGCGACGGCGTCGTTGATGGATCTCATGATTTTACGAAGATCGTTCCGTCCGCTCGCGATCGTTTCTGGTCCAATGGGCGGCGCCGAGAGCGGCGCTGCTGACTACGCTCGAACGTCTAGCGCAGGTCTATCGCGAACAGCACCCAGCAACGACAAAGAGCCGGACCCAGTGAGACTGGGTCCGGCTCTCGATGTCTGGCACTTCCGCAGGTCAGCGAGTCGACCACGCTGGTCCGGAAGAAGTGCCCCCGGCAGGATTCGAACCTGCGCACACGGCTCCGGAGGCCGTTGCTCTATCCCCTGAGCTACGGGGGCGTCCGCCGGTCTCGGCGGCGACGGGTAGAACACTACCAGCTCACACAGGGTCGTCGTGAACGGGTATTTACGGGTCCCGCAGCAGCTCACGTCGCCCGCACGGGGTGGAAGTGGGCAAAACCCGGACGCAGCCCTGCCCGCCGACCTACTCTCGAGTTGTGTCAGGCGCGTCCGGCCGGGTGCTCGTTGTCGACGACAACAGGGTCATTCGGCAGCTGATCAGGGTCAACCTCGAGCTGGAGGGCTTCGAGGTCGTGACCGCGGCCGATGGTGCCGAGTGCCTGGACGTCGTCCATCGCGTCTGCCCCGATGTCGTCACCCTCGACGTCGTCATGCCCCGTCTCGACGGGCTCCGCACCGCCGCCCGGCTGCGGGACGATCCGCGGACCCGGCATCTGCCCGTCGCCATCATCAGCGCCTGTACGCAGTACGAGGTCGAGAGCGGCCTCGTCGCCGGCGTCGACGCCTTTCTCGCCAAGCCCTTCGAGCCCGCCGAGCTCGTCCGTCTCGTACGGCAGTTGACGCACCGGGAGGGTCCGCCGTCCGTCGACGGCAGGCATGGCGCCGGGCGGGCGGGAAGCACACGGGGCTGACCGCATCGCGAAACCGGTTCGCGAAGGGCCCCCCTCCCTCCCATACGCTGGTCCCGTGACTCCCGCAGAGCTCTCCCATACCGTGCTGCACGCCGTGTGCCGTGCGGTGGAGGAGGGTGCGTTGCGGGCGCCCGTGCCCGAGAGCGTCACGGTCGAGCGGCCGCGCGCCGGAGGGCGCGGGGACTACGCCACCAATGTCGCCCTGCGCCTCGCCGGGCCCGCCGGGCGTGCGCCCCGGGACGTCGCCGAGGTGCTGCGCAGCCGGATCGCCCAGAGCCCCGGCATCGCACGTATCGAGATCACCGGGCCCGGGTTCCTCAACATCACGCTCGACTCCGGCGCCCAGCAGCAGCTGGTGCGCGAGGTGCTGGCGCGCGGCGCCGCCTATGGGCACGGCGACGCGCTCGCCGGGACCCGCGTCGCCCTCGGCGCCGTCGACGAGCTGCGCGGCCGGATCTGGACCGAAGCCGTCCGCGCTCTGCTCCGCAGCCAGGGCGCCCAGGCCGACATCGTGCCCGGCGCCGCCGAGACCCTGCGTCCCGTGCCCGCCCCGGACACGGACCTGTTCGCCCGCCTCGGGGCCGACGCCGCCCGCTGGGCCCTGCTCTCCGCCGCCTCGCACGACCGGGCCCAGACCGGGCCGCGGCTTCTCGTGCAGAGCGAGAGCAACCCGCTCTTCAAGGTGCGCTACGCCTACTCCCGTACGCGCGCGCTCACCCGCGCGGGCGCGGAGCTCGGCCTGCGCGCAGCGCCCGAGCAGCACGTCGACGAGCCCGGCCTCACCGCCCTGATCGGGGACCACCCCGGCGTCCTCGCCTCCGCCGCCCGCCTGCGCGCCCCCGACCGGGTCGCCCGGCATCTGGAAGGCGCCGCCGACGCCGTCCTCGCCTTCCAGCACCGCGTACTGCCCGTCGGCGACGAGAAACCCTCGGCCGCCCACCGCTCCCTGCTCGCGCTCGCCGAAGCGGCAGGGACGGTGCTGGCCGGCGGTCTGTCCCTGCTCGGCGTCAGCGCACCCGAATACTTGTGAGATGTGAGAGAGACACCATGAGCCGTTCCGCACACCCCGCCGGGCCCCGCCACGCGGACGTAGTCCCCGAGGGGCACTACACCGCCCCGCCCACCGACCTCAACGCCCTCGACGAGAAGGTCTGGGCCCGGACGGTCGGCCGCAACGGCGACGGCGTCGTCACCGTCGGCGGGATCGAAGTGACCCGGCTGGCCGAGGAGTTCGGCACCCCCGCCTACTTCCTGGACGAGGCCGACTTCCGCGCCCGCTGCCGCGCCTGGGCCGAGGCCTTCGGCAAGGACGCGGACGTCTTCTACGCCGGCAAGGCCTTCCTGTCGCGCGCCATCGTGCGCTGGCTCAAGGAGGAGGGGCTCAACCTCGACGTCTGCTCCGGCGGCGAGCTCACCACCGCCCTCGACGCCGGCATGCCCGCCGAGCGCATCGCCTTCCACGGGAACAACAAGAGCGTCCAGGAGATCGAGCGGGCCGTGTCCGTGGGCGTGGGGCGCATCGTCCTGGACTCCTTCGAGGAGATCGTCCGCGTCGCCCACATCGCCCAGAGCCAGGGCAGGCGCCAGCGCGTCCAGATCCGGGTGACCGTCGGCGTCGAGGCGCACACCCACGAGTTCATCGCGACCGCGCACGAGGACCAGAAGTTCGGCATCGCGCTGGCCGGCGGCCAGGCCGCAGAGGCCGTCCGCAGGGCCCTCAAGCTCGACGGGATCGAGCTCATCGGGATCCACTCCCACATCGGCTCGCAGATCTTCGACATGGCCGGCTTCGAGGTCTCCGCCCGGCGCGTGGTGCAGCTCCTGGCCGCGGTGCGGGACGAGCACGGCGTCGAGCTGCCCGAGATCGACCTCGGCGGCGGCCTCGGCATCGCGTACACCTCCGACGACGACCCGCGCGAGCCCCACCACATCGCCAAGGCGCTCCATGAGATCGTCACCCGTGAGTGTGAGGCCGCCGATCTCCGCACCCCGCGGATCTCGGTCGAGCCGGGCCGCGCCATCGTCGGTCCGACCGCCTTCACGCTGTACGAAGTCGGCACCGTCAAGCACCTCGAGGGGCTGCGCACCTACGTCAGCGTCGACGGCGGAATGTCGGACAACATCCGCACCGCGCTGTACGACGCCGAGTACAGCGTCGCGCTCGTCTCCCGGACCTCCGACGCGCCGCCGATGCTCAGCCGCGTCGTCGGAAAGCACTGCGAGAGCGGCGACATCGTGGTGAAGGACGCCTTCCTGCCCGCCGACCTCGCGCCCGGCGACCTGATCGCCGTGCCCGCCACCGGCGCGTACTGCCGTTCCATGGCGAGCAACTACAACCACGCACTCCGTCCGCCCGTCGTCGCGGTCTCCGACGGCGAGGCGCGGGTGGTCGTCCGGCGTGAGACAGAGGAAGATCTCCTGCGTCTCGATGTCGGTTGATGAAATTGATGTCTCGAATTCTGGACGGAAGACAGAAAATTCAGTCCAGTGAGTGAGACTGGTCGAACCCTGGCTTGTAATGGGCCGTCTCTATTGAAAGGCGAGAGTCGGATGATGCGTACGCGTCCGCTGAAGGTGGCGCTGCTGGGCTGTGGAGTGGTCGGCTCAGAGGTGGCGCGCATCATGACGACGCACGCCGACGACCTGGCGGCTCGGATCGGCGCCCCGGTGGAGCTGGCGGGGGTGGCCGTGCGCCGCCCCTCCAAGGTGCGCGAGGGCATCGACCCCGCGCTGATCACCACCGACGCGACGGCGCTGGTCAAACGCGGCGACATCGACGTCGTGATCGAGGTCATCGGCGGCATCGAGCCCGCCCGCGGCCTCATCACCGCCGCCTTCGAGCACGGCGCCTCGGTGGTCTCGGCCAACAAGGCGCTGCTCGCCGAGGACGGCGCGACCCTCTACGCCGCCGCCGAGCAGCACGGCCGGGACCTCTACTTCGAGGCCGCGGTCGCCGGCGCCATCCCGCTGATCAGGCCGCTGCGCGAGTCTCTGGCCGGCGACAAGGTCAACCGCGTGCTCGGCATCGTCAACGGGACGACCAACTTCATCCTCGACAAGATGGACTCCTCCGGCGCCGGGTACTCCGAGGCGCTCGACGAGGCCACCGCCCTCGGATACGCCGAGGCCGACCCGACCGCCGACGTCGAGGGCTTCGACGCCGCCGCCAAGGCCGCCATCCTCTCGGGGATCGCCTTCCACACCCGCGTACGCCTCGACGACGTCTACCGCGAGGGCCTCACCGAGGTCACCGCCGCCGACATCGCCTCCGCCAAGCGCATGGGCTGCACCGTCAAGCTGCTCGCCATCTGCGAGCGCGCCGCGGACGGGAAGTCGGTCACCGCCCGCGTCCACCCCGCGATGATTCCGCTCAGCCACCCGCTCGCCTCCGTCCGCGAGGCGTACAACGCCGTCTTCGTCGAAGCCGAGGCGGCCGGGCAGCTGATGTTCTACGGTCCCGGCGCGGGCGGCTCGCCCACCGCGTCCGCGGTCCTCGGCGACCTGGTCGCCGTGTGCCGCAACAAGCTCGCCGAGGCAACGGGGCCCGGCGAGTCCGCGTACACGCAGCTGCCCGTCAGCCCCATGGGCGACGTGGTGACGCGGTACCACATCAGTCTCGACGTGGCCGACAAGCCGGGCGTGCTCGCCCAGGTCGCGACGGTCTTCGCCGAGCACGGCGTGTCGATCGACACGGTGCGCCAGCAGAGCCGACTCGACGGAGGCGGCGAGGCGTCGCTCGTCGTCGTCACCCACCGCGCGCCCGACGCCGCCCTCTCGGGGACGGTCGAGGCGCTGCGCAAGCTCGACACCGTGCGCGGTGTCGCCAGCATCATGCGTGTTGAAGGGGAGTAAGGACCCATGACGACCAACCACACCCACCAGTGGCGCGGCATCATCGAGGAGTACCGGGACCGCCTTCCGGTCACGGACACGACGCCCGTCGTCACGCTGCGTGAGGGTGGCACGCCGCTCGTGCCGGCGCAGGTCCTCTCCGAGCGAACCGGCTGCGAGGTGCACCTGAAGGTCGAGGGCGCCAACCCCACCGGGTCCTTCAAGGACCGCGGCATGACGATGGCCATCACCCGGGCCAAGGAGGAGGGCGCGCAGGCGGTCATCTGCGCCTCCACCGGCAACACCTCCGCCTCCGCGGCCGCCTACGCCGTACGCGCCGGGATGGTCTGCGCCGTCCTGGTGCCCCAGGGCAAGATCGCGCTCGGCAAGATGGGCCAGGCGCTGGTCTACGGATCGAAGATCCTGCAGGTCGCCGGGAACTTCGACGACTGCCTCAACCTGGCCCGCAGCCTGTCCGAGAACTACCCGGTCGCGCTGGTCAACTCGGTCAACCCGTACCGCATCGAGGGCCAGAAGACCGCCTCCTTCGAGATCGTCGACGCGCTCGGCGACGCCCCCGACATCCATGTGCTGCCCGTCGGCAACGCCGGCAACATCACGGCGTACTGGAAGGGGTACAAGGAGTACGCCGCGGACCGGATGTCCACCCGCACCCCCCGGATGTGGGGCTTCCAGGCGTCCGGCTCCGCGCCGATCGTGCGCGGCGAGATCGTCAAGGACCCCTCGACCATCGCCACCGCCATCCGGATCGGCAACCCGGCCTCCTGGGACCTCGCGCTGGCGGCCCGGGACGAGTCGGGCGGCTTCATCGACGAGGTGACGGACCGTGAGATCCTGCGGGCGTACCGGCTGTTGGCCGCGCAGGAGGGCGTCTTCGTCGAGCCCGCCTCGGCCGCGTCCGTCGCCGGTCTGCTCAAGGCCGCCGAGCAGGGCAAGGTCGACCCCGGGCAGCGGATCGTCTGCACGGTGACGGGCAACGGTCTGAAGGACCCGGACTGGGCCGTCGCCGGAGCGCCTCAGCCGGTCACGGTCCCGGTCGACGCGGCAGCCGCGGCGAACCTCCTCGGCCTGGCGTAGCCGCCCGGCCGCGGGGCCCCGCCACCGCCCGTACGGCCCCCGCGTCCGCCAGACGGCCGCGCAGGACCCTCGGACGGACGCACAGGCCCCGCCGAGGGGCTCGCGGACCCCGGGCCTCCCCTCGGAAGCCCGGGTTTCCCCGCCGTAAAGCCCCGCAACCAGGACGACGCGGTACGTAGGGGCACAGGAGGCTCGCGACACGCATCGTGCGCCTCCTGTGCGCCCTATGTCGTCACTGAACCTTCCTTCGATAGGCTGTAGGAACCCGCCCCGCCGCATATGCCGCGGTGTAGTCGCCGTTACGGCCCCGGGTCTTCGTACCTCTCGAAAAATCCAAGCACGTTTCGTAGAACTCGCAGTTCAGAACCAAGGAGAGTCATCGTTCGATGGCCGGTCCAGCGTTCCGCGCCGCCGCCGTCCGGGTGCGCGTCCCCGCCACCAGCGCCAATCTCGGTCCCGGCTTCGACGCCTTCGGGCTGTCGCTGGGGCTGTACGACGACGTGGTCGTCCGGGTCGCGGACTCCGGGCTGCACGTCGACATCGCGGGTGAGGGCGCCGCGACGCTTCCCCGCGACGAGAGCCATCTGCTGGTGCGCTCCCTGCGCACGGCCTTCGACCTGCTCGGCGGGCAGCCGCGCGGCCTCGAGGTCGTCTGCGCCAACCGCATCCCGCACGGGCGGGGCCTGGGCTCCTCGTCGGCGGCCATCTGCGCCGGCATCGTCGCCGCCCGCGCGGTGACCATAGGGGGCGACGCCAAGCTCGACGACGCGGCGCTGCTGGAGCTCGCCACCGAGATCGAGGGGCATCCCGACAACGTGGCCGCGTGTCTGCTCGGCGGCTTCACGCTCGCCTGGACCGACGGGGGAGCGGCGCGCGCCATCAGGATGGAGCCGTCGGATTCCGTCGTTCCGGTGGTTTTCGTGCCCCAGAAGCCGGTGCTCACCGAGACGGCCCGCGGCCTGCTGCCGCGCACCGTCCCCCATGTGGACGCCGCCGCCAACGCGGGCCGTGCGGGCCTGCTCGTCGAGGCGCTGACCAGGCGTCCCGAGCTGCTGCTGCCCGCCACCGAGGACCGTCTCCACCAGGAGTACCGCGGCCCGGCGATGCCGGAGAGCGTCGCCCTGGTGAACCGACTGCGCGCGGACGGCGTCCCCGCGGTCATCTCCGGCGCGGGCCCCACGGTCCTCGCGCTGGCCGAGGACGGTGTGGCCGACAAGGTCGCACGGCTGGCGGGCGAGGAGTGGGCGGCCAACCGGCTCACCTTCGACGCCGCGGGCGCGAGCGTTCTGCCGCTCGGCTCGTAGCGACACGAGATTGCCGGTGATGGAGAGGGGGAATGTTTGTTGGAGCCGGTAGTGTTAACCTCAAGTCTGCAACCGACGTCTTTGTGGCGCGGTGCTCTGTGTCCCGATTCGGGACCGCCATTCTTCCGGGAGCCTCCCAAACTGCCTGAGCAGCCTGCCTGAGCAGTTTCGAGCACGCTCCGGAACCGGCACGACACCCCTCGCTTTGCCAGGAGTGGGCCGAGCAGGGGGATCTCGGGCCGGACTTTGCACATTAATTCTTTCCGCCGTTCATTAATCGGCGGGACCACCGCCCCGACATCGGTTCGCAATCCAGGACCGCAGTCGGACAGCACAACCGGTCGCCGAGCCAGAAGGCCGACGTCCGCTCCAGGGAAGGACCCTTCGTGAGCGACACCACCGATCTGATGGGCGTGACTGCCGACAACAGCGTCGACACCTCCGCGCCCGCCGCAGGTGCTGCCTCCGGCACCACCTCACGGCGCCGCCGCTCCGGCACCGGCCTCGAGGGCATGGTCCTGGCCGAGCTGCAGCAGGTCGCGTCCGGCCTCGGCATCAGGGGCACCGCGCGTATGCGCAAGAGCCAGCTGATCGAGGTCATCAAGGAGGCGCAGGCCGGCAGCGGAGCCTCCGCTTCCGCGTCCAAGAGCGCCGAGGCGACCGCCGGCGACGCCGCGACCAAGCCGAAGCGCCGTGCCACCTCCAAGGCGCGCACGGGCGACGAGGCCGCACCGGCCGCGGCGAAGTCCGCCGCCGCCGAGAAGGCCGTGGCCCAGCAGCAGATCGACATTCCTGGGCAGCCCGCCAGCGACGACCAGCCGGCCGGGGAGCGCCGCCGTCGTCGGGCCACCGCGCAGGCCGGCAGCCCGGAGCGCGCCGAGGTCAAGGCCGACGCCGCCGTCGACGTCAAGACGGAGGCGCAGCCCGAGGCCAAGGCCGAGGCCGCCGTCGCCGTGTCCGCCCAGGAGGGCGCGGACGGCCGTCGCGACCGCCAGGACCGAGGCCAGCGCGCCGACCGCGGCGAGCGCGGAGGCGAGCGCGGCGACCGCCGTGAGCGTCAGCGCGACCGCGGCCGCGGCAAGGGCGAGGACCAGCAGCAGGGCGGCCAGCGCCAGCAGCGCCAGGGCGGCCAGCAGCAGGGCCCGCAGAACACCGGCCCGCAGGACGACTTCGACGACGAGGCGGGCGGCCGCCGCGGCCGTCGTGGCCGCTACCGCGACCGCCGTGGCCGTCGCGGCCGCGAGGACTTCGCCACCGGCGAGCCGCAGGTCTCCGAGGACGACGTCCTGATCCCCGTCGCGGGCATCCTGGACATCCTCGACAACTACGCGTTCATCCGGACCTCCGGCTACCTGCCCGGCCCGAACGACGTGTACGTCTCCCTCGCCCAGGTCCGCAAGAACGGCCTGCGCAAGGGCGACCACGTCACCGGCGCCGTGCGCCAGCCGAAGGAGGGCGAGCGCCGCGAGAAGTTCAACGCGCTGGTCCGCCTCGACTCGGCGAACGGCATGGCGGCCGAATCGGGCCGCGGGCGCCCGGAGTTCAACAAGCTGACCCCGCTGTACCCGCAGGACCGGCTCCGCCTCGAGACCGACCCGGGCGTGCTCACGACCCGGATCATCGACCTCGTGTCGCCGATCGGCAAGGGCCAGCGAGGCCTGATCGTGGCCCCGCCGAAGACCGGCAAGACCATGATCCTCCAGGCCATCGCCAACGCGATCACGGTCAACAGCCCCGAGTGCCACCTGATGGTCGTCCTGGTCGACGAGCGTCCGGAAGAGGTCACCGACATGCAGCGGTCGGTCAAGGGCGAGGTCATCTCCTCGACCTTCGACCGCCCGGCCGAGGACCACACCACCGTCGCCGAGCTGGCCATCGAGCGCGCCAAGCGCCTCGTCGAGCTGGGTCACGACGTGGTCGTCCTGCTGGACTCGATCACCCGTCTGGGCCGTGCGTACAACCTCGCGGCCCCGGCCTCCGGGCGCATCCTGTCCGGTGGCGTCGACTCGACCGCGCTCTACCCGCCGAAGCGCTTCTTCGGCGCCGCGCGCAACATCGAGGACGGCGGCTCGCTGACCATCCTGGCCACCGCGCTGGTCGACACCGGCTCGCGCATGGACGAGGTGATCTTCGAGGAGTTCAAGGGCACCGGCAACATGGAGCTCAAGCTCGACCGGAAGCTCTCCGACAAGCGCATCTTCCCGGCGGTGGACGTCGACGCGTCCAGCACCCGCAAGGAGGAGATCCTGCTCGGCAGCGACGAGCTCGCCATCGTCTGGAAGCTGCGCCGGGTGCTGCACGCGCTCGACCAGCAGCAGGCGATCGAGCTGCTGCTCGACAAGATGAAGCAGACGAAGTCGAACGCGGAGTTCCTGCTTCAGATCCAGAAGACGACCCCGTCCGCCGGCAACGGCAACGACTGACGGTCCTCTCGGCCCCGCTCCGGGAGATCTTCGCCACAGCCGCAAGGCCGCGCAGATCTCCCGGGCTCCTCGCCCCCGCCCGCCGAACTGGCAGGTGAGAGCGGAGAGTCCGGGCCGCACAGCAGCCCGTTGTGCCCACCGTGCCTGGCGCGGTGGGCACTGTGCTTTCTTAAGGAGTTCTCAGACCCCTGTGCAACCCTTCTTGCTTCTTCAACGTCTGACAAGTGCCGACAATCCGCCCCTGACGGTCATCGCAGGGGGACGCGGGAAGTAAGCGAGAGCCGAGGAGACCATGGCTGAGCAGAGCAGCGGCAGCGGTCGAATACGCAGCCGCGGCAAGCGTCGTAAGCGGCCCAGCAGAGGCCGCCGGGCGATGACGATTGCCGCGTGGTCGACGGCCGGAATCGCGCTGATCGGCGGATCGGGCCTGGGATACGTCTACTTCAAGCTCAACGGCAACATCGAGGGCGTCGACATCAACGCCGCACTCGGCACAGACCGCCCCGACGACGTCGACAACGGCTCCATGGACATTCTGGTCCTGGGCTCGGACTCCCGCTCCGGCGCCAACTCCGAGTACGGCGAGGACGAGGGCGGCGCCCGCTCCGACACCGCGATGATCGTGCACGTCTACGAGGGCCACAAGAAGGCCAGCGTCGTCTCCGTCCCCCGCGACACCCTCGTCGAGCGCCCCCAGTGCAAGGACTCCAAGGGGACCTCCGTCCCCGGCCAGCGGCGGGCCATGTTCAACACGGCGTACGAGTCCGGCGGTCCGGCCTGCGCGGTGAAGACCGTCGAGAAGATGTCCGGCATCCGCATGGACCACTACATCGAGGTCGACTTCACCGGCTTCAAGAAGCTGATCGACGAGCTGGGCGGGGTGGAGATCACCACCACCAAGCGGATCGACGACTCCAAGAGCCACCTCGACCTGCCGCCGGGCACGCACCAGCTCAACGGCGAGCAGTCGCTCGGCCTCGTACGGACCCGCAAGAGCGTCGGCGACGGCAGCGACCTCGGCCGAATTCAGCTCCAGCAGGCGTTCATGAAGGCCTTCATCGACCAGGTGAAGGACGTCGGGGTGTTCTCGAGCCCGAAGAAGCTGCTCGACCTCGCCGACGCCGGCACCAAGGCCATCACGCCCGACTCCGAGCTGGACTCGGTCAAGGAGCTGATGAGCTTCGCCAAGGGGCTGAGCGCCCTCGGCGCCGAGGACGTGCAGATGGTCACGATGCCGGTGCAGTACGACCCGCGCGACCCCAACCGGGTCGTCCCGCTGGAGAAGGCGTCCCGGCAGGTCTGGGCCGCGCTGGCGCAGGACAAGGCCATTCCCGCCTCCGCGATCAAGGACTCCGCGGGCGACAAGGGCTCCGCGGGATCCGTCGTGCAGAGCCGCCAGCCCGCCCAGAAGGGCTCCTCGCCGGGTGCGAAGAGCCCGTAGGCCGCCCCCGGAATAGATCCGGGCCCACCCCGGTTTTGGGAGATACGGCCAGTCCTGGCAGACTGGTACGTCGGCCCCGGTTCACGTGCGAGCAATCCGTCCGCACGACCCGGCGCCCTCCCGAAACTAGGAGACACCTTGAAGCGCGACATCCACCCCGAGTACGTCGAGACCCAGGTGAGCTGCACCTGTGGCGCGTCGTTCACCACCCGTAGCACCCTCGCCGAGGGCACCATCCGTGCCGAGGTCTGCTCCGAGTGCCACCCGTTCTACACGGGCAAGCAGAAGATCCTCGACACCGGTGGCCGCGTGGCCCGCTTCGAGGCCCGCTTCGGCAAGGCTGCCAAGAAGTAGCGAGCCATTGCGCCGGCCCTCGGCCGCCCCTGCACGGGGGTGGCCGAGGCCGGCGCTTTGTCCGTTCTGAGCAGCCCCCTTCGCGTACGAAAACCAGGAGCCCCCGATGTTCGAGGCGGTCGAGGAACTGATCGGCGAGCACGCCGATCTCGAGAAGAAGCTCGCCGACCCTTCGGTCCACACGGACCAGGCGAACGCGCGCACGCTCAACAAGCGCTACGCCGAGCTGACCCCGATCGTCGGCACGTACCGCTCCTGGAAGCAGACCGGCGAGGACATCGACACGGCGCGTGAACTCGCGCACGACGACCCGGACTTCGCCGCCGAGGTGAAGGTGCTGGAGAAGCAGCGCGAGGAGCTCACCGAGAAGCTGCGCCTGCTGCTGGTCCCGCGCGACCCCAGCGACGACAAGGACGTCATCCTCGAGGTCAAGGCCGGAGCGGGCGGCGACGAGTCCGCCCTGTTCGCCGGCGACCTGCTGCGGATGTATCTGCGCTACGCCGAGCGCGTCGGCTGGAAGACCGAGATCATCGACGCCACCGAGTCCCCGCTGGGCGGCTACAAGGACGTCCAGGTCGCCGTGAAGACCAAGGGCGGCCAGGGCGCCACCGAGCCCGGCCAGGGCGTCTGGGCGCGACTGAAGTACGAGGGCGGGGTGCACCGCGTCCAGCGCGTGCCCGCCACCGAGTCCCAGGGCCGAATCCACACCTCCGCCGCCGGTGTGCTGGTCACGCCCGAGGCCGAGGAGATCGACGTCGAGATCGTCGCGAACGACCTGCGGATCGACGTCTACCGCTCCTCCGGGCCCGGCGGCCAGTCCGTCAACACCACCGACTCCGCGGTGCGCATCACCCACCTGCCGACCGGAATCGTCGCCTCCTGCCAGAACGAGAAGAGCCAGCTCCAGAACAAGGAGCAGGCGATGCGTATCCTGCGCTCCAGGCTGCTCGCCGCGGCCCAGGAGGAGGCCGAGAAGGAGGCCGCGGACGCGCGCCGCAGCCAGGTCCGCACCGTGGACCGCTCCGAGAAGATCCGGACGTACAACTACCCGGAAAACCGGATCTCGGACCACCGCGTCGGCTTCAAGGCGTACAACTTGGACCAGGTGCTCGACGGCGATCTGGACGCGATGATCCAGGCCTGCGTCGACGCCGACTCCGCGGCCAAGCTCGCCGCCGCCCAGTAGCACCCGCAGTACCCCCGCCGCACCCGCAGTACCCCCGTACCACCCGCACACCGCTCAGCCCGGAGGACCGCGTGAACCTGCTGCTTGCCGAGGTGGCCCAGGCCACCCAGCGGCTGGCCGACGCCGGCGTGCCCTCACCGCGCTTCGACGCGGAGGAGCTCGCCGCCTTCGTGCACGGCGTGAAGCGGGGAGAGCTGCACAACGTCCCGGACGGGGACTTCGACGCCCGGTACTGGGAGGCCGTCGCCCGCCGCGAGGCCCGCGAGCCGCTCCAGCACATCACCGGCCGCGCCTTCTTCCGCTATCTGGAGCTCCAGGTCGGCCCCGGCGTCTTCGTGCCGCGCCCCGAGACCGAGTCGGTCGTCGGGTGGGCCATAGACGCCGTGCGGGCCATGGACGTCGTCGAGCCGCTGATCGTCGACCTGTGCACGGGCTCCGGCGCCATCGCGCTCGCCATGGCGCAGGAGGTGCCGCGCTCGCGGGTGCACGGCGTGGAGCTGTCCGAGGACGCGCTGAGGTGGACCCGCAAGAACGCCGAGGGCTCCCGCGTCGCCATCCACCAGGGCGACGCCCTGAGCGCGCTGCCGGAGCTGGACGGCCAGGTCGACCTGGTCATCTCCAACCCGCCGTACATCCCGCTCACCGAGTGGGAGTACGTCGCCCCCGAGGCGCGCGACCACGACCCGGACATGGCGCTGTTCTCCGGCGAGGACGGGCTCGACACCATCCGCGGCATCGAGCGCACCGCCCACCGGCTGCTGCGGCCCGGCGGCCTCGTCGTGATCGAGCACGCCGACACCCAGGGCGGCCAGGTCCCGTGGATCTTCAACGAGGAGGCCGGCTGGGCGGACGCGGCCGACCACCCGGACCTGAACAAGCGACCGCGCTTCGCGACGGCACGCAAGGCCATGCCGTGACGACCCCGATCCAGTACGTGTACGAGGAGGCCCTCTGATGGCTCGGCGATACGACTGCAACGACGCGAGCGACCGTACGACCGGTCTGCGCGAAGCCGCATCGGCCGTCCGTCGCGGCGAGCTGGTCGTGCTGCCCACCGACACCGTGTACGGCATCGGCGCGGACGCCTTCAGCTCGGAGGCGGTCGCCGACCTGCTGGAGGCCAAGGGGCGCGGCCGCAATATGCCCACCCCCGTCCTGATCGGCTCCCCGAACACCCTGCACGGCCTGGTCACCGACTTCTCCGAGCAGGCGTGGGAGCTCGTCGACGCCTTCTGGCCGGGCGCGCTCACGCTGGTCGCCAAGCACCAGCCGTCCCTCCAGTGGGACCTCGGCGACACCCGGGGCACCGTCGCCGTCCGGATGCCGCTGCACCCGGTCGCGATCGAGCTGCTCACCGAGGTGGGCCCGATGGCGGTCTCCTCCGCGAACCTGACCGGGCACCCCTCGCCGGAGGACTGCGACGCGGCCCAGGAGATGCTCGGCGACTCCGTCTCGGTCTACCTGGACGGCGGCCCGACCCCGGGCATCGTCCCCTCCTCCATCGTCGACGTCACGGGCAAGGTCCCGGTCCTGCTGCGCGAGGGAGCGCTCGTTGCGGACGAGCTGCGCAAGGTCGTACCCGACCTCGAGGTGGCCAATTGACCGCCCCTGAGGGGCGTGGCATAGCGGGGTCCGAGTTCAGTGCGTCCGCCTTCCGCATCCTCCACGTCAGCACCGGCAACGTCTGCCGCTCGCCGATCACCGAGCGGCTGACGCGGCATGCCCTGAGCGACCGCCTCGGCGATCCGCTCACGGGCGGCGTGATCGTGGAGAGCGCGGGCACCTGGGGGCACGAGGGCGCCCCGATGGAGGCCAACGCGGAGGTCGTCCTCGCGGACTTCGGCGCGGACGCGACGGGCTTCGTGGGCCGGGAGCTGCTGGACGAGCACGTCATCCGCGCGGACCTGGTCCTCACCGCGACCCGGGACCACCGGGCCCAGGTGATCTCGATGGGCCACTCGGCCGGTCTCAGGACCTTCACCCTGAAGGAGTTCACCCGGCTGGTGCGGGCCATAGACCCCGCGACGCTGCCGGACGCGCGGTCCGAGGGGGTCGTGGAACGCGCCCGTGCGCTGGTGCGGGCGGCGGCGGCGCTGCGCGGCTGGCTGCTGGCGCCGAGCCCGGACGCGGACGAGGTGTACGACCCGTACGGGGCGCCGATCACCTTCTTCCGCTCGATCGGCGACGAGATCAACCAAGCCCTGGACCCGGTCCTGACAGCGCTCACGGGCGTCCCGCCCCGAGGCTGAGCCGCCCAGGGCCTCCCGCCCCGCCTCTGCCCCCCCGCCCCCGCCTCCCGGACCACGAGGTGCCCGCGGGGCAGACGCGTCGCGAGCCGACGCCGTCACCGGAATCCGCCGATAACCAGGCAAGCCGCGCAACCCCGGCCTACATTGGAAGCGCCGCCCCTCCGCGCGAGGCCTGGAGCCACCCATGCCGGTCACCGCCACCGCAGACACAGCCGCCGCCGCCCTGCCCGTCGCCCACGCCGACTTCGGCGCGCTGCGCCGCCAGGACCCCGAGATCGCCGAGGTGATCCTCGGCGAGCAGACCCGCCAGAGCGAGACCCTCCAGCTCATCGCGGCCGAGAACTTCACCTCGCCGGCGGTGCTGGCCGCCCTCGCGTCGCCGCTGGCCAACAAGTACGCCGAGGGCTATCCCGGCGCCCGCCACCACGGCGGCTGCGAGCTGGTCGACGTGGCCGAGCGGCTCGCCGTCCAGCGGGCCACCGCGCTCTTCGGCGCCGAGCACGCCAACGTGCAGCCCCACTCCGGCTCCTCCGCCGTCCTGGCGGCGTACGCGGCCCTGCTCAAGCCCGGCGACACCGTGCTCGCCATGGGACTCCCGTACGGCGGCCATCTCACCCATGGCTCGCCCGCGAACTTCTCCGGCCGCTGGTTCGACTTCGTCGGCTACGGCGTCGACGCCGAGACCGGCCTGATCGACTACGAGCAGGTCCGCGACCTCGCCCGGCGGCGCCGCCCCAAGGCGATCGTCTGCGGCTCGATCTCCTACCCCCGCCACCCCGACTACGAGACCTTCCGCGACATCGCCGACGAGGCGGGCGCGTATCTGATCGTCGACGCCGCCCACCCCATGGGCCTGATCGCCGGCGGCGCGGCCCCCAGCCCGGTCCCGTACGCCGATGTGGTCTGCGCCACTACGCACAAGGTGCTGCGCGGCCCGCGCGGCGGGATGATCCTGTGCGGGTCGGAGCTCGCCGAGCGCATCGACCGGGCGGTGTTCCCCTTCACCCAGGGCGGCGCCCAGATGCACACGATCGCCGCCAAGGCCGTCGCCTTCGGCGAGGCGGCGACCCCGGCGTTCACGGCGTACGCCCATCAGGTCGTCGCCAACGCCCGGGTGCTGGCCGACGGGCTGGCGGGGGAGGGCATGGCGGTTCTCACAGGGGGCACGGACACCCATCTGATCAGCGCCGATCCCACCCCGCTCGGCGTGGACGGCCGGTCCGCCCGCGGCCGGCTCGCCGCCGCCGGTGTGGTCCTGGACACCTGCGCGCTGCCGTACGGCGACGGCCGGGGCCTTCGGCTGGGCACCGCCGCCGTCACCACCCAGGGCATGGGGGAGGCCCAAATGGCCCGTATCGCGGGGCTGTTCACGGCGGGGCTGCGGGCCGAGGGCGAGCAGGCGCGGACGGTCCGTGCCGAGGTGCGGGAGCTGGCCGGTAGATTTCCGCCTTATCGGGGGTAGCCGCGCCAGGTGCAACCATCGCGGCCCCTCGTATGTCCTCAAGCATGTGGCTACCAGAGCTAGGGTGTGGGGCTGAGATGGCCAGCGATTCCTGTGGGGCAGCCCGTGCGTGATTACCTGCTGACGCTCTGCGTCACGGCCGCGGTGACCTATCTGCTCACCGGGCCGGTGCGCAAGTTCGCCATCGCGACCGGTGCGATGCCCGAGATCCGCGCCCGCGATGTGCACCGCGAGCCGACGCCGAGACTCGGCGGCATCGCCATGTTCTTCGGACTGTGCGCCGGACTGCTCGTCGCCGACCATCTGCAGAACCTCAACAGCGTCTTCGAGCTGTCCAACGAACCGCGTGCGCTGCTCTCCGGCGCGGCCCTGATCTGGATCATCGGCGTCCTGGACGACAAGTTCGAGATCGACGCCCTGATCAAGCTGGGCGGCCAGATGATCGCCGCGGGCGTGATGGTCATGCAGGGTCTGACGATCCTGTGGATCCCCGTGCCCGGCGTCGGCACCGTCTCGCTGACCTCCTGGCAGGGCACCCTGCTGACCGTCGCCCTGGTCGTCATCACCATCAACGCCGTGAACTTCGTCGACGGCCTCGACGGCCTGGCCGCCGGCATGGTCTGCATCGCCGCCGCCGCGTTCTTCCTCTACTCGTACCGCATCTGGTTCGGGTACATGATCGAGGCGGCCGCGCCGGCGACCCTGTTCACCGCGATCCTGATGGGCATGTGCCTGGGCTTCCTGCCGCACAACATGCATCCCGCGCGGATCTTCATGGGCGACTCCGGCTCGATGCTGATCGGCCTGGTGCTCGCCGCGGCCGCGATCTCGGTGACCGGGCAGGTGGACCCGGACGCCCTGAAGATCTTCGAGGGCAGCACCCGCGAGGCCACGCACGCGGCGCTGCCGGTCTTCATCCCGCTGCTGCTGCCGCTGACGATCATCGCGATCCCGGTCGCCGACCTGGTGCTCGCGATCGTCCGGCGCACCTGGAAGGGGCAGTCGCCGTTCGCCGCCGACCGCGGGCATCTGCACCACCGGCTGCTGGAGATCGGGCATTCGCACAGCCGCGCTGTCCTGATCATGTACTTCTGGTCGGCGCTGATCGCCTTCGGCGTCGTCGCGTACTCGGTGCACTCGGCGTCGATGTGGATCGTGCTCGTCATCGTCGTGCTGAGCGCGGTGGGCCTGGTGCTCCTGCTGCTGCCGCGCTTCACCCCGCGCGCCCCGCACTGGGCCGAGGCGTTCGTGCCGCCCCGCTACCGCCGCCGCAGGGTCCGCCGGGCGGAGCCCGCGCCCGCGCTGTCGTACGAGGGCCAGGAGCCGCGCGCGGAGGGGATCCCCGAGCGCACCCCGGTGCCCGCGGGCGTCAACGGGGCGACAGCGATCGGCCCCCGTTCGCGCTTCCCGGACCGACGCAAGGCCGGCACCCGCGGTTGATCCGCCCGGACATGAGCCCCATTACCAGACAAAGCGGCTTCCCGGGCTGCACACACGCGCGGGGTCACTCTCATGTGTGATGGTTGGCACACTCCCTGGGTAAAGACCTCATCAAATAGTTTGTGATACCGTTCACGAGACCCGGAGACAGAGCCGAAGGACCGTAGTGCGACGGTTCCTTGGCCCCGAGGCACAACTCGGACCGGGATTACGCTCGTCCATGACGACACCACTGCCCCCACCAGCAAGCGGAGCTGCCGCCATGCCGTCCAACGACGCCCGCACTCTCCTTCAGACCGCCGTACCCACCGCTGCCGCAGGCGTCGTCGCCGCGGTGGTCAGCGGGGTCGTCGCCGGTGGCAAGGGGGCGCTCGGAGCCGTGGTCGGCACCTTGGTGGTCATGCTCTTCATGGGGATCGGCATGGTCGTGCTCCAGCGGACGGCCAAATCGCTTCCGCAGCTGTTCCAGGCCATGGGGCTGATGCTCTACACGGCTCAGCTGCTGCTGCTCTTCGTCTTCATGGCAGCGTTCAAGGACACCACCCTGTTCAACCCCAAGGCCTTCGCCTTCACGCTGCTCGCGGCGACCATCGTCTGGGTCGCCGCGCAGGCGCGTGCGTATATGAAGGCCAAGATCCTCTACGTCGACCCCGACTCGGTCAAGGCTGAGAAGTCCGAGAAGGCCGGGTCGCCGACGTGAGGGGTAGGGCCGGGATAAATGCCCGATCGGGATCCTGCTATCGTCCGGTGCCAACTGCGGCACTGCGGGCGCGGGCATCTGAGCTGACGCCTGTCCGATCGCGAGGCTCAATGCCTGACAGCCGCCCCCACATCCGTAACACCAGTCCAGTGCCGAACCGCGGCTGCGCGCCGCGCCGACACAACGAGGTTGCCGTACCTATGCGCCACGCTGAAGGAGCCCGCGGTGAGTGCTGACCCCCAGATGCTCGCCTTCGACGCGAAGTGTCACCTCCTCATTCCAGGGTGTGGCTTCGAAGCTCCCGGCCTCCACACCTTCATGTATGAGCCCCTCTTCACGGTGGGCGGCTTCGAGTTCAGCAAGCCGATGCTGCTCGCTCTGCTCGGCACCGTCGTGGTCGTCGGTTTCTTCTGGGCGGCTTTCAACAAGCCGAAGCTGGTGCCGGGCAAGATGCAGATGGTCGGCGAAGCCGGCTACGACTTCGTCCGCCGTGGAATCGTCTACGAGATCATTGGCAAGAAGGACGGTGAGAAGTACGTCCCGCTGATGGTGTCGCTCTTCTTCTTCGTCTGGATTCTCAACCTCTGGTCGATCATTCCGCTCGCCCAGTTCCCGGTGACTTCGCTCATCGCGTTCCCGGCGGCGCTCGCCCTGATCGTGTACGTGCTCTGGGTCAGCCTGACCTTCAAGAAGCACGGCTTCGTCGGCGGCTGGAAGAACATCACCGGGTACAACAAGGAACTCGGCGCCATTCTTCCGCTGGTCGTCGTCCTGGAGTTCTTCTCGAACCTGATCATCCGGCCGTTCACACACGCGGTCCGGCTCTTCGCGAACATGTTCGCGGGCCACCTGCTGATCGTGATGTTCACCATCGCCACTTGGTACTTGATGAACGGACTCGGCTTCGTCTACGCCGGCGCCTCCTTCGTCATGGTCCTGGTGATGACCGCGTTCGAGCTCTTCATCCAGGCCGTCCAGGCGTACGTCTTCGTCCTCCTGGCCTCCAGCTACATCCAGGGCGCGCTCGCCGAGCACCACTGAGCCAAGCCCCATTCGCTCAACCCCAACCAGACGTCCGGTGGCCAACCCCCACCGGGTCCTTGAAAGAGAAGGAAGATCCGGCATGTCCGTTCTCCAGACCCTCGCCGCCGAGAACACTGTCTCCGGCAACGTCTCCGCGATCGGCTACGGCCTCGCCGCCATCGGCCCCGGCGTCGGCGTCGGCATCATCTTCGGTAACGGCACCCAGGCCCTGGCCCGTCAGCCTGAGGCGGCCGGCCTGATCCGCACCAACCAGATCATGGGTTTCGCCTTCTGTGAGGCGCTCGCCCTCATCGGCATCGTCATGGGCTTCGTCTACAAGTAAGCCGACTGGACAGCCCAACTCTTTTCACGGAAGGCACTGATGTGAACGCTCTGTTCCTTGCGGCAGCGGCGGAGGAGCAGCCTCCGCTCATCCCGCATCCCGACGAGCTCGTCATCGGCCTGATCGCCTTCGTCATCGTCTTCGGTTTCCTCGCCAAGAAGCTCCTCCCGAACATCAACAAGGTTCTGGAAGAGCGCCGTGAGGCCATCGAGGGTGGCATCGAGAAGGCCGACGCGGCCAAGATCGAGGCCGAGAGCGTGCTCGAGCAGTACAAGGCTCAGCTCGCCGAGGCCCGCCACGAGGCCGCCCGGATGCGCCAGGAGGCGACCGAGCAGGGCGCCGCGATCATCCAGGAGATGAAGGCGGAAGGCCAGCGGCAGCGCGAGGAGATCATCGCTGCCGGCCACGCCCAGATCGAGGCGGACCGCAAGGCCGCGTCCTCGGCGCTCCGCCAGGACGTGGGCAAGCTCGCCACCGACCTGGCCGGCAAGCTCGTCGGCGAGTCCCTCGAGGACCAGGCCCGACAGAGCCGTGTGATCGACCGCTTCCTCGACGAGCTCGAGGAGAAGGCCGAGGCCGCGCGATGAACGGAGCGAGCCGCGAGGCGCTGGCTGCCGCACGTGAGTCCCTCGACGCGCTGACCGACAACACCTCGGTCGACGCCGCGAAGCTCGCTGAGGAGCTGGCCGCCGTCACCGAGCTGCTCAACCGCGAGGTGTCGCTGCGTCGGGTCCTGACCGACCCGGCGCAGGCAGGCGAGGCGAAGGCCGAGCTGGCCGCGCGGCTCCTCGGCGGTCAGGTCAGCGGCGAGAGTGCCGACCTGGTCTCCGGCATGGTCCGTGCCCGCTGGTCGCAGTCGCGCGACCTGGTGGACGCGCTCGAGGAGCTGGCGGCCACCGCCGACCTCAGCGCGGCCCAGAAGGCCGGCGCGCTCGACGACGTCGAGGACGAGCTGTTCCGGTTCGGCCGGATCGTCGCGTCCAACGCGGACCTGCGGGCCGCGCTGACCGACAAGACGGCCACCCGCGCCGCCAAGGGCGAGCTGGTCACCAGCCTGCTCGGCGGCAAGGCCAACCCGGTCACCGTGCGACTGGTCGTCCGTCTGGTCACCGTGCCGCGGGGACGTAGCCTGGAACAGGGACTCGACTCCCTGTCCAAGCTCGCTGCGGCGCGCAGGGACCGGACGGTGGCGGTCGTCGTGTCGGCGGTACCGCTCACCGACCAGCAGAAGCAGCGCCTCGGCGGCGTACTGGCGAGGCTCTACGGCCGCCAGATGCATCTGAACCTGGACGTGGACCCCGAGGTCCTCGGCGGGATCTCGGTGCGCGTCGGCGACGAGGTCATCACCGGCACGATCGCGGACCGTCTCGCAGAGGCGACCCGTCGTATCGCCGGCTGACAGGCCGCGCACAACAGAACAAGCAGGACCAGTACGAGCGGCCCGGTTGGGCCGTGCAGAGATTGCAGAAGATTCCTGGGGGTCGGCCCCCAGACCCCTTAAGAAACTTCGGGCCCAACAAGGAGAGCAGGGAACCCAGATGGCGGAGCTCACGATCCGGCCGGAGGAGATCCGGGACGCGCTGGAGAACTTTGTCCAGTCGTACAAGCCGGACGCGGCCTCGCGCGAGGAGGTCGGCACGGTCAGCATGGCCGGCGACGGCGTCGCGAAGGTCGAGGGTCTGCCCTCGGCCATGGCGAACGAGCTGCTGAAGTTCGAGGACGGCACCCTTGGTCTCGCCCTGAACCTCGAGGAGCGCGAGATCGGTGCGATCGTCC
This sequence comes from Streptomyces sp. NPDC051907, assembly GCF_040681075.1. Lineage (NCBI taxonomy): Bacteria > Bacillati > Actinomycetota > Actinomycetes > Kitasatosporales > Streptomycetaceae > Streptomyces > Streptomyces sp. NPDC051907. The sequence goes on along the minus strand of NZ_JBFAYB010000001.1, from coordinate 225,476 downwards.
TCGGCGAGTTCAGCGGTATCGAGGAGGGTCAGTCGGTCACCCGTACCGGCGAGGTCCTGTCCGTCGCCGTAGGCGAGGGATACCTGGGTCGCGTCGTCGACCCGCTCGGCAACCCGATCGACGGCCTCGGCGAGATCGAGACCGAGGGCCGCCGCGCCCTCGAGCTGCAGGCGCCCGGCGTCATGCAGCGCAAGTCGGTCCACGAGCCGATGGAGACCGGCTACAAGGCCGTCGACGCCATGACCCCGATCGGCCGTGGCCAGCGTCAGCTGATCATCGGCGACCGGCAGACCGGCAAGACCGCTCTGGCCGTCGACACGATCATCAACCAGCGCGACAACTGGCGCTCGGGCGACGTGAACAAGCAGGTGCGCTGCATCTACGTCGCCATCGGCCAGAAGGGCTCCACCATCGCGTCCGTGCGCGGCGCCCTGGAAGAGGCCGGCGCGCTCGAGTACACGACGATCGTCGCCGCCCCGGCGTCCGACCCGGCCGGCTTCAAGTACCTGGCGCCGTACACCGGCTCCGCCATCGGCCAGCACTGGATGTACCAGGGCAAGCACGTCCTGATCGTCTTCGACGACCTGTCCAAGCAGGCCGACGCCTACCGCGCCGTGTCGCTGCTGCTGCGCCGTCCGCCGGGCCGCGAGGCCTACCCGGGCGACGTCTTCTACCTGCACTCGCGTCTGCTGGAGCGCTGCGCCAAGCTCTCCGACGAGATGGGCAAGGGCTCGATGACGGGTCTGCCGATCGTCGAGACCAAGGCCAACGACGTGTCGGCGTTCATCCCGACCAACGTCATCTCCATCACCGACGGCCAGTGCTTCCTGGAGTCCGACCTGTTCAACGCCGGCCAGCGTCCGGCCCTGAACGTCGGTATCTCGGTCTCCCGCGTCGGCGGCTCGGCCCAGCACAAGGCCATGAAGCAGATCTCCGGCCGGCTCCGCGTCGACCTGGCCCAGTTCCGCGAGCTCGAGGCGTTCGCCGCTTTCGGCTCCGACCTGGACGCCGCGTCGAAGTCGCAGCTGGAGCGCGGTCAGCGCATGGTCGAGCTGCTGAAGCAGGCTCAGTACGAGCCGATGCCCACCGAGAACCAGGTCGTCTCCGTCTGGGCCGGCACCACCGGCAAGATGGACGACGTCCCGGTCGGCGACATCCGCCGCTTCGAGCGTGAGCTCCTCGGCTACCTGCACCAGAACGAGCAGGGCCTGATGCGCTCCATCCGCGAGGGCGGCAAGCTCTCCGACGACACGCTCCAGGCCGTGGGCGACGCGATCGCGGCGTTCAAGAAGCAGTTCGAGACCTCCGACGGCAAGCTGCTCGGCGAGGACGCCCCGGCCGCCGTCAACGTCTCCAAGTGACGACGGAAGGGACCTGACTCATGGGAGCCCAGCTCCGGGTCTACAAGCGTCGCATCCGATCCGTCACGGCGACGAAGAAGATCACCAAAGCGATGGAGATGATCGCCGCCTCGCGCGTGGTCAAGGCCCAGCGCAAGGTGCAGGCGTCGACGCCGTACGCGACCGAGCTGACGCGCGCGGTCACCGCGGTGGCCACGGGTGCGAACGACAAGCACCCGCTGACCACCGAGGCGGAGAACCCGACCCGTGCTGCGGTCCTGCTGCTTACCAGCGACCGCGGCCTGGCCGGCGCCTTCAACTCCAACGCCATCAAGGCCGCGGAGAAGCTGACCGCGAAGTTGGAGCGCGAGGGCAAGGAGGTCGACACGTTCGTCGTCGGCCGCCGCGGTATCGCGCACTACAACTTCCGCGAGCGCAAGCTGGCCGACTCGTGGACCGGATTCACGGACGAGCCGTCGTACGCGGACGCCAAGAAGATCGCCGGTCCGCTGATCGCGGCCATCGACCTGGCGACCTCGGAGGGCGGCGTGGACGAGCTCCACATCGTCTACACCGAATTCGTCTCGATGATGACGCAGGAGGCAGTCGATTCCCGGCTGCTCCCGCTGAGCCTCGACGAGGTCGCGAAGGAGGCGGGCGACAAGGACGAGCTGCGCCCGCTGTACGACTTCGAGCCGTCGGCGGAGGACGTCCTGGACGTCCTGCTGCCCCGGTACGTCGAGAGCCGCATCTACAACGCGCTGCTGCAGTCGGCTGCTTCCAAGCACGCCGCCACCCGCCGCGCGATGAAGTCGGCGACCGACAACGCGGGCGAGCTGATCAACACGCTCTCCCGACTTGCCAACGCGGCCCGCCAGGCCGAAATCACCCAGGAAATCAGCGAGATCGTCGGTGGCGCGAGCGCCCTGGCCGACGCGACCGCGGGGAGTGACAAGTAATGACGACCACTGTTGAGACGGCCGCAGCCACGGGCCGCGTCGCCCGGGTCATCGGCCCGGTCGTCGACGTGGAGTTCCCCGTCGACGCGATGCCGGAGATCTACAACGCCCTTCACGTCGAGGTCGCAGACCCGGCTGAGGACGGCGCCAAGAAGACCCTGACGCTCGAGGTCGCACAGCACCTCGGCGAGGGCCTCGTCCGCACCATCTCGATGCAGCCCACCGACGGCCTGGTCCGCCAGGCCCCCGTGACGAACACCGGCAACGGCATCACCGTGCCCGTCGGCGACGTCACCAAGGGCCGCGTGTTCAACACGCTGGGTCACGTGCTCAACGACGACGCCTCCACGGTCGCCGACGCCGAGCGCTGGGCGATCCACCGCAAGGCCCCGGCCTTCGCGGACCTCGAGTCGAAGACCGAGATGTTCGAGACCGGCCTGAAGGTCGTCGACCTTCTCACCCCGTACGTCAAGGGTGGAAAGATCGGTCTGTTCGGTGGAGCCGGTGTCGGCAAGACCGTTCTGATCCAGGAAATGATCGTTCGTGTGGCCAAGCTGCACGACGGTGTCTCGGTCTTCGCGGGCGTCGGCGAGCGCACCCGTGAGGGCAACGACCTCATGGTCGAGATGGAGGAAGCCGGCGTTCTGGACAAGACCGCGCTGGTCTTCGGCCAGATGGACGAGCCCCCGGGCACCCGTCTGCGCGTCGCCCTGGCCGGTCTGACCATGGCGGAGTACTTCCGCGATGTGCAGAAGCAGGACGTGCTCTTCTTCATCGACAACATCTTCCGGTTCACCCAGGCCGGTTCCGAGGTGTCGACCCTGCTCGGCCGTATGCCCTCCGCGGTGGGCTACCAGCCGAACCTGGCCGACGAGATGGGTCTCCTCCAGGAGCGCATCACCTCGACCCGCGGTCACTCGATCACCTCGATGCAGGCGATCTACGTCCCCGCGGACGACCTGACCGACCCGGCCCCGGCCACCACGTTCGCCCACCTCGACGCGACGACGGTTCTCTCCCGTCCGATCTCCGAGAAGGGCATCTACCCGGCCGTGGACCCGCTGGACTCCACGTCCCGCATCCTGGACCCGCGCTACATCACGCAGGAGCACTACGACGCCGCCACGCGCGTCAAGGGAATCCTGCAGAAGTACAAGGACCTCCAGGACATCATCGCGATTCTCGGTATCGACGAGCTGGGCGAGGAGGACAAGCTCGTTGTCCACCGTGCCCGTCGTGTCGAGCGCTTCCTGTCCCAGAACACCCACGCGGCGAAGCAGTTCACCGGCGTGGACGGTTCGGACGTTCCGCTCGACGAGTCGATCGCCGCGTTCAACGCGATCTGCGACGGTGAGTACGACCACTTCCCCGAGCAGGCGTTCTTCATGTGCGGTGGCCTCGAGGACCTCAAGGCCAACGCCAAGGAGCTCGGCGTCTCCTGAGTCCCGTGACTCAGGGAAGGGGGCGGGCGCCGTCCCGCCCCCTTCTCCGCGCCCCGCTTCACCCCTGGGGGGACACCCCCGGGACCCCCGGTATTCAGCCGGGGACAGGGCCCCGGCGCCTCGGCGCCGAGCTCGCTATTAGACTTATGACCCAACACCCGGCAGAACCGCCGGGTGGTGACCCGAGGAGCCAACCTTGGCTGCTGAGCTGCACGTCGAGCTGGTCGCCGCGGACCGCAGTGTCTGGTCCGGCGAGGCCACCCTGGTCGTCGCGCGCACCACGTCCGGCGACATCGGCGTCATGCCCGGTCACCAGCCGCTTCTCGGTGTGCTGGAATCGGGCCCGGTGACCATCCGTACGAGTGAGGGCGGGACCGTCGTCGCTGCTGTCCACGGCGGTTTCATCTCGTTCGCGGACAACAAGCTCTCGCTGCTGGCGGAGATCGCCGAGCTGGCGGACGAGATCGACGCCCAGCGCGCCGAGCGTGCGCTGGAGCGTGCGCAGTCGGATTCCGACGCCGCCGCCGAGCGGCGCGCCGACGTCCGTCTGCGCGCGGTGGCGGTGCGCTAGCCGCCCCGCCGACAGTTTTCGACTCAGCCGCGGCCCGAGCTGGACTTCTCCAGACCGTGCCGCGGCTGAGGCAATGCAGGTGAAGGTACGAGCGGTATCCCGTTTACTGGACGATGCGAGGAGGTCGGTGGAGATGTTCCTCGCTCTTCTTGTGGGCGGCCTGGTCGTCGCACTGGTAGTGATCGGGCTGTTCGTCTTCGGGCTGCGCCGGCGGCTGATCCAGCGCTCGGGCGGCACCTTCGACTGCAGTCTGCGCTGGAACGTTCCGGAGGAGACCGATCTCTCCGGCAAGGGCTGGGTCTATGGCGTGGCCCGCTACAGCGGTGACCGGATCGAGTGGTTCCGGGTCTTCTCGTACGCCCTTCGCCCGCGCCGCGTGCTGGAGCGCTCCGCGATCGAGGTGGTCGCGCGCCGCACTCCCGAGGGCGAGGAGGAGCTGGCGCTGCTCTCGGACGCGGTGGTGCTCGGCTGTGTGCACCGCGGCACGCGGCTGGAGCTGGCGATGAGCGAGGACGCGCTGACCGGTTTCCTGGCCTGGCTGGAGGCGGCGCCTCCCGGGCAGAGGGTGAATGTGGCCTGAGTTCCCTGTGCCTACAGGGTCGGCCCGCAGAGGACATGACGGAGCCCGGGAGAGTCGCTCTCCCGGGCTCCGCTCTGCTACTGCAGACCCGCGCTGACGGCGTTCGCCAGTTCGCCGCTCGCCGTGTCCCCGCTGAACTCCCAGAAGAACGCGCCCTTGAGGCCCTGGTTCTTCACATAGTTCATCTTGCCGCTGATGGTCGCCGGGGTGTCATAGCTCCACCACTGGCTGCCGCAGTGCGCGTACGCCGTGCCCGCGACCGTGCCGGTGGCGGGGCACTTTCCCTTCAGCTCCTTGTAGTCGTCGATGCCCTGCTCGTACTTTCCGGGCGCTGGTCCGGTGGCCGTGCCGCCGGGCGCGGACTGGGTCACACCGGTCCAGCCGCGGCCGTAGAAGCCGATGCCCAGGTTCAGCTTGCTGCCCGGGACGCCCTTGGCCTTGAGCTTCACGATGGCCGCGTCCGAGTTGAAGCCCTGCTGCGGGATGCCGGAGTAGGAGGTGAGCGGGGAGTGCGGGGCGGTCGGGCCCTGTGCGGCCCAGGCGCCGAAGAAGTCGTACGTCATCACGTTGTAGAAGTCGACGTACTGCGCCGCCCCCGCGTAGTCGGCCGCGTCGATCTTGCCGCCGTTCGAGGCGTCGGCGGTGATGGCCGCGGTGACCAGCTTGCCGCCGAACTTGGCGCGCATCGCCTGCATCATGTTCTTGAACGCGGCGGGGCCGCTCGTGTCGCAGGACAGACCGCAGGCGTTGGGGTACTCCCAGTCCAGGTCGATGCCGTCGAACAGACCGGCCCAGCGGGAGTCGTTGAGCAGGTCGTAGCAGGACTGGGCGAAGGCCGTCGGGTTCTGCACGGCCTGGCCGAAGCCGCCGGACCAGGTCCAGCCGCCGAACGACCAGAGCACCTTGATATGCGGGTACTTCGCCTTGAGCTTCTTCAGCTGGTTGAAGTTGCCGCGCAGCGGCTGGTCCCAGGTGTCGGCGACGCCGTCGACGCTCTGGTCGGCGGTGTAGGCCTTCTCGTATGCAGGGAAGGTCTCGCCGACCGTGCAGCGGCCGTTCTGGACGTTGCCGAAGGCGTAGTTGATGTGGGTGATCTTCGCCGCGGACCCGCTGGTGACCAGGTTCTTCACATGGTAGTTGCGGCCGTAGACGCCCCACTCGGTGAAGTAGCCGAGCTTGACCCTGCTGCCGGGGTCGGGGCCCGGGCCGCCGCCGGTGGTGCGCACGGAGACCGCGGCGCTCTGCGGGCCGGTCTGGTCGGCGGTGTCGCGCGCCTTGACGGTGTACGTGTAGTCGGCGCCGGCGCTCAGCCCGGTGTCGGTGTGCGTCGTGCCGGCGACGGTGGCGACGGTCGTGCCGTCGCGCAGGACGTCGTAGTTCTTGACGCCCTTGTCGTCGGCAGCCGCGGTCCAGGTCAGCTTCACCGAGGTGTCGGTGACGCCGGAGGCGGTGGGGGCGCCGGGGGCGGAGGGCGGGTTGTCGCCGGGGAGGCTTCCGCCGTCGCAGGAGCCGCCGTTGAGCTTGCAGCCGGAGGGCGCACCGGAGCCGGTGCCGTTGAAGCCGAACGTGACGCTCGCGCCGGGGGAGAGGGATCCGTTCCAGCTCTTGTTCTTGGCGGTCCAGTGGGCGCCGGAGCTCGTCACGTCCGCGTCCCACGCGGAGGCGACGGCGGTGCCGGAGGGGAAGTCCCACTCGACGGTCCAGGAGCTGAGGGCGGTCGTTCCGGTGTTCTTCACCGTCCACTTGCCCTCGAAGCCGCTGCCCCAGTCGGAGACCTTGGCATAGGTGGCGGTGGCCGAGGCGGCCGCCTCGGCGGGGGTGGCGAGGCCGACCATGGCGGCCAGGGGGAGCAGCAGCGCGGTCAGTCCCGCGACGGCTCTGGAGCTGAACTCTCTTCGATGCAGGGGGATTCGGGTTCTCAAGGGTGCTCCTCGAGTTGCGGACGGACGATCGGGGTGGTCCGTGCAGTGCGCACCCTGCGACAGCTCACCGCAGCGTGTGCCGTGAGAGTAGGAAGGTCTGGACCAATCGTCAATAGGTCCAGACCAAAGCCGCCCGGCTCTCGCTCAGACCCCCAACTCCTGCGCCAGGACCGCCGCCTGGACCCGGCTGCGCAGCTCCAGCTTGCCCAGCAGCCGGCTCACATGGGTCTTCACCGTGGCCTCCGCCATCGCGAGCGCCACCGCGATCTCGGCGTTCGAAAGACCCTGGCCGAGGCAGGAGAGCACCTCGCGCTCACGGCGGGTCAGCACGTCGAGGACCGCGGGGTCCGGCGCGTTCTCGGACCGTACGGGCCCGGGCGCAGCGAACTCGGCGATCAGCCGGCGGGTGACGGCCGGGGCGATCAGCCCCTCGCCGCGCGCCACCGTCCGCACCGCGTCCAGCAGGTCCTTCGCGTCCGTGTTCTTCAGCAGAAAGCCGGCCGCCCCCGCCCGCAGCGCCCCGAAGACGTACTCGTCCAGATCGAACGTGGTCAGCACCAGGACGTCGGCGAGGCCCTCGCCGACCACCTGCCGGGTCGCCGACACCCCGTCGAGACGAGGCATCTGCACGTCCATCAGCACCAGATCCGGCCGTAGTTCGCGGGCCAGGCGCACCGCCTCCTCGCCGTCCGCCGCCTCGCCCACGACCTCGATCTCCGGCGCGCTGCGCAGGATGAGGACCAGACCGGCGCGCACGGCGCTCTGGTCCTCGGCGACCAGTACCCGGATCGTCATGCAGTGCCGTTCCCTTCCTCGACGGGCAGCTCCGCCCGTACCTGCCAGATCTTCGTGCCGTCCGCCGCGCCGACCGGCCCCGCCTCGAACGTCCCCTCCAGCAGCGCCACGCGCTCGCGCATGCCGATCAGACCTGCCCCGGAGCCGGGGGCGCGCGGCCCCGGCCGCTCGCCGTGCCCGTCCCCGTAGGCACTGGCGATCCGCACCCGCAGCGTGCGCTCGTCCTGCTCCAGGGCGACGGCGACCACCCCGGGCGCGGCGTGCTTGAGGGCGTTGGTCAGCGACTCCTGGACGATGCGGTACGCGGCCATCTCCACCGGCGCGGGCAGCTGGAGCCCCTCCTCGCGGGCGTCTTCCAGCGTGAACTCCAGACCGCTGCCCGCCCCGTTGGTCCGCGCCTGTGCCAGCAGCGCGTCCACGCCCGCCAGCGTCGGCGCGGCCGCGGGCGCCTGGCCGCCGCTGTCCCGCAGCAGCCCGATGAGCCGGCGCATCTCCGCGAGGCCGTCGACGCTGTTCTCGCGGATGACCGAGAGCGCGTCCGTCGCCGTCTTCGGGTCGCCGATGGAGAGCGCGGCGGTGGAGTGGATGGCGATGGCCGAGAGATGGTTGGCGACCATGTCGTGCAGCTCGCGGGCCATCCGGGCGCGCTCGGCCGTCACCGCCTGCGTGCGGTCGATCTCCGCGAGCAGCTGGGTCTGGCGGGCGCGCAGCCGCGCCGCCTCGGCGGCGTCGCGGTGGATGCGCACGCTCACCCCGGTCCCGGCCGGGGCCACCGTCACCATCGCCACGAGCAGACCGAAGAGCACGGCCTCCGGGGTGTCCAGGAGGACCAGACCAGTGGCGGTCGCGGCGACCGAGAGCGCCACGCACACGGCCGGGATGCGACGGGAGGCGGCCGGGGTGCCGTAGAGCACGGCCGCGTACACCAGGTCGGTGAACAGGACGATGGAGGCGATGCTGCCGACCGTGAACTGGTCGGCGGCCACCATCAGGATGCCGATCCCCAGAGCCGTGCGGGGCATGGATCGGCGCAGCAGCGCCGCCGCGCTGAGCACGGCCAACGGCAGCAGGGCCAGCCAGCGCGTGCGCCAGCCGAAGTCGGAGCTGCCGTGGCTGTCCAGACCGATGAGGTAGAGGAACAGGCCGCCGAGGACGCCGGCCACGGCGAGCAGCACGTCGTCGCGGTGCGGGCGGGGGATAGCGGTCACGGAACCATCAAACACGGCGGGCGCCGCGTGAGCGTCCACGCCCCGGGTGAGGAGCGGCTACATCGAAGGATGCAGTGCCACTTCGTCACCGACGACGACGAAAGACGGCCGAGCGGACGGGAGCCTTGAGGAGAAGGAAGGGAGACAGCCGTGATCGTCACGCTCATCGTCGCCTGCGAAGTCGGCTTCTGGGTGCTGCTGGCCGGGGGACTGGCGCTGCGCTACATCGCCAAGAAGCCGAAGCTCGGCGCGGCCGTGCTGCTGATGGAGCCGCTGCTGGAGATCGTGCTCCTCGTCGTGACGGCGATCGACCTCAAGAACGGCGCCGAGCCGGACTGGAAGCACGGCCTCGCCGCCGTCTACATCGGCTTCACCGTGGGCCTGGGTCACTCCACCATCAAGTGGGTCGACGCCCGGGTCGCGCACCGCTTCGGGGGCGCCCCCGCGCCGGTCAAGCCGCCGAAGTACGGCAAGGGCCGCATGATCCACGAGTGGAGGACGGCGGGGCGGTGGATCGTCGCCGCGGTGGTCGCGACGTTCCTGCTCCAGGCGGCGATCTGGTACGTGGGCGGCGACGGCGACACCGCGACGCTGCGCATGTGGCAGCAGAAGATGTACTTCGTGATCGGCCTCAACGTGGTGATCGGCGGCTGGTACACGCTGTTCCCGAAGCAGGCGCCGACCGAGACCGAGCCCGTCCGGGTGGAGCGGGCCCAGTCCCTCCCCGACGAGGAGTCGTGCGCCGACCGGTCCCTCACCAAGCGGTGAGGACCCGGCCGGGCGGTCACCGCCCCGGAGTCGGGTCTAGCGTTCTCCGCCCGGTACCCAGAGCACGTCCCCGAGCTCCTTGTTCGCCGTCCTCGCCAGAATGCTGCATCCCCCGGGGGGCGACCCCCGGACCCCCGGCAGGGGCGTGGCCGGGGTCGGGGTCTAGCGGTCTCCGCCGGGGACCCAGAGCACGTCCCCGACCTCCTTGTTCGCCGTCCTCGCCAGAATGAAGAGCAGGTCGGAGAGGCGGTTGAGGTACGTCGCGGTGAGCGGGTTCATGACCTCCGCGTGTACCTCCAGCGCCGCCCAGGTCGAGCGCTCGGCCCGCCGTACGACCGTGCACGCCTGGTGGAGCAGCGCCGCGCCCGGCGTGCCGCCCGGCAGGATGAAGCTCCGCAGCTTCTCCAGCTCCTCGTTGAAGCGGTCGCAGTCCGCCTCCAGCTTGTCGATGTAGAACTGCTCGACCCGCAGCGGCGGGTACTCGGGGTTCTCGACCACCGGCGTCGCCAGGTCCGCGCCCACGTCGAACAGGTCGTTCTGCACGCGGACGAGGACCTTCACGACCTCCTCGGGCAGCTGCCCCAGTGCGACGGCCGTGCCGAGCACCGCGTTGGCCTCGTTGGCGTCGGCGTACGCGGCGATACGCAGATCGGTCTTGGCGGTGCGGCTCATGTCGCCCAGGGCCGTCGTGCCCTGGTCGCCGGTGCGGGTGTAGATGCGCGTCAGATTGACCATGCGACCAGCGTAGTTACGCTCCGGCCCGCCGGTAGGTCCGTGTGCCCACCGTCACGGCCAGCGCCGCCAGGCCCACGGCGACCAGCACCCCGTACAGCATGGCCGTCGTCGTGTACGCGCCCACATACGCGTCCCGCATCGCGTCCACCAGATAGCGGAACGGCATGAAGTGCGAGAGGACGTCCAGCCAGCCCGGCGCCAGCGTCATCGGCAGCATCAGCCCGGACAGCAGCATCGACGGCATGGCGAGCGCGTTGACCGCCGGGCCGAACTCCTGCGGGGTGCGGAGCCGCAGCGCCAGCGCGTAGGAGAGCGCGGCCAGCGCGAACGTCAGCAGCGCCACGAAGGCGAAGCCGATCAGGATGCCGCCCACCGGCGCCCGCAGCCCCATCGCCAGCGCGGCCAGCACCAGCAGCACCGCCTGGAAGACGAAGAGCGCGGCGTCGCGCAGGACCCGGCCGAGCATGAGCGCCAGCCGGCTCGCGGGGGTCACCCGCATCCGCTCCACCACGCCCCAGTTCTTCTCCATGATGATCGTGAAGCCGGCGAACGAGGCGCCGAAGAGGCCGAGCTGGAGGAGCAGGCCCGGTACGAGGACCTGCCAGGAGTCGCCCCGCGCGCCCAGCGGCACATCGGTGAGCAGGGGACCGAAGAACAGCAGATAGAGCAGCGGCATCAGGACGCCGAAGAGGATCTGGAACGGGGAGCGCAGGGTCTGGCGGGCGTACCGCCCGAAGACGATCGCGGTGTCGTGCAACAGCATGGCGGGGTCCTAAGCGGCTCGGTCCTAAACAGCTACGGGAGCGGTGTCGACGGGCGCGGGGCCGCGACCGGTGATCGCGAGGAAGGCGTCCTGGAGGGTCGTGCAGCCGTGCTCGGCCTTGAGCGCGGCCGGGGCGCCCTCCGCGACGACCGCGCCGCGGTCGACGATCACCAGCCGGTCGGAGAGCGCGTCGGCCTCGTCGAGGTAGTGGGTGGTCAGGAAGACCGTGGTGCCGTGGGCGTCCCGCAGCCGGCGCACGAGCTCCCAGAGATCCGCCCGGCTGCCCGGGTCGAGACCGGTCGTCGGCTCGTCGAGGAACAGCACCTCGGGCCGGTGGGCGAGGCCCATCGCGATGTCGAGCCTGCGCCGCTGCCCGCCGGAGAGCGCGGCGGTCTTGCGGTCGAGGACGTCGACCAGGCCGAGGTCGCGCGCCAACTCCTCGGCGCGGGCGACCGCTTCGGACCGGGACAGCCGGTAGAGCCGCCCCTGCACGACCAGCTCGTCGCGCACGGTCTCGCTCGGGTCGACTCCGCCGGACTGGGCGACGTACCCGATCTTGGCCCGTACAGCCGCCGGGTCCTTCACGAGGTCGTGGCCCGCGACCGTGGCGGCGCCGCCGGTGGGCGGCAGAAGGGTGGTGAGCATCCGGAGGGTGGTGGTCTTGCCCGCGCCGTTGGGGCCGAGGAAGCCGAGGATCTCGCCGGGGCGGACGGTCAGGTCTATGCCGCGCACGGCCTCGACCGGTCCGTTCCTGGTCTGGAACGTCCGGGCGAGGCCGGCGGTGCTGATGATTGCCATGGCCCCAGAAAAACAGAGTCTCTTAAATTTTGCAACGACTCCAAGTTTTCATCGAGACCATGAAAGCTAGGATGAAGCCATGGCTGAGGGACTGAGAGAGCGGAAGAAGCGGCAGACCAGGCAGCACATCTCGGACACGGCCACGGGCCTGTTCCTGGAGCGCGGATTCGACGCGGTGACCATCGCGGAGATCGCCCAGGCCGCCGACGTCTCCGTCAACACCGTCTACAACTACTTCCCCGCCAAGGAGGACCTCTTCTTCGACCGCAGCTCCGGCATCGTCCACCGGCTCTCCCGCTTCGTGCGCGGACGCGCACCCGGGGAGTCGGCCGCCGAGGCCGTGCTGCGCGAACTGCGCGAGCAAGTCGAGGCGGTATCGCCCTCGGTGGGTCTGATGTCGGGTTACGACCGCTTCCTGACGGTCGTCCATGGCGCGCACACCCTGCGCTCCCGCCTCTGGCACATCCAGCACGAGGCCCTGGAGAACCTCGAGGAGACGCTCCGCCAGGAGACCGGCGCGGGGCCCGACGACACCCTCCCCGTCCTCGTCGCCGGGCAGCTCTCCTGGGTCCAGGACACGGTCATGGCCTGGATCGGACGCCAGATGGTGGCTGGTCGCAGCCCTTCGGAGGTCTCCCGCGAGACCCTGGTCCTCCTCGACGACATGGAGGAGCTGCTGGGGGAGAAGGTGCTCAAGTACGCGGTCCGCGACGCTTGATGGGCCGTACCAGTGTGATGTCCGTCATCTGAGACGTGACGCGCATCTCTTCGCCGCCACAGCGCGCCTCACTGCCGCTAACCTCCGCCAGAGAGCGAATATGTAAACGCGTGTTAAGGGGTGCCGCAGTGGCCAGGAAGCTCGCCGTCATCGGAGCCGGACTCATGGGGTCCGGCATCGCGCAGGTCTCGGCCCAGGCGGGCTGGGACGTCGTCCTGCGCGACGTCACCGACGAGGCCCTGACGCGCGGCAAGGACGGCATCAAGGCGTCCTTTGACAAGTTCGTCTCCAAGGGCAGGCTCGAAGCCTCCGACGCCGAAGCGGCGTTGGCGCGCATCACGACCACCACCGACCTGGACGCCGTCGCGGACGCGGACATCGTCGTCGAGGCGGTCTTCGAGAAGCTCGAGGTCAAGCACGAGATCTTCCGCGCGCTCGACAAGCTCGTACGGGACGACGCCGTCCTCGCCTCCAACACCTCCGCCATCCCGATCACCAAGATCGCGGCTGTGACGGAGCGTCCGGAGCGGGTTGTCGGCGCGCACTTCTTCTCGCCGGTCCCGATGATGCAGCTGTGCGAGCTGGTGCGCGGCTACAAGACCAGCGACGAAACGCTCGCCAGGACCCGGGAGTTCGCCGAGTCCGTCGGCAAGACCTGCATCGTCGTCAACCGCGACGTCGCCGGCTTCGTCACCACCCGGCTGATCTCGGCGCTCGTCGTCGAGGCCGCCAAACTGTACGAATCGGGCGTCGCCTCCGCCGAGGACATCGACGTCGCCTGCAAGCTCGGCTTCGGCCACGCCATGGGCCCGCTCGCGACCGCGGACCTGACCGGCGTGGACATCCTGCTGCACGCCACCGGCAACATCTACACCGAGTGCCAGGACGAGAAGTTCGCGCCGCCGGAGCTGATGCGCCGGATGGTGGACGCCGGTGACATCGGCCGCAAGAGCGGGCAAGGCTTCTACACGTACTGACCGGCGACCTGACCGGCAACGACCGATATGACCTCACTCGCAGGAGTGAATTCGGTATCGGTTCGCTTACAAACAGCAACTGTGCCGCCCACGAGGCAGTCAGTTGTTGCAAGACAGAAGTCGGACAGCCGACAGCCGGACGGACAGAACCAGACGCACAGGCACAGGCACTGACACATACGGCATCAAAGCACTCTTGGGGAGCGCATATGCACATCAGGGGCGACCACGCCGAGCTGGTCGTCGGGGGCCGCCTCGACGTCCGCAGCGCGGCGGACGCCCGTACGGTCCTGCACACCGCCGTCGACGACGGAGTCGGCGACCTGGTGCTCGACCTCACTCACCTCGACTCCTGGGACGCCACCGGGCTCGGGGTCATCATGGGCGCGCACCGCAGAGCCGGCCGGTGCGGCCGGCGGCTGGTGCTGCGCGGTGTGCCGCCGCAGATGCAGCGACTGCTGGTGGCGACCAGGCTCCACCGCATCCTCGCCATCGAAGGCGGTATCGCGGCCGAATCGCTCCCCCGGGTGTGAACCGTACGACGCTCACAATCCTCACCGGACTGTGACGTCACGGGCGGGGCGGCGCCCCGCCCGTTCCGAGATACTGAGCGAAGGTCTAGGGTTCGGTCGCCTGCCGAATTGAAAGACCCAGCGGCACGTGCCGCGCATCTGGGGGGCTTTGACCATGGACAACGACAGCTTCGGCGACGCCGCGGGACAGGCGCGGCCGCCGCGTGACGCCGTCACGCCGGACTTCGGACAGTCCGCGCCCGCGCTCGCCCGCACCGTGCAGCTCGTGTCGGGCGACTTCCTGCTGACCGTCAACCCCGTCGACGGCAGCGAGATCGAGCCCTGCCCGCCGGGCGACCAGCCCGCGCGGCCGGCCAGGCACAGCGCCGCCGAACGCGTCGAGCGCGCCCGGGCCGCCCAGCCGCCCGTCCCGGCGGGCCCCGCCTCGCCGCGGCCCGCGCTGCTGGAGCGCGACGAGGAGCGCGAGCGCCTGGTGCGGCTGTTGGGCCGCGGCCGCTCGGTGCGCCTGACCGGACCCGCCGGCTCCGGGCGCAGCGCCCTGCTCGACGTGGTCGCCGAGGAGTGCGCGGAGCTCGCGCCCGACGGCGTCGTACGGCTCAGCGGCGGCGGCCGCACGCCCACCGAGCTGCTCTACGAGCTCTTCGCGGCCGTCCACAGCGCCCCGAACCACCGGCCCGACCGGCTCGCCCTGCTGGGCTTCGTCCGCGACATCGGCGCCATCGTCCTCCTCGACGACCTGGAGTTCGGCGGCGCCGCCCTGAGCGAGCTGCTGGACGCCGCGCCCGAGTGCGCGTTCCTGGTCGCCGCCACCCCCGACGTCGCCGCGCCCGCGGCCGAGTCCCACCTCGAAGAGGTCCTCCTCGCGGGGCTGGGCCGCGGCGCCTCCCTGGAGCTGCTCCAGCGCACCGTCGACCGCCCGCTGAGCGAGGACGAGACGAACTGGGCGGGCGACCTCTGGTTCGAGTCCGAGGGACTGCCGCTGCGCTTCGTCCAGGCGGGCGCGCTGCTGCGGCAGTGCGACGCGCTGCGCGAGGACCCCGAGGCGTTCGCCGCGTACGCCCCCTTCGACGCGGCCGAGGGCGGCGAAGTGCCGCTCCCGACGCTGGGGGAGGGGGCCGCGCCCGCCGCGCTCCTCGCCTCCCGGCTGAGCGAGTCCGCGCGCGACACCCTGCGCTTCGCCGTGGCCCTCGGCGGCGAGGTCCCGCACCAGGCGCACCTGCCGGCGCTCGTCGGCGACACCCACGCGGACGCCGCGCTCGGCGAGCTGATGGGCTGCGGACTGCTCTCCCCGGTCGGCGGACGCTACCGGCTGGCGGCCGGAGTGATCGCGCAGCTGACGGAGAAGGGCTACGCCCAGGACGCGACCGCGCACGCCCACACCGCCGCCCAGCACTACGCCTGGTGGGCCTCCCACCCCTCGGTCACCCCCGAGCGCGCGGTCGCCGAGTCGGACGCGATCCTCGCGGCGCTCAGCGCGCTCGTCCCCGGCCGTGAGGCCGGGCACCACAGCGCGGCCGTGCTGCTGGCCCGCAGCGCCGCGCCCGCCCTCGCGGCGGGCCTGCACTGGGGCGCCTGGGAGCGAGTCCTGCGGGCCGGCTCGGAGGCCGCCCGAATAGCGGGAGAGGTCGCCGAGGAGGCGTACTTCCACCACGAGCTGGGCGTCCTCGCGCTCTGCAACGGCAACCTCGACCGGGCGCGCGCCGAGCTGGAAGCCTCCATCGGCATGCGCGGCGCGCTCGCCGACAAGAGCGGCACCGTCGCCGGACGCCGGGCGCTCGCGCTCGTCGCGGACCGCGCCGGCGGCCCGCTGCTCGGCGGACGCACCCCGGCGGGCGAGGAAGTGCCCGCCGCGCGGTACGAGGAGTCGGCCTCGCCGGGCCGGGGCAACGCGGCGGCCGTGCCGCTGGCCGGCCTCGGCCAGTCCGTGCTGCCCTCCAGGCACGCGGAGGAGGCCCCGACGGTCATCAGCCGCCAGGAGCCCTCGACGGACTCCTCGAAGCCCTCGGGGCGCCGCGCCCTGCTCGGCGGGGCCCGCCGCAACCTGGTCGCCGCCGGCGCCGGAGCGCTGCTCGCCGCCGTGCTCGGCACGGTGGTCACGCTGGGCGCGACCTCGGACCAGGAGAACCCGCCGGGCGGCAAGGTCAGAAACGGCCAGTCGGCCAACGAGGACGGCTCCCAGGACGGCCTGAACGCCGACGAGCCGGCCGCCGACTCCAGCGACACCCCCGACCGCGGCCCGGGCGCCGAGCCCAAGGACCCGAAGGACCCGGGCTCGCCGACGCCGGGCGCGAGCACGTCCCCGGGCGCTGCCTCGACGCCGGGCGCCACGACCTCGCCGAGCGCGTCGACGCCGGGCGGGAAGCCGACGAAGACGAAGCCTCCGACGACGACCAAGCCCCCGACGACGAAGCCGCCGACGACGAGCAGGCCGCCGACCACGCCGCCCACGACCCCGCCGACCACGCCGCCGACGACGACGCCCAGTCCGTCGACGACTCCGAGCTCGCCGGGGAGCGAGACCTCCGCCAGCGGCCCCGCCAGCTCGTCCAGCGCCCCCATGTCGAGCAGCAGCGCGCCGGGGACCAGCCCCTCGGACCCCGGCGGGCCCTCCTCGCCGGTCATCTGACGCGTACGACGCAGTACGGCCCCGGGCGGCGAGCTTCCGCAAGGGCGCCGATCTGTCCGCTCCATACGTGCGAACACCTCGACGCCGTCGCCGCCGGACTCAACGGCCGCCTACGCGAAACGCTCGGCTGGGAGACCCCAGCCGAGCGCCTGCACAAACTGCTCGCGGTCTGATCAAACCGACCATGTGGTGCGAGGACCCCTGGAGACAGCGGTGCCGCCCGGGGCCGTGCGCATACTCGCGACCGGACTTCAGCAGAGACCTCAGAACAGCCTGAGCTTGTCGTCCTCGATGCCTCGCAGCGCGTCGTAGTCCAGCACCACGCAGCCGATCCCGCGGTCCGTCGCCAGCACCCGCGCCTGCGGCTTGATCTCCTGCGCCGCGAAGAGGCCCTTCACCGGCGCGAGATGCGGGTCCCGGTTGAGCAGCTCCAGATAGCGCGTCAGCTGCTCCACGCCGTCGATCTCGCCGCGCCGCTTGATCTCCACGGCCACGGTCACGCCGTCGGAGTCCCGGCACAGGATGTCCACCGGGCCGATGGCCGTGGGGTATTCGCGGCGGATCAGGCTGTAGCCCTCGCCCAGCGTCTCGATGCGGTCGGCCAGCAGTTCCTGGAGGTGGGCCTCCACGCCGTCCTTGATCAGGCCGGGGTCCACGCCGAGCTCGTGCGAGGAGTCATGGAGGATCTCCTCCATCGTGATGATCAGTTTCTCGCCCGCTTTGTTCACGACGGTCCACACGGCCGCGCCGTCCTCGCCGCCCTCCTTCAAAGTGCAGGGAGGCGACATCCAGTTCAGCGGTTTGTACGCCCTGTCATCCGCGTGGATGGAGACGCTGCCGTCTGCCTTGACCAGGATCAGGCGGGGCGCTGAGGGCAGATGGGCGGTGAGCCGGCCGGCGTAGTCCACGGAGCAGCGGGCGATGACGAGACGCATGGTCGGCAACGCTACTCGACTCCAGCAGTTGCGCGCGATTCGCCCCGGAAGCCCCCTTCGTTATTTGGCCGGTTGTGCTCCCAATCTCCTGGTGCCCTCCGGCCTGCGCACTTACCGTGGAAGCGGGAGGTCGTCGCGCGTGCACTCTGCGTCGTCGTACGCCGTTGGTATGGCGTCGTACGTCGCCGTCCTCCCTCCCTGCCCGTAAGACCCCGTTTTCTTCGGGGTCGCGAGAGGAGAACCCATGTCGCTCGACGTCTCACCGGCGCTGTTGGAACAGGCCGAGCGAGGCGAGGTCGACGAAGCTGCCTTCGTCGACTGCGTCCGGACCTCCCTGCCCTTCGCATGGGAGATGATCAGTTCTCTGGTGGCACAGCTGAAGGTGGACGGCGGGGACTTCGCCGACAACCAGACGCCCCCGCCGGACGAGCAGGCACGTGGTCAGCTGCTGCGCGCGCTCGCGAGTGACGCCATTCGAGGCGCACTGCAGCGGCACTTCGGTGTGCGTCTGGCATTCCAGAACTGCCACCGCGTCGCGGTGTTCCCGCTGGACTCCTCGGTCGACGAGCGGCTCGCCCGCTTCACCTCCGTACGCGCCCAGCTGCTCAACCAGTCGCCCGAACTGCGCGACTGCTGAAGTCTTCTGCTGCCGCTCCGCATCGCGGGAGGTGCGACTGGTGTCGGAGCGGCAGCGCACTCGGACGGCTGAGCCACCGTGAACTCCATGTGCGCCCCCCGCGCGATTCCGTACGCCCCGTGGGACTCAGCCGAGCAGCGGCAGCACCTCGGCGCCGAGGCGCCGGACGTTCTCCTCGGTGGCGGCCAGATCGCCCGAGCCCTCGGCCAGGAGCGCGAAGCGCGTGATGCCGGTCCGCTCGGCGGTCGCCGCGATCCGGTCCGCGGCGAGCTGGGGCGGGCCCACCGGATGCAGCCCGCACAGCAGTTCCGCGTACGCCACGGGGTCGCGCATGGCGCGGTGCCGGCCGTCGACCGTCACATGGGCGTCCAGGCCCAGCTTGAGCCAGCCGGGCATCGCCTTCACCAGGGTCTCGGCGGCCTCGGCCCGCCGGTCGCCGATCTGGGCCACGCCGGCCGACACATGGCCGGCGGCCCTGACCTCGTCCGGGTCGTGTCCGGCCGCCAGCGCGTGCGTACGCCACAGGGCGACCATCTCCGCCTTCTCGCCGTCCCCGCAGTGCATGCCGAGGAGCATCGGCAGCCCGTGCTCCGCGGCGAGCTTCACGCTCTGGGGAGACGTGCAGGCGACGACGACCTCGGGACCGCCCGCAGGGGCGTCCCCCGGGCCCTCCAGCAGCTCGTCGGGCCGCGGCACGACGGGGACTTCACGGAAGGTGAATCGTTCCCCCTGGGCGGCCACACGGGGCTCGCGCAGCCAGCGCAGCAACAGCTCCAGGGACTCCGGGAAGCCCGACTCGTACGCCTGAAGGCCGCCGCCGAAGACCTCCAGGTCCACCCAGGGTCCGCCGCGGCCCACGCCCAGGGAGAACCTGCCTCCCGAGACGAGGTGCAGCAGCGCGGCCTGCTCGCCCAGCGCGACCGGATGCGCGTTGGGCAGGACGCTCACGGCGGTGCCGACGCGGATCCTGCGGGTGCGGCCGAGCAGCAGGGCGGCGAGCGTCACCGCGGACGGGCACACGCCGTACGGCACGAAGTGGTGCTCGGCCAGCCAGACCGAGTCCAGTCCGGACTCCTCCGCCACCTCGGCGGACCGCACCGCGCGGTGCAGTGCCTCCCCCTGCCCCTGGCCCGGGAATTGGGCGGCCAGTACAAAAGTTCCCACGCGCATCGCCTGATGCCTCCTTGCGGCCGACGCGTCACTCCCCCCACTGGCAACAACGTCTGACACGTGCCAAAGGCACGGCCATCCGTGAAGTTGTTGCGATTTTCCGGTAACTGGCCCCTGTGGGTGCCACCGTCTCACGCCGTGCAGGGCGTGTACCCAGGACTTCGGACCGTAGGCTGGAGTGGAACTGTCCGGACTTGCCCCGTGAGGTGTCACGTGTCCCCGCGTCGCAACCGCCCCAGAGGCGGCGACAGAACGACCGGTCAAGCAGCCGACTCCGGCGACCGGTACGGCGGTTTCGGCCGGAGCGAGTCCTGGCAGGACGAGGAGTGGTCGGTCCGGCACGTCGCCGGCGCAAGTGCCGCGGGCAAGACGTACCGCTGCCCCGGCTGCGACCAGGAGATCCCCTCCGGGATGCCGCACGTCGTGGCGTGGCCCCAGCACGGCGGCGTCGAGGACCGGCGGCACTGGCACAAGGCGTGCTGGAACGCGAAGGACCGCCGCACCTCGAGGGTGCAGCGGTCCCGGAACGCGCCGAGGTACTGAGGCTCGCTACACGTCGCGCCTGGCCAGCACGGCGTACGCGCCCGCCAGCGCGGCGCCCGTCACGCCGAGGGCGATCCACAGCGGGTCCCAGCCGGCCGGGCCGGACTCGGTCACCGCGGTGTCGTACAGCACGCCGATCTGGTTGGGGATCGAGTACTCGAAGAGCGCCTGCTGAAGGTCGCGCAGCGACTCCGAGAACATGAACATGGCCAGCACCAGCGGGAGCAGCACCAGGCCGATCATGATCGTGATCGAGCCCGCGGAGTGGCGGATCAGCGTGCCCACGGCGAGCGCGAGCAGGCCGAGGGTCGCGACGTAGAGCGAGACGCCGACCGTCGCGCGGAACCAGTCCTCGCCGGTGGACTCGCCCTGGTCCACGATCGCGGTCTGCAGCACGCCCACCAGCGCGGTGACCACCGTGCTGAGGACGAAGACGAGCAGGAAGAAGACGATCGCCTTGGCGGTCAGCACACGGGCGCGGCTGGGGCACGCGGTCAGCGTGGTCCTGATCATGCCGGTGCCGTACTCGGAGCCGATGGTGAGCACGCCCAGCGTGATCACGCAGATGGAGCCGAGCAGCACGCCGAAGAAGCCGAGGGAGAGCACCGACTGGCCCTGGAGATCGGCGTCCGCCGCGGAGACGGCGACCGCGGAGAGCACTCCGATGCCGATCATCAGCACGATCATGACGCCGAGCGTCCACATCGTGGAGCGCACGGAACGGATCTTGGTCCACTCGGAGGCGAGGGCGTCGCCGAGGTGGGCGCCGCGCACCGGGATCGGCGAGGCGTAGGTCGGGGCGGGTGCGCCCTGCTGCTGGTAGGGGGTGGTCATCGGGCGTCCTCGGGCTTGGTCAGGTCGGCGGGGGCGGCGGCCGGCGGCGCGGCGTGCGGCGGCGCGGCGGGCGGGGCGGCCGGAGCGGCGTACGGGCCGACCGGGGCGCCGGGAGCGCCCGCGTACGGGTTGGGGCCCTGGCCGGGCTGGGGCGGCGGCGGGGCGTACCAGCCCTGCTGCGGCACCTCGGGGATCTGCTGCTGCGGCGGCATGTAGCCCATCGGCGGCTGCTGCATCAGCCCCGACTTCTGGTCCGCGGTCGAGCGGTAGTCCACGGCGCCCTGCGTCATCCGCATGTACGCCTCCTCCAGCGAGGCCTGGTGCGGCGAGAGCTCCCACAGCCGTACGTCCGCGCCGTGCGCCAGATCGCTGATCCTCGGCAGCGGCAGCCCGGTCACCCGCAGCGCGCCGTCCGGCTCGGACATGACCTGCCCGCCGGCCTCGGTGAGCGCGGAGGAGAGCTTCTCGCGCTGCTGCGGCTCGGTCTCCGGCGTGCGGACCCGGGCGAAGTCCGCCGAGTTCGCGGAGATGAAGTCCTTGACGCTCATGTCCGCGAGCAGCTGCCCGCGGCCGATCACGATCAGCTGGTCGGCGGTCAGCGCCATCTCGCTCATCAGGTGCGAGGAGACGAAGACCGTGCGGCCCTCGGCGGCGAGCCGCTTCATCAGATTGCGGACCCAGAGGATGCCCTCGGGGTCGAGGCCGTTGACGGGCTCGTCGAAGAGCAGCACCTGAGGGTCGCCGAGCAGCGCCGCGGCGATGCCGAGCCGCTGGCCCATGCCGAGCGAGAAGCCGTTGGAGCGCTTCTTGGCGACCTCCTGCAGCCCGACGACGCCCAGGACCTCGTCGACCCTGCGGGCCGGGATGCCGGAGAGCTGCGCCAGCGAGAGCAGGTGGTTGCGCGCGCTGCGGCCGCCGTGCACGGCCTTCGCGTCGAGCAGGGCGCCCACCTGGCGCGGCGCGTTCGGCAGCTGCCTGAACGGCTGGCCGCCCACCGTCACATGGCCCTCGGTGGGCTGGTCGAGGCCGAGGATCATCCGCATCGTCGTCGACTTGCCCGCGCCGTTGGGGCCGAGGAATCCGGTGACGGCGCCGGGCCGCACCTGGAAGGAAAGGTTGTACACG
The DNA here is from genome assembly GCF_040681075.1 of Streptomyces sp. NPDC051907. NCBI lineage: Bacteria > Bacillati > Actinomycetota > Actinomycetes > Kitasatosporales > Streptomycetaceae > Streptomyces > Streptomyces sp. NPDC051907. Next base: position 203,497 of record NZ_JBFAYB010000001.1, on the reverse strand, counting down.
GCTGTCTTGGCGCCATAGCGCTTCGTCAGGCCGACTGCCTCGATCATTCTCCAGCCCCATCGACTTTCGGGTCGTCGGGGCACAGGCCGCTGTCTGGCCGTACGCCCCCGTAAGAGTTAGGAGGATATCCATGCCTTGACGGTTCCGCCCAAGCCGTAACGCTATGGCCTCGATCCGAGGGACCCTCCGAGCGGCGGCAGATCGTCGTAGAGCGGCTGTTCGACCGCTGCATCGAGGTACGGAAGGAAGCCCGGCTGCTCCAGCGCCCAGCCCTCCTCGGCGAAGACCCGGCCGCCCGCCTCGCGCACCTCGCGCTCCGCGCGGGCCCTGTCCACCCAGCTCGCCGGATCGGGCCCCAGCAGCTCGCGCAGCCGGGGCGAGGCCGCCAGCAGGGAGGCGAGCAGCTCCGACTGGTCGCCCCGGCTCCGGCGGGGCCCGCCGTCGGGGCCGGCGAGGACGCCGTGGGAGCTGACGTAGAGGTAGGCGCCGCCGAGCCGCTCCCCGGACGGCATGGTCATCTCGAACGCGTCGCCGGGCAGCAGCACCCGCCGGTAGTGGAACTCCGTGTCGTCCACCGCCCTGACCTGGGCGGCGTCGAACCAGCTGACCACCAGGACCTCGCTGGCCGCCCGCTCCAGATACGGAGCGCTCGCCACATAGCCGGCCGCGCCGATGTGCCCGGAGCACCCGACCCCCACGCCCCGCACCCGTACCGGCACCATCGGGACGGCCGCCGGGACGCCGAGCCGGGCGAGCTTGTGGCCGAGCTGGCCCGGCGAGGCGTTGGAGCCCACCGCGACGACCGGGAACCGGCGGCCGGTCAGGGTCTGGCCCAGGCCCGCCAGCGCCTCGTCCAGGCTCTGGCGCGGCGACTCGCCCGTCAGCCGCCAGTCGCCGAGCCGCAGCGGCCGGACCTCCAGCGGCAGCAGCCGGTCGCCGGCGAGCAGACAGGGCTCGGTGGCCGGGAGGCCCGGATAGGTCAGCGGCTGCATGGCCGGCACGCCGTCCAGCCCCAGCGCCTTGAGACTTCGGTCCTTCATGTCAGACGTCCCTCGGGTCGGCGGCGCCCTACGCGTCCCGCCTCTTGAGCACCAGATACCCGCCGATCAGCGCCGCCACCACCCACAGAAGCATGATCCCGAGCCCGCCCCAGGGCCCGTACGGCGCCTCGTCGCTGCCCATCGCGTCCGGGACCACCTGCATGATCTTGGAACCGGCCTGGTCGGGGAAGTACTGGGCGGCCGTCTTCGCCTTCGGCACCGACGCCAGGATCTGCGAGACCAGGAAGAAGAACGGCATCAGGATGCCGAGCGAGAGCATCGAGCTGCGCAGCATCGTCGCCACGCCCATCGAGAACAGCGCGATCAGCCCCATGTAGAGCCCGCCGCCGACGACGGCGCGCAGGACGTTGTCCGCGCCCAGCGTCGTCCGGTGCTCGCCCAGCAGCGCCTGCCCGAGGAAGAAGGACAGGAAGCTGGTCGCCATCCCCACGACCAGCGCCAGCACCGTCGCCACCGCCATCTTGCTGAAGATGAACGTGGCGCGCTGCGGCACCGCGGCCAGCGAGGTGCGGATCATGCCGGAGCTGTACTCCGTGCCCACCACCAGCACGCCGAAGACCACCATGGCCAGCTGACCGAGGATCATCCCGGAGAAGCTCAGAAGCGTGGGGTCGAAGGTGAGCTGCTCCACCCGCGACAGATCGTCGAACGTCGCCTTCATGAGCGCGCACAGCGCCGCGCTCATCGCCACGGTCACGACGAACGCGCTCACCAGCGTCCACGTCGTCGACGAGACCGTACGGATCTTGGTCCACTCGGACTGGAGGACCGCGGACGTCGAGGCCATCGGTCAGCCCCCCTTCCTGGCGCGGTAGCTCTCGCCCCACTGGGGCCCGGGGGCCTGGACCGGCGGCGGCGCGGACTCGTGCGTCGAATGCGCGTGGTACTCCACCGCACCCGCCGTCATCTGCATGAACGCCTCCTCCAGCGAGGCGCGCTGGGAGCTGAGCTCATGCAGGACCAGCTGATGCTCCGCGGCCAGCTCGCCGAGCTGCTCGGCGGTCGCCCCGTCGATCTCCAGCATTCCGTTGCCGGACTCGACGGGGATGAATCCTGCGCTGTGCAGCACGTCTTTCAGCTGTTCCTGCTGCGGAGAGCGCATCCGCACGTAACTCCTCGAGTTCTCCTGGATGAAATCAGCCATAGAGGTATCGGCCAACAATCGCCCCTGGCCAATGACGATCAAGTGATCCGCGGTGAGCGCCATTTCGCTCATCAGATGCGAGGAGACGAAGATCGTGCGACCTTCTGATGCAAGAGTCTTCATAAGGTTGCGGATCCAGTGAATTCCCTCGGGGTCCAGACCATTGACGGGCTCGTCGAAGAGCAGCACCCGAGGGTCGCCGAGCAGCGCGGACGCGATTCCCAGCCGCTGGCCCATGCCGAGGGAGAACCCCTTCGACTTCTTCCTCGCCACCGCCGTCAGACCCACCACGTCGAGGACTTCCGCGACGCGCGCGGAGGGGATGCGATTGGACTGGGCGAGGCAGAGCAGATTGTTGTACGCGCTCCGGCCGCCGTGCATGGCCTTCGCGTCCAGCAGCGCGCCGATGTACTTGAGGGGCTCTTCGAGCTCGCGGTAGTGCCGGCCGTCGATCCTGACGGCGCCGCTGCTCGGGTTGTCCAGACCGAGCATCATCCGCATCGTCGTCGACTTGCCCGCGCCGTTCGGGCCGAGGAAACCCGTCACCACGCCCGGCCGGACCGTGAAAGAGAGCTGGTCGACGGCGGTCAGGGCGCCGAAGCGCTTGGTGAGACCCTCGAGCTCGATCATGCGGCAACGCTAAGTGCGGCCGTAGGGCCTCGCCACCGGAGCCTCACGGCGCCGAGGAGGCGAGCGCGCGCCCCTGCGCGGGCCCGGCCGCGGACGCACGAGTGCCCGGCGCCCCTGGGGGCGCCGGGCACTCGAAGACCTACCGCGGATCTCGCGGACGGACCGCGCGGACCGAGCGGGACGCGGCGACTAGCGGGACTGCTGAGCCGGGACGCCGCGGGAGATCGGCTCGTCGTCCGCCGGCGTGCCCGCCGCGGCGACCGCCGCGCCGGTCAGGGTGGCCAGCATCTCGCGGACGTTGGTCAGCTGAGCGTTGATCGAGTCGCGGCGGTTGGTGAGCGCCGCCAGCTCGCGCTCCGATTCGCTGCGGATCCGGTCGGCCTTGGCGTTCGCGTCGGCCACGATGTCCTCGGCCTGGCGCTGCGCGGTCTCCACCGTCTGACGGGCCCGGCGCTCCGCGTCCGTGCGCAGCTTCTCGGCCTCCAGGCGCAGCTGCTCGGCGCGGTGCTCGATCTCCGCCAGGCGCTTCTCCGCCTTCGCCTGACGCGAGGCCAGGTCGCGCTCGGACTGCTCGCGGCGCTTGGCGAGGTTCGTCTCGAAGTCCGCGGCGGCCTGGGCGGCCTTGGCGCGGGTCTCCTCGAAGAGCGCGTCCGCCTCCTCGCGCTTGGACTGCGCGTCCTTCTGGGCCTCGGAGCGCAGCGTAGAGGCGTCGCTCTTCGCCTTCTCGACGATGCGGACGCCTTCCTCCTCCGCCTTCGCCTTGCGCTCGGCGGAGAACGACTCGGCGTCGTTGCGCACCTGCTGGGCGGCGGACTCGGCGAGCTCGCGGTGCTGCTCGGCCGCGCGACGGGCCTCCTCGCGCAGGTCCTTCGCCTCCTCCTCGGCGAGCCGGAGGATCTTCTCGACGCGCGCACCGAGTCCGGCGTACGACGGCTCCGCGTCGCTGACCTGGGCCTGGGCGTTCTGCGTCTCGAGGTGGAGTTCCTCGATGCGCTTTTCCAGAGAGGTGATTCGGGCCAGAGCACTGTCACGGTCGGCGACGAGCTTGGTAATGCGGTCGTCCACCTGACCGCGGTCGTAACCACGCCGCACGAGCTCGAAGCCGAAGGGGGAGGATGTGTCGCTCATGGGGTTCCTGTCGAATGAGACCGGTGAGGTGATAGATGGAATCCTAGGGGCCCAAGCGGCGTGTCATCGAGCGGATGCCCGTTTGATCTGGAGAATGTCCAGCCTTTTGAGTGGCTGATGCTCGATTAGCCCTCTGTCGACTTGCCACTCGAACGGGTAATCCCGGCGGCCGCGCCTGCTTTCACGCCCCCGTCCTTGCCGCCCCCGCCCGGCGCCTCGAACGACTCCAACGCCTCGAGCACGTCCTGGACACGGGAGATCTCGGCCTGGATGTCCTCGCGGCGGCGGACCAGCACATCGAGCTCCCGCTTCCCCTCGTCCACCATGCGCTCGGCGTCCGCGTCGGCCTCCGCCTTGACCCGCTCGGCCTCCCGGACCAGCTCGGCCTTCTTCTGCCCGGCCTCCTTCAGGAGCGCCTCCGCCTTCTTCACAGCGGCGATCCTGACCTTGCCGGCCTCCGAATTCGCGTCGGACATGAGCGCCTTGGCCTTCGACTCCGCCTCGGCCTTCTGCTCGGTCGCCGCCTTCACCAGCTGGTCCACCCGCTCGCCCGCCGACTTCATCTGCTCGGCGGTCTCCCGGCGGGCGCGCTCGTGCAGCTCCTCGATCTCGGCCTCGACCCGGGCCCGCAGCTCCTCGCCGCGCTCCCTTATGGCGGCGGCGTCCCGGCGCGCGCCGACCAGCAGCTCGTCCGCGTCCGTACGGGCCTTCTCCACCCGCGAGTTGCCCTCCACGGTCGCCTCGGAGACCAGCCGGTCGGCCTCCTTGCGCGCCGCGCCCACCATCGTGTCGGCCTGCTCCTCGGCCTCGGTGGCGGCGCGCAGCGCCTCCTCCTGAGCCTTGTTGATCAGCTGGTCGGCCTGCTCGGCGGCGTCCGCACGGCGCTTGGACGCGGCCTCGCGCGCCTCGTCGATCGCCCGGTCGGCCTCTTCCCTGGCCTCCGCGCGCATCCGCTCGGCAGCCGCCTCGGCGTCCGCCTTGACCTTGCGCGCCTCGGACTTGATGCGCTCGGCGGCCTGCTGCGCCGAGCCCACCGTGTCGGCGGCCTCGGCACGCAGCCGCTCCGCCTCGGCGCTCGCCTCGGAGATCAGCTCGTCCGCCTGGCCCGCCGCGTCGGCACGCCGCTTGTCGGCGGCCTTGCGCGCCTCGTCCAGGACCTGCTCGCCGTCCGCCCTGGCGGCGGCCCGCAGCTCCTCGGCCTGTACCTCCCCGTCCGCCTTGACCTGTTCGGCCTCGCTGCGCAGCCGGACGGAGTCCTGCTCCGCCATGGCCAGCAGCTCGGTGGCCTCCGTCGTGATCCGCTCGCTCTCGCTCGACGCCTCGCCGATGAGCAGATCCGCCTGGGAGGCGGCGTCGGAACGCATCCGGTTGGCGTCCTCGCGGGCCTCCGCACGGGCGCGCGAGGCGTCCTGCTCGGCCGCGGCGAGGGAGTCGGCGGCCTCCGTGCGCATCCGCTGCGCGTACTCCGCGGTCTCGGCCCGCAGCCGCTCCGACTCGGCGATCGCCTCGGAGACGGTCCGCTCGGCGAGCGCGTTCGCCGCCTCGGTCTCCTCCTGGGCCCTGGCGCGCAGCCGGCCCGCGTCCTCGGCGGCCCGCTCCCGCTCGGCGTACGCGTCCGCGCGGACCCGGTCGGCCTCTTCCTGCGCCTCGGTCCTGGTGCGGTCCGCGGAGTGCTCGGCGGCCGAGCGCAGCCCGGCGATCTCCTGCTCGGCCTGGTCCTGCAGACCCGACACCGAGTCCCGTACCTGCTGGGCGGTCTGCTCGGCGGCGGCGACCATCTCGGTGGCGCGGCGGTCCGCCTCCTCCACCAGGCGCTGCGCCTCGGCCTGCGCCTCGCCGACCCGCTTGCGGGCGGAGGCGAGGAGCTCCTCGCTCTGCTCGCGGGCGTGCTCGCGCTCCTGGTCCGCCTCCGTGCGCGCGGAGGCGAGGATCTCCTCGGCCTCCCGGCGACGGCGGCTCGCCTCCTCCTGGGCGGCGGTCAGCGCCTCGGCGGCCTCGGCCCCGACCCGCTCGGCGGCCGCCATGGCCTCCGTCCGGACCCGGTCGGCGGTCTCCTGCGCCTCGCTCTTGAGCCGCTCGGCCTCGGCGGCGGCGTCGCCGCGCAGCCGCACCGCGACGTTCTCCGCCTCCGCGCGGGCGCTCGATGCGTCCGACGCGGCCTCGGTGCGCAGCCGCTCCGCCTCCTGCTCGGCCTGCGCCTGGAGCGTGCGCATCCGCTCGGCGGCCTCGGCGCGCAGCCGCTCGGCCTCCTCGGCGGCCTCGCGGCGGATCCGCTCGCCCTCGCCGCGGGACTCCATCAGGTTCTGCTCGGCGGAGGCGAGGCGCGCCTCGGCCTCGGTGTGCAGGCGGGTCAGCTCGTCGGCCGCCTCGGCCTGGCGGGCCGCGACGCCCCGCTCGGTCTCGGCGCGCAGCTCGGCCGCGGCCTGCTCGGCGGCGGCCTGGACGCCCTCCGCCAGCTCCTCGGCCTCCGCGCGCAGCCGCTCGGCCTCCGTGCGGGTGCGCTCCAGGGTCTCCTCGGCCTGCTTGCGCAGCGTGGTGGCCCGCTCGATCGCCTCCGTGCGGACGCGCTCGCTCTCGGCGCTGGCGCCGGCGCGCAGCTCGTCGGAGTCCGTGCGGGCCTTGGTCAGCAGCTCCTCGGCGGTGCGAGCCGCCTCCTCGATCTGCTGGACGGCCTCGCGCCGGGCTTCGGCGCGGATCCGCTCGCCCTCGGCGACGGCCTCGGCGCGCAGCTGCTCGGCCTCGCCGCGCAGCCGGCGCGCCTCCTCCTGGAGCTCGACGGTCTTGGCGCGGTACTCCTTGGTGTCGTCCTTGGCCGCGCCCTTGAGCTGATCGGCCTGCTCGGCCGCCTCGCCGCGCAGCCGGTCCGCCTCGGCCTCGGCCTCGCGGCGGATCCGCTCGGCCTCCTCGCCGGCCTTGCGGGTGGTGGCCTGGGCGTCGTCGGACGCCTTGGTCAGGACTTCCTCGGCGGTGCGGGCCGCCTTGGCGAGCTGGGCGGCGGAGTCCTCCGCCGCGACCGTGCGCGCCTTCTCGCCGGCCTCGGCGACCAGCTTCTCCGCCTCGGCGCGGGCGTCGGCGAGGGCCTGCTCGGCCTCCGCCTTCAGCGCCTCGGACTCCTTGGTGGCCTCGCCGACCAGCCGGGCGATCTCCGCCTTGGCGGTACGGGTGCGCTGCTCGTTGACCGACTCGGCGGAGGCCAGCTGCTTGGCGGCCGAGTCCTTCGCCTCGGCGAGGACCTTCTCGGACTCCGAGCGGGCCTCGCGGAGCTTCTCCTCCGCCGCCTGGATCCGCTGCTCGGCGGCGCGGCTCAGCTCGGTCGCCTGCTGGCGGGCCTGGTCGGACTCGGCGGTGGTGGAGGTGCGCAGCTGCTCGGCGTGCGCGGTGGCCTCCTGCGCCTGGTTGGAGGCGGCGTTCAGCAGGCGCTCGGCGTCCTTGCGGGCGCGCAGCAGGATCGCCTCGGCCTCGCCGCGGGCGGACTCCGTCTCGGAGCCGAGCCGCGCCCGGGCCTCCTCGGCGACCCGGGTGGCCTCGGCGCGGGCCGCGGCGAGCGACTGCTCGGCCTCGGCGCGGGACTCGTCCAGCAGGCGGCGGGCCTGCGCCTCGGTGCGGGCGCGCAGCTGCTCGGCCCAGGCGACGTTCTCGTTGACGTGTGCCTCGACGGTCTGGCGGCGCTCGGAGAGCTCCTGGTCCAGACGCTGGCGGCGCTGGACCGCCTCGGAGTGCAGCTCGGCCTGGAGCCGCGCCTGGTGCTCCGCGTGCTCCTGGAGGATGCGCTGCGTCTGGGCCCGGACCTCGCGCATCTCGCGCTCGGCGTCCGAGCGGAGCTGGTCCGCCTGGATCTGGGCGTTACGGAGCAGCTGCTCGGCCTGGTAGCCGATGTCGGCGCTGTCGTAGGCAGGACGGGAGGCGAGGTTTCGCCGCGCCTCATGGAGCTTGGCGCGCAATACCTCGACCTGATAGCCGAGATCCTCGGCATGCTGGACGGCCTTCTCCCGGTCGGTCTTCAGCCGGTCCATCTCGGCTTCGAACCGCGAGAGGTGGTCGTCGTCAGCTCGGTGGCTCTCCTGGCGTTCGTAGCCCCGCACTGCGCGGTCCCATCCGTCCCCTGGTCGCAACTGTCTCCAAACGAGCACCGTTCAACGGCGAACGGCCCCCCGGGGAATGGTGACAGATCAACGGCGAGGACGCGTCGCGGCCCCGACCCGGCCCCGGCCCGGAACCGCCCACTCTACCGGGCCGGGAATCCGGTGGTCAGTGCTCCGTTGCAGAGGTGACGAGTTCGGTGAGAACGCCGTGGCAGTCCTTGGGGTGCAGGAAGGTGATCCGCGAGCCCATGGAGCCGATACGCGGTTCGTCGTACAGCACGCGTACGCCCTTGTCGCGGATGGACTGCGCATCCCCGTCCACGTCCGCGGTCCCGAAGGCGATGTGGTGCACTCCCTCGCCGTTCTTGGCCAGCCACTTGCCCACGGCGGAGTCCTCCCGCGTGGGCTCCAGGAGCTGGAGGTAGGAGGCGCCGCCGTCGGACGTCTCATTGATCTTGAGCATGGCCTCGCGCACGCCCTGCTCTTCGTTTACCTCGGAGTGGAAGACTTCGAAGCCGTACGTGGCCCGGTAGAACTCCACGGTCTTGTCGAGGTCGAAACAGGCGATCCCGATGTGGTCGATTCGCGTCAGCATTCCCTCAGTGGAGCGCCAACCGAGGCGGTTACGCAACGTGCGCGCGATCACACCGGCTGGCCGGTGACCGGGAGCAGTACCGCTCAGTACATTTGAGTAAACCCTCGTTCACTCCTCAGCTGCGGCTGAAAGGGGATCCTGCCTTATGTCTCGAACGACCGGTAACACCTCAGTGATCGTCGCGGGCGCTCGGACGCCTATGGGCCGTCTGCTCGGCTCGCTCAAGTCCTTCTCCGGCGCGGAGCTCGGCGCCTTCGCCATCAAGGCCGCACTGGACCGGGCCGGCATCGGCGGGGACCAGGTGCAGTACGTGATCATGGGCCAGGTCCTGCAGGCCGGGGCGGGGCAGATCCCGGCGCGCCAGGCCGCGGTCAAGGCCGGCATCCCCATGAGCGTCCCGGCGCTGACGATCAACAAGGTCTGTCTCTCCGGCCTCGACGCCATCGCGCTGGCCGACCAGCTGATCCGCGCCGGCGAGTTCGACGTCGTCGTCGCCGGCGGCCAGGAGTCCATGACGAACGCGCCGCACCTGCTGCCGAAGTCCCGCGAGGGCTACAAGTACGGCGCGATCGAGATGCTCGACTCGATGGCGTACGACGGTCTGACCGACTCCTTCGAGGGCATCGCCATGGGCGAGTCCACCGAGAAGCACAACACCCGCCTCGGCATCGGCCGCGCGGAGCAGGACGAGATCGCCGCCCTGTCCCACCAGCGGGCCGCGGCCGCGCAGAAGAACGGCCTCTTCGAGGCGGAGATCACGCCCGTCGAGATCCCGCAGCGCAAGGGCGAGCCGGTGATCTTCGCCAAGGACGAGGGCATCCGCGCCGAGACGACCGCCGAGTCGCTCGGCAAGCTGCGCCCCGCGTTCGCCAAGGACGGCACGATCACGGCGGGCACCTCCTCGCAGATCTCCGACGGCGCGGCGGCCGTCGTGGTGATGAGCAAGGCCAAGGCCGAGGAGCTGGGCCTGGACTGGATCGCCGAGATCGGAGCGCACGGAAACGTGGCCGGCCCCGACAACTCGCTCCAGTCGCAGCCGTCCAACGCGATCCACCAGGCGCTGCGGAAGGACGGCCTCGCCGTCTCCGACCTCGACCTCGTCGAGATCAACGAGGCGTTTGCGGCGGTCGCCGTGCAGTCAATGAAGGACCTTGGGGTATCCCCGGAAAAGGTGAACGTCAACGGTGGCGCGATCGCCCTGGGACACCCCATCGGAATGTCCGGCGCGCGGGTGGTCCTCCACCTGGCCCTGGAGCTCAAGCGCCGCGGCGGCGGCGTGGGCGCGGCGGCCCTGTGCGGCGGCGGCGGTCAGGGCGACGCGCTGATCGTGCGCGTTCCGGGCAACGGCAAGTAGAAGGAGCACGCACATGGTGGACGTCCCCCAGCTCGTCGCCCACGCGAGGGAGGGCCGGCCGCGGGCCGTGGCCCGGCTGATCTCCCTGGTGGAGGGGGCGTCCCCGCAGCTCCGGGAGGTCATGGCGGCGCTCGCGCCGCTGACCGGCGGGGCGTACGTCGTGGGGCTGACCGGCTCGCCGGGCGTCGGCAAGTCCACCTCCACGTCGGCACTGGTGTCGGCGTACCGCAAGACGGGGAAGCGGGTCGGCGTCCTGGCCGTCGACCCGTCCTCGCCCTTCTCGGGCGGGGCGCTGCTCGGCGACCGGGTCCGGATGTCGGAGCACGCGTCCGACCCCGGCGTCTACATCCGCTCCATGGCCACGCGCGGCCACCTGGGCGGTCTGGCGTGGGCGGCGCCGCAGGCGATCCGCGTCCTGGACGCGGCGGGGTGCGATGTGATCCTCGTCGAGACGGTGGGCGTCGGGCAGTCGGAGGTGGAGATCGCCTCCCAGGCGGACACCTCGGTGGTGCTGCTCGCGCCCGGCATGGGCGACGGCATCCAGGCGGCGAAGGCGGGCATCCTCGAGATCGGCGATGTGTACGTCGTCAACAAGGCGGACCGGGACGGCGCGGACGCGACGGCCCGGGAGCTCAACCACATGCTGGGACTCGGCGAGTCCCGCGGCCCGGGCGACTGGCGGCCGCCGATCGTGAAGACGGTGGCGGCGCGGGGCGAGGGCATCGACGAGGTGGTCGAGGCGCTCGAGAAGCATCGGGCGTGGATGGAGGAGCACGGCGTCCTGACGGAGCGGCGGGCACGCCGGGCCGCGGGCGAGGTGGAGACGATCGCGGTCACGGCACTGCGCGAACGCATCGGCGACCTCCACGGCGACCGCCGCCTGGGCGCGCTGGCGGAGCGGATCGTGTCGGGCGAGCTGGACCCGTACCGGGCGGCGGACGAGCTGGTGGCGGGGATCGTCGAGGGGTAGGGGGGTGGGGGCGTGTCGGCGTGCGGGCCGACGGTTGCTCTTCCCCCACCCCGCCCCTTCCCGAAACCGCCGCGCGGAGGCCCCGGCCCCCGCGGCCTGAGGCCGATGCCGTGCGGGAACCGCCCCGAGCCCTGTGGGGGCTCGGGGCGGTTCTGTGTCGGGGGGCTCTGCCCCAGACCCGTGCGGGCTCGCCCGATGCCCTTGCGTCCGCCGGAGCGGCGGGATCCCGGCGGAGGGCCCGGCGGCTCTGGCGGGGCCTCCGCTCCAGACCCTGCGGGGCTCGCCGAGCGACCCCAACCGGGGTGCCACCGGGTGCCCGCGCGTCTGCTGCGGGCTCCGCTTCCGGCCCCGTGGGCCTCAGGGCGGCCTGGGGGGTCCTTGCCGGGGCTCTGCTCGGCCCCCGGGGCGGGCCCGAGGCCGGAGGCCGTGCGGGCTTCGCCCGCTGCCTCTGCGTGCTGCCGGGTTCCGCCCGGGCCCGTTGGGCCTGAGCGCGCCCCGGGCCCCCGCCCGGGGCGGTGGGGTGGGGCCGTTTCGGGGGCTCTGCCCCCACCCGGGGCCGCAGGGTGCTGCCGGGGGCTCCGCCCTCACCGCCCCCTGAGGGCCGTCTCCCGCCCCGGACACCGTGGACGCGTGTCAGTCGTCCGAGGCGTCGTCGGTGTCGGTGTCGGTGTCAGGGGACGTCGTCGTCTTGCCCGTCTGGGCGTTCACTCGGACCTCGTCCTCCGCGCCCGACTTCGTGTGGATCTCCACCTCCCAGTGGGCGTCGTCGAATTCGATCGAGGTCGCCGTTCCCGGGTGGGTGCGCAGGGCCTTCTCGATCGCCTGGGTGGCGTCGATCTTGGCCGCGCGCAGGGCCGCGTGGTCCCGGCGGTCGTCGGCGTCGTCGTCGGCGTCCGTGCCCGTGTCGCGGGCCGTGCCCGTCTTCGGGTCGACCTTCAGGTCGTGCTCGCGGTCGTCGTCCTCGCCGAGGACCTTGACCTCCCACCGGCTCGGCGCGTCGTCGTCGTCGACCTCGACGGAGTCCACCGTGCCCGGGGTCTGCTTCAGCGCCGCGGCCGCCGCCTCGGACGCCGTCTGGCGGGGCGGCTGGGGGCTGTCGTCCGCCGTGACCGCCGCCGCCGTGTACGTACCGCCTCCGACGAGAACGGCCGCCGCCAGCGTGGCGATGACGAGGTTGCGCTTCATGAGGGGTTCCTCCCGTGTCGATCAGTCGGTCAGTCCGTCGCTCGTGTCGTTCGGAGCGACGTGGACCAATCTGGCCGGGGCATGCTGAAGCCAGCCTGAAGCCGCCTGAAGGGTTCTTCAGCTTCGGTTTGCGACCCTGAGCACATGCGTTTGTTGATCGTGGAGGACGAGAAGCGGCTCGCCCTGTCCCTCGCCAGGGGGCTGGAGGCCGAGGGGTACGCCGTGGACGTCGTCCACGACGGCCTGGAGGGGCTGCACCGGGCCGGCGAGGGCTCGTACGACCTGGTCGTCCTCGACATCATGCTTCCCGGCATGAACGGCTACCGCGTCTGCGGCGCCCTGCGGGCCGCCGGGCACGACGTGCCGATCCTGATGCTGACCGCCAAGGACGGGGAGTACGACGAGGCCGAGGGCCTCGACACCGGCGCCGACGACTACCTCACCAAGCCCTTCTCGTACGTCGTCCTGGTCGCCAGGATCAAGGCGCTGCTGCGCCGCCGCGGCCGTGCCGGCGCCTCGCCCGTGCTCGTCGTCGGGACGCTGCGCGTCGACACCGCCGCCCGTCGCGTCCACCGCGACGAGGACGAGGTCGCCCTCACCGCCAAGGAGTTCGCGGTCCTGGAGCAGCTCGCCGTCCGCGCCGGCGAGGTCGTCAGCAAGTCCGAGATCCTCGAGCACGTCTGGGACTTCGCCTACGACGGCGACCCGAACATCATCGAGGTCTACGTCAGCGCCCTGCGCCGCAAGCTCGGCCCCGCCCGCATCCAGACCGTGCGCGGCGCGGGCTACCGGCTGGTGGCCGCGTCATGAGATCCGTACGGGCCCGTGCCGCCCTCGGCGCCACCCTCGTCGTCGCCGTCGCGCTCGTCGCCGCCGGCCTCGCCGTTCTCCTCGTCCTGCGCTCCAACCTCATCGACCAGGCCGACCTCCAGGCCGAGGTCACCGCCCAGGACCTGGCCTCCCAGTTCGCCCTCGACGTGCCGGCGGACAAGCTGGAGCTGCCGGACTCCGACGACGAGCGTCCCGTTCAGATCGTCGACGAGGACGGGCGGGTGCTCGCCGTCAGCGACCAGCTGGAGGCGATCTCCGGGACCGGCAGCCGGAGCGTGGCGCCGCAGCGGCCGAGTCCCTCGGCGGGCGGCGCCGGCCCGGTCGCCGGCCAGGACGACGCGCCCGCCGACGGCGCCTCCACCGACGACGACGCCGCCGACGCCGCTGAGGACGACCCCGACGACGACACCCCCGACCCCGGCCGCGGCGAGGTCTCCTCCGACGACCCCCGTTTCACCTCCGGCGCGGCCACCGTCGACGGCGAGCGCGCCGACTACCGGTTCGCCGCGGTCAAGGCGACGAACCGGGCCCAGCAGACCGTCACCGTCTACGCCGGCGCGCCCCTGACCACCGAGCAGGACGCCGTAGGGACGGTCCGCGACGCGATGCTCGTCGGATTCCCGCTGCTGATCGTCGTGGTCGGCTCCGTCACCTGGCTGGTCACCCGGCGCGCCCTCAAGCCCGTCGAGGGCATCCGCAGCGAGATGGCGGCCATCACCGCCTCCGAGGACCTCACGCGCCGCGTCCCCGAGCCGGACTCGCGCGACGAGGTGGCCAGGCTCGCCCGTACGACCAACGAGACGCTCTCCGCGCTCGAGGCCTCCGTCGAGCGCCAGCGGCGCTTCGTCGCGGACGCCTCCCACGAGCTGCGCAGCCCCATCGCCTCGCTGCGCACCCAGCTCGAAGTGGGCGCCGCCCACCCGGAGCTGCTGGACGTGCCGGGCGCGGTGGCCGACACCGTACGGCTCCAGCAGCTCGCCGCGGATCTGCTGCTGCTGGCGCGGCTGGACGCGGGGGAGCGGCCGGGGCGGTCGCGGCTCGACCTCGCCGCCCTCGTCCGCGAGGAGGTCTCCCAGCGGACCGGGGACCGCGTCCCGGCGAGCGTCGACGCCGTTGAGGGACTCGAGGCGGAGGGCTCGCGCGGGCAGCTGACGCGGGTGCTGGGCAATCTCCTGGACAACGCGCAGCGCCACGCGCGCGAGGCGGTGGCGGTGTCCGTACGCCGGGACGGCGACCGTGTGGTGCTGGCGGTCGCGGACGACGGCGACGGCGTTCCGGAGGACGAGCGCGAGAGGATCTTCGAGCGGTTCGTGCGCCTCGACGACGCGCGTGCTCGGGACGACGGCGGCGCGGGGCTGGGGCTCGCCATCGCCCGGGACGTGGCTCGGCGGCACGGCGGCACGCTCACGGTCGGCCGTTCCCCGGCCGGCGGGGCGCTCTTCGAACTCGCCCTGCCGGCCGCCGCGTCGTAGTCGGGCAGCCGGAAGCACGCAGCCGGCGGCCAGTGGTGCGGCCCGGAGCCGCCCCGGTCAGACCTTGCCCCGCCGGCCCCTCAGGTGCTCCGCCACCGGGGACAGCGACTCGCGCAGGTCGGCCAGCGCCTCGGGGGAGAGCATGTCGATGAAGTGCTTGCGCACCGAGGCGACATGGTGCGGCGCGACCTTCTCCATCGTCTCCGTGCCGTGCTCGGTCAGGACCGCGTACAGCCCCCGTCGGTCCGACTCGCAGTTCTCCCGGCGGACCAGGCCCGCGTTCTCCATGCGGGTGATCTGATGGGAGAGCCGGCTCTTGGACTGCAGCGTCGCCGCGGCGAGGTCGCTCATCCGCATGCGCCGGTCCTGCGACTCGGAGAGATTGACCAGGATCTCGTAGTCGTTGTTGGTCAGGCCGAACGGCTGGAGGTCCTTCTCCATCTGATAGGTCAGCAGCCTGTTGACGTCCAGATACGTGCGCCAGGCGCACTGCTCGTCATCGGTCAGCCAGCGGGTGGCCGTCTCGGTCTCCATATATGGATTCTACCTAAGAAGTTGAAAGACGGACGAAGTCGGGGGTGTGACGCCCCGAACAAGGGTGCAGGCGTTCGACGTCACACTCCGCAGACTACCGCTCACAGGCCGAAGCGACGCTGGAGGTCCCCCAGCTGCCCGGGAAGACGCGTCGAGGAACCCTGCTGACCTGGGCTTCCGTGGCCGCCGTGGCCACCGGGAACGCCCGGCTGATGGGGCGTCGCGCCCGTCGCCTGCTCGGCCATCAGCGCCTCGGTCGACTGGAGCAGCACCGTCCCCGCCCCCACGAACTCGAACTGGTGCTCCTCGCCGGACGCCCCGCCGATCCCCGTCAGCTGGCGCAGACCGCCCATCACGCCCGTCATATAGCCGTGGTCGTAGTGGTGGCAGGGCGAGGGGCAGTCCGCCCAGCCCACCAGGGCCTGCGGGTCCACCCGGATCGGCGGCTCCATGAAGACCACCGGGCCGTTGGACGCGGCCACGAACTTGCCCGTGCCGATCAGCGTCAGGAACCCCGGCACGATCGACTGCTTGAGCGCCAGCGTGGGCTCGTACGCCAGGAGGTTCCCGGACCGGATCGACAGGTTCCCGTCTTCCAGGTCGTAGGAGTTGACGTCGAACGCCCGGTCCGCGAGGAGCATCTTGCCGCTGCCCTCCGCGACCACCCAGTCGCTCGCGTGCAGCGGAGAGTGGAACGAGCTGCGCATCAGACGGTCGAGGCGGCCGTGGCCGATGCCCTGGAAGTCGATCTGCCCGTAGTAGGCGATCATCTTCCCCTTCTGCAGGAACCACTGGCTCGACTTGAGCTCCACGCAGAAGGTGTACGGATTGACGTTGTCGTCGGACGGGAGCGTATGAGGGTCGAAGACCACAGGACCGGTCACAGCTTCTCCTCCGACGCCTGGACGTACACCACACCGCTGCCGCTGAGCTCCAGCTGGAACGCCTCGCCCGAGCCGCGCCCCACCATGTCGCGCCAGCCGAGCGCGGTGGAGAGCTTGTTCCGTACGTCTCCGCGGTGCGCGACGTACGCCTGCGGGTCGACGTGGACCGCCCGCCCCGGGGCGATCGGCAGCTCGATCACTCCGCCGTGCGCCATGACCGCGACCGCGCCATGGCCCTTCAACGTGGTCGTGAACAGGCCCTGGCCCGTCACCTGGCCGCGCACCATGCCCATGACCCCGCCCTGCGAGCCCATGAACATCGTGCCCTGCTCCAGCGTGCCGTCGAAGGCCAGCAGCCGGTCGGCCTCGACGTACAGCGTGTCGCCGGCGAGGTCGACCACCTGGATGTGATGGCCGCCGTGGCCGAACATCACGGTGCCGGTCCCCTCCACCGTCATCAGCGGGGTCGCCTCGTCGGCCACCCGCCGCCCGATCATCGACATCAGGCCGCCCTGGCCGCCCGCCATGTTCGGGGTGAAGGAGACGGCGCCCTTGTACGCGAGCATCGCGCCGCGCTGGCTGAACATCTTCTGGCCGGGGACGATCGTCGCCTCGACCATCCGGGTGTTGATCTCACGGAACGGCATCAGACCTCGCCCCCGACGGTGTTCCGCTCGCTCGGCTGGACGTACACCAGACCGTCGCCCTCGAAGCGGATCTGGAACGCCTCGCCCGAGCCCTCGCCGATGAGCGTGCGGAAGTTCACGCCGGACTGGAAGTGCTGCTGGAGGCTGCCCTGGTGGGCGATGTACGCGCCCGGGTCGACCGAGAGCGGGTACTGCGGGGTGACGCGCAGCACGACGGCCTGTCCGTCGGACATGATCGCCGCCTGGCCGGAGCCCTCGACAGTGGTGGTGAACAGGCCGTTGCCCGTCGCCCCGCCGCGCAGCCCGGTGAAGGTCGTGCCGGTGCGCAGACCCCCGTCGGTGCAGAGCAGGTTGCTCGCCTCGACGTAGAGCTTGTCGCCGTGCAGGGTCACCAGATTGATCTCGGACGCGCGGTCGGCGAAGTAGCAGGTGCCCTGCCCCTTCACCTCCATCATGGTCATCTGCTCGCCGGTCAGACGGCGGGTGACCATCCCGCGGATGCCCTCACCGCCGCCGGACATCTTCTTGAAGGCCATCTGGCCGTCGTAGGCGACCATCGAGCCGTTCTTCGCTTTGACGGCGTCGCCGGTCATGTCGACGGCGAGCACCTTGCTGCCTTGGAGTCGGAACGTTGCCACGGGGCGACGTTAGCCGGTGGCTCCGCGCCGGAACAGAGGCCTCGGCAAGGATCAGGACCCTGATAAAAGGGAGGCAAAGTCGGACTGCCACAATGGGCCGACAGCTTGTGCATGCATTCACAAGATCGAACCCCCTCCCACCGAAGGTGCTTCCGTGGACATCAAGACCGCCTCGTCCCTCCACCGCCTCCGTCTGGTCTCCGCGCCGGAGGCCGTCTCGTTCCTCCTGCTGCTGGTCTGCTCGGTGCTCAAGCGCACCACGGAGTTCAACGCGGTCCCGGTGATGGGCGCCGTCCACGGCGTGCTGTTCATCCTGTACGTCCTGTTCTGGCTGGACGCCTGGAACAAGACCAAGTGGGACCTGAAGACCGCCGCGCTCTACTTCGCCCTCTCCGTCCTGCCGTTCGGCGGCTTCGTCGCCGAGCGCAAGCTCAAGCGCGAGGCCGAGGACGCGGTGATCGCCTCCCGCGCCCGCCGCGAGGGCAAGATCGAGGACAAGGTCGTCGACGCGTGATCGTCGCCTTCTCCGTCACCCCGCTCGGCGTGGGCGAGGACGTCGGGGAGTACATCGCCGACGCCGTGCGCGTCGTGCGCGAGTCGGGTCTGCCCAACCGCACGGACGCGATGTTCACGTCCATCGAGGGCGGGTGGGACGAGTGCATGGACGTCGTCAAGCGGGCCGTCGCCGCGGTCGAGGCCCGGGCCCCGCGCGTCTCCGTCGTGCTCAAGGCGGACATCCGCCCGGGCGTCAGCGACGGTCTGACGTCGAAGGTCGAGACGGTCGAGCGCCACCTCGCCGGCTGAGGACTGAGCGCCACCTCGCCGGCTGAGGACCGAAGCGAGCGCCACCTCGCCGAGTGAGGGCCCGAGTCGGGGGTCGCCCCGCCGACTGAGGACCCGCCGAGCCGCGCCTCGCTGACTCTGCCGAGGGTCGTCGGGCGTCGGGCCGGTCGCCGGTCGTCGGTCGGCGCCTACGCGGGACCCGGCTGCGACACCGCCAGCGCGATCCCCAGCGGCGTGCGCTCGTACAGCACCTGGTGGCCGTGGCGGCGCGCGGTGAGCAGACCCGCGTCGCGCAGCACGGCCAGATGCGCGGAAACCGACGACGGCGCCAGGCCGAGCTGATGCGCGAGGGCGGTGGTGCCCGCCGGCTCGTCGAGCGCGAGGAGCACGGCCGCCCGTCTGTCCCCGAGCAGCCGGGCCAGCGCCTCGGGCGGGCTGCCGGCCGGCTCGGCCCACAGCGCGCCGATGCCCCGCGCGGGGTACGCCACCGTGGGCTGCCACGGCGGCTCGAAGCCGGTGACGATGTCGGGCCAGCAGAAGACGCTGGGCAGCAGCATCAGGCCCTGGCCGTCCAGCCGGCGTACATGGTCGCCGCGGGTGGCCAGGGTGAGTGTGCGGTCGGACCAGCGCAGCCGGGGATGGAGATCGGCGAACAGGCCCTCCAGGCCAGAGCGCGCCAGCCGCCGGGTGTGGAAGGCCACGTCGGCTTCGAGAAGCGCCCGCAGCCGCGGCCACTCCGGCTCGACGAGGGTGTGCCAGGCCAACTCCACGGTGTCGGCGAGCTCCCGCACCGCCCGGGCGGGATCGGCGACGAACGCCCTCCCCTGCGGCGAGTCGGCCGCCCCCGGAGTGTCCGAGAGCGACCAGGCCATGTCCTGGCGGGCGACCTCCGGATCCACGCCGCGTACGGCCGCGATCTCGTCCTCGAAGGAGGCTGCGGGCCCGATGGGCGGCGGCCCGAGGAAGTCCGGCGCGTGGCCGCGAGCGGGCATCAGCAGCCACAGCCCGGTGAGGTCGAGCCCGCGGGCCGCCTCCCTGATCCGCCGCAGCCACGGCAGGTGGTACCCGTGCCGGTCGGGCCGCTTGAGCGTCCGGACGGCCTCCTGGGTCTCCCACAGCGGGGACACGGCGAACCGGATGCGCAGGAGGTCGGCTTCGCCGAAGTGCATATGGGACGGCATGGGGGCCTCGGGAGATTCGGCTGGAGCCGAAAGTCTAGGGGCGGGGGAGCGCGGTGGGCAGGGTGTTGCGCATGCCCGAGGAGACGACGTCCGGCCCGGGGCCCCGCCCCACCGCGCCCTTTTTCCCTGCCCCGACCCCTTCCCCCGACCCGCCCCTTTCCCCCTCCGCGCCCCCTTCCCCCGACCCGCTCGCTGCCCCGCCCGCTACACCCGTCCCGCCCGCTTCCTCCGCCCCGCCCCTTCCCCTCGACGACCGAGGCGGGCGCGGCTACCGCGCGGTGTTCCGCGTACGGGAGTTCCGCGCCGTCTTCGCCGCCCACCTCATGTCGCTCCTCGGGGTGGTCGTCAGCGAGATCGCGCTCACCGTCCTCGTCTACCGGCTGACCGGCTCGCCGCTGCTCAGCGCGCTCGCCTTCGCCGTGGGCTTCCTGCCGTACGTCCTCGGCGGCGTCCTGCTCGCCGGCGTCGCCGACCGGTACCCGGCCCGGCGGGTGCTCGTCGGGTGCGACCTGGTGTGCGGCGCGTGCGCGGCGGTGATGGCGGCGCCCGGGACGCCCGTCGCCGTCCTGCTGGCGATGCGGTGCTGCATCGCCGCCGTCGCGCCCGTCTTCAACGGCACCCGCACCGCGACCCTCGCCGACGTCCTCGGCGACGGCGACCTCTTCGTCCTCGGCCGCTCCCTTCTGCGCATCGTGTCGCAGACCGCCGTGCTCTGTGGATTCGCGCTCGGCGGCCTGCTGCTCGCCGTCGTCCCTCCCCGCGGCGCCCTCTCCGTCACGGTGGCCACGTTCCTGGGCTCGGCCCTGCTCCTGCGCCTCGGCACCCGGCGCCGCCCCGCCCGCGGCGGAGGGAGCGGATCCCTGCTGCCGGCC
Organism: Streptomyces sp. NPDC051907; assembly: GCF_040681075.1. NCBI lineage: Bacteria > Bacillati > Actinomycetota > Actinomycetes > Kitasatosporales > Streptomycetaceae > Streptomyces > Streptomyces sp. NPDC051907. Next base: position 183,506 of record NZ_JBFAYB010000001.1, on the reverse strand, counting down.
TCCCTGGCGGCGACCCGCCGCGTCCTGGGCGACCGCCGGCTGCGCGTGCTGATGCTCTTGTTCTGGGCGCCGCCGCTGTTCATCGTCGCCCCCGAGGCCCTCGCCGCCCCCTACGCCGCCCAGGCGGGCATCGGCTCCGTCGGCCTCGGCCTCCTGATGTGCGCGCCGGCCCTCGGCGCCATCGCCGGAGAGCTGTACGCGGGCTCCGCCCTCAGCCCCGCCGCCCGCTCCCGCATCGTCCTCCCGCTCGCGGCGCTCACCCTCCTCCCGCTCACCGTCTACGCCTGCACGCCCGGCCTGCTCCCCGCGCTGATCGCGCTCGTCCTCGCCGGCGCCGGGTCCGCGTACACCCTCGGTCTGGACGCCTGGCTCATCGAGGAGATCCCCGAGGAGGTCCGGGGCAGCGCCATGACCGTCCTGACCGCCGGGCTGATGACGATCCAGGGAGTGGGCATGGCCCTGGCCGGTCTTGCCGCGGAGTTCTACGCCGTGAGCACGGTCGTCGCCGGGGCCGGCGCGATCGGGACCCTGGCCTGCCTGGCGCTGGTCGCCGAGGCCAGGAGGACCGAAGTGCGAGACGGGGCTGACCGCCATATGACCAGTGGGTAGGGTCGTGCCGTGCCGAAGCCGCTCAGCCTTCCCTTCGACCCCATCGCCCGAGCCGACGAGCTCTGGCAGCAGCGATGGGGACCCGTGCCCTCGATGGCCGCGATCACCTCGATCATGCGCGCGCACCAGATCCTCCTCGCCGAGGTGGACGCGGTCGTCAAGCCGTACGGCCTGACCTTCGCGCGGTACGAGGCGCTGGTGCTGCTGACCTTCTCCAAGGCCGGCGAGCTGCCGATGTCCAAGATCGGCGAGCGGCTCATGGTCCACCCGACCTCGGTGACCAACACGGTGGACCGCCTCGTGCGCTCCGGCCTGGTCGCCAAGCGGCCCAACCCGAACGACGGGCGGGGCACCCTCGCCTCCATCACCGACAAGGGCCGGGAGGTCGTCGAGGCGGCCACCCGCGAGCTGATGGAGATGGACTTCGGGCTCGGCGCGTACGACGAGGAGGAGTGCGCGGAGATCTTCGCGATGCTGCGCCCGCTGCGGGTCTCCGCGCAGGACTTCGACGAGAAATAGCCCACACCGGCCGGACGCGCGGAGAGGCCGCTCACCCCTCATTTGCCCGGAGTGCGCCGGACTCTCCCGTTTTCGGGTGATCGCGTAGGCGTCCTCCCCGCCTCCGGGGCGATTTTCCGGGCGGCTACGCTCGTCGGCATGAACCAATCCGTGCTGACCCGCTACCGGGCGATGGCGTACGTCACCGCCGCATGGCTGCTCGTCTTCACCGCGGCGATCGTCGCGAAGTACGTCTTCCACGTCGGCGACACCATGCTGATCTCGCAGATCCACGGTGTGCTGTTCATCGTCTACGTGATCTTCGCCTTCGATCTGGGATCCAAGGCGAAATGGCCGTTCGGCAAGCTGCTGTGGGTGCTGGCCGCGGGCTGCATCCCCTTCGCCTCCTTCTTCGTCGAACCCAAGATCACCCGCGAGACGCGCGCGCTGATCGCGGGCGACGGAGCGACGGCCACGGCCGAGGTCTAGCACGGCCAAAACCGCCGCGAGTCATGCTCGCGGCGGTTTGCCATCGACATTTACTAGGACGTCCTAGTAAATTTGAAGCATGGACGCTGACGCGATCGAGGAAGGCCGCCGACGCTGGCAGGCCCGCTATGACAAGGCCCGCACGCGAGACGCGGACTTCACCACGCTCTCCGGAGACCCGGTCGAGCCGGTCTACGGGCCCCGGCCCGGCGACGCGTACGAGGGCTTCGAGCGGATCGGGTGGCCGGGGGAGTACCCCTTCACCCGCGGGCTCTACCCCACCGGCTACCGCGGCCGCACCTGGACCATCCGCCAGTTCGCCGGCTTCGGCAACGCCGAGCAGACGAACGAGCGCTACAAGATGATCCTCGCCAACGGCGGCGGCGGTCTGAGCGTGGCCTTCGACATGCCCACCCTCATGGGCCGCGACTCCGACGACCCGCGCTCGCTCGGCGAGGTCGGGCACTGCGGTGTGGCCATCGACTCCGCCGCCGACATGGAGGTCCTCTTCAAGGACATCCCGCTCGGCGACGTCACGACGTCGATGACGATCAGCGGCCCGGCCGTCCCGGTCTTCTGCATGTACCTGGTCGCCGCCGAGCGCCAGGGCATCGACCCGGGCGTCCTCAACGGCACGCTGCAGACCGACATCTTCAAGGAGTACATCGCGCAGAAGGAGTGGCTCTTCCAGCCCGAGCCGCACCTGCGCCTCATCGGCGACCTGATGGAGCACTGCGCGCAGGGCATCCCCGCGTACAAGCCCCTGTCGGTCTCCGGCTACCACATCCGCGAGGCGGGCGCGACGGCCGCGCAGGAGCTCGCGTACACCCTCGCCGACGGCTTCGGATACGTGGAGCTCGGCCTCTCCCGCGGTCTGGACGTCGACACCTTCGCGCCCGGACTGTCCTTCTTCTTCGACGCCCACCTCGACTTCTTCGAGGAGATCGCCAAGTTCCGCGCCGCGCGCCGGATCTGGGCCCGCTGGATGAAGGAGGTGTACGGCGCGCAGACGGACAAGGCCCAGTGGCTCCGCTTCCACACCCAGACCGCAGGCGTCTCCCTCACCGCGCAGCAGCCGTACAACAACGTCGTGCGCACCGCCGTCGAAGCCCTCTCCGCGGTCCTCGGCGGCACCAACTCCCTGCACACCAACGCCCTCGACGAGACCCTCGCCCTGCCCAGCGAGCAGGCCGCCGAGATCGCGCTGCGCACCCAGCAGGTGCTGATGGAGGAGACCGGCGTCGCCAACGTCGCCGACCCGCTGGGCGGCTCGTGGTACGTCGAGCAGCTCACCGACCGCATCGAGGCCGACGCCGAGAAGATCTTCGACCAGATCAAGGAGCGCGGTCTGCGCGCCCACCCGGACGGAAAGCACCCGATCGGCCCCATCACCTCGGGCATTCTGCGCGGGATCGAGGACGGCTGGTTCACCGGCGAGATCGCCGAGTCCGCCTTCCGCTACCAGCAGTCCCTGGAGAAGGGCGACAAGCGGGTCGTCGGCGTCAACGTCCACCACGGCTCGGTCACCGGCGACCTGGAGATCCTCCGGGTCAGCCACGAGGTCGAGTGGGAGCAGGTCCGGGTGCTCGGCGAGCGCAAGGGCAAGCGCGACGACGCGCGCGTCAAGGCGTCGCTGGAGGCGATGCTGACCGCGGCCCGCGACGGCTCGAACATGATCGGGCCGATGCTGGACGCGGTCCGCGCCGAGGCGACGCTGGGCGAGATCTGCAACGTGCTCAGGGACGAGTGGGGCACCTACACCGAGCCGCCCGGCTTCTGATCGAGCGAGCAGTATCTGAGAGCGAGCGCGGTCGGCGGCTAGCCGGCCGCGCTCGTGTCCGTCTCCGGGGGCAGGGTCAGACGGAAGAGCGCGCCGCCGCCCTGCGCCCCCTCCGCGGCGAGCTCCGCGCCGTGGGCGCGGGCGATCTGCCGCGCCATGGCCAGACCCAGCCCCGAGCCGGGCAGGGCGCGCGCCGACTCGGCCCGGTAGAAGCGGTCGAAGACATACGGCAGGTCCTCCTCGGCGATGCCCGCGCCGTGGTCCCGTACCGTCAGCTCGCCCGTCGTCAGCGCGACCTCGACGGCCGTGCCCGCCGGGCTGAACTTCGCGGCGTTATCCAGCAGATTGGTCAGCAGCCGCGACAGCCGCGAGGGCACCCCGGGGAAGGCCAGGCGCGCCGCGGCGTCCTCGACGTACAGCGTGAACTCGGTCCCCGGCCAGTGGGCGCGCGCCGCCTCGACGCAGTGCTCGACCAGCGGCGCCAGGCGCACCTCCTCGAGCAGCGGATGCGGCTCCTCGTCCCGGGCCAGCTCGATCAGGTCGTTGACCATGCCGGTCACCTCGCGCAGCTGCCGGGCCAGGGCCCCCGACGCCCGCTCGCGCTGCGCCTCGGTGAGGCGGTCGGCGCGGGCGAGCAGCTCGGCGTTGGTGCGCAGCGCCGTCAGGGGCGTACGCAGCTCATGGGAGGCGTCCGCGACCAGCCGCCGCTGGGCGGCGACGGACTGCTCCAGCTCGCCGAGCATCGTGTTGAACGCGGCCCCCAGCCGGGTCACCTCGTCCTCCCGGCCGGGCGGGCCCGCCGGGAGCTCGATGCGGTGGCGGGGGTCCCGGGTCGCGGCGATGCGCTCCGCCGTGGCCGTCAGACGGGCGACGGGGGCCAGGCCGGTACGGGAGACCCAGTAGCCGAGCCCGGCCGCCAGCAGCACGCCCGCGCCGCTCGCCCCGGCGAGCAGCCAGGCCGCCTGGCGCACGCCCTTCTCCACGGTGTCCGCGCGCAGGGCGACCTGGAGCGCCCTGCCCTCGCCGAAATCGGTGGTCAGCATCCGGGCGGGACGCCCGAACAGCTCGACGTTGGTGAAGTACGGCGCCCGCTCGTCCGCGGCGACCTCGCGCACGGGGGCGGACACCGGCAGGAGATAGGGCCGCGCCGGGTCGTCGGCCGGATCGGCGGGAACGATCTGCGCACACGCGGGGGCCGACAGGAACCGGCACTCGCCGGCGACGATCCCGGGCCCCTCGTCCCGGTTCTGCTGGGTCACCAGCGTCGCCGACTGCGTCAGATTCAGATCGAGCTGGTGGTAGAGCTCGTACCGGATGACGAGGAAGGCGCCGGCGCTGATGCCGACGGCCACGAGGGCGACGGCCGCCGACGCGGCCAGGGCCAGCCGGGTCCGCAGCGGCCGGTGGCGGCGCCACGGGCCGCCGAGCCGCCGACGGGCGCTCACGGCAGGTCCAGGCGGTAGCCGACGCCGTGCACCGTGTGGACCAGCCGCGGCTCGCCCGCCGCCTCCAGCTTGCGGCGCAGATAGCCGACGTACACCGCCAGCGAGTTGGAGTCCGGCCCGAAGTCCCGGCCCCACACCAGCTCCAGGATCAGCTCCCGGGGCAGCACCTGGCCCGGATGCCGCAGCAGCAGCTCCAGCAGCGCGAACTCCGTGCGGCTGAACTCCAGGGGGCGGCCCGCCCGTCGGCCCGTACGGGTCAGCGGATCGACGCTCAGATCGGCGAAGGACAGCTCGCCCGACTCCTCCTGCGCGGGCGCCGCCCGGCGCAGCAGCGCCCGCACCCGGGCCGTCAGCTCGTCCAGCGCGAACGGCTTGACCAGATAGTCGTCGGCCCCCGCGTCCAGCCCGTCGACCCGCTCGCTCACCGAGTCCAGCGCGGTCAGGACGAGCACCGGCGTACGGTCGTCCATCCCCCGCAGCCGGCGGCAGAAGCCCAGCCCGTCCAGCACCGGCATCATCACGTCGACGACGATCGCGTCCGGCTGCCAGGAGGCGACCTCGGACAGCGCGGCCAGCCCGTCGCCCGCGCCCCGGACCTCGTAGCCCTCCACCGCCAGACCGTCCTCGACGGCCGCCCGCACCTCCGGCTCGTCGTCGACGACCAGGATCTTCTTCGAGGGCTTCATGGCGCCAAGCCTGCCAAAGAGAGGTCTTAGAACCCTCTTAGGGCGTTTCGCGAGCGTGGCCGCCATGCGCACCCCACTCTCTGTCGTGATCGGCGCCGGCGGCACCGGCGGCCACATCTACCCCGGACTCGCCCTCGCCGACGCCCTGCGCCGCGCCGCCCCGGGCGCCGTCGTCTCCTTCGTCGGAACCACCCGCGGCCTGGAGGGCGAGCTGATCCCCGCCGCCGGCTACCGCCTCCACACCGTCGACATGATCCCCTTCGACCCCGCACTCGGCCCCAAGCGCTATCTGCTGCCCGCCGCGCTGCTCAGGTCCGGCGCGCAGTGCCGCGCGATCCTGCGCGGACAGCGGGCCCAGATCGCCGTCGGCATGGGCGGCTACCCCAGCGCGCCCGTCATCGTCGGCGCGCGGCTGGCCGGGCTGCCCAGCGTGATCCACGAGTCCAACGCCGTGCCGGGGCGGGCCAACCAGTTCGCCGCCCGCCTCACCCCGCACATAGCCGTCGCCTTCGACCGCAGCCGCGCCCACCTCGCCGGCGGCGAGGACGCCCTCACCACGGGCATGCCGATCGCCTCCGCCCTCGCCCGCCTCGACCGCCCCGGCCTGCGCGCCGAGGCCCGGCGCGCCCTGTCCGTGCCCGAGGGCGCCCGGCTCGTCCTGTTCAACGGCGGCAGCCTGGGCGCGGCCCGCCTCACCGAGGCCGCCGTCGGGCTCGCCGAGCGCTGGCGCGAGCGCACGGACGTGCATCTGCTCGTCAAGACCGGGCCCGCGGCCCTGGAGGAGACCCGGCGACGGCTCGCCCGCTCGCCCGTCGCCCGGGCGGTGCCCTACCTCGACCGGATGGACCTCGCGTACGCGGCCGCCGACCTGGTCGTCTGCCGGGCGGGCGCCGCGACTGTCGCCGAACTCGCCGTCGTCGGCGTGCCCGCCGTCCTCGTGCCGTACCCGCACGCCCCCGGCGACCACCAGACCCATAACGCCCGGGTCCTCTCCGACGCGGGCGCGGGCCTGCTCCTGCCCGACGCGGAGACCACCGCCGACCGCCTCGCCGCGCTCGTCGAGCCGCTGCTCGCTGACCCGGCGCGGCTCGCCGCGATGAGCGGCGCGGCCGACCCGGGCCCGCACGCCCACGCCGCCGACCTGCTGGCGGCCCGTGTCCTCGAACTCGCCTCGCACACCAAGGAGTACGCAGCATGACCACCACGCACAGCACCACGACCACGGCCCACGACAACACCGTCGCCGAAGGGCTGGACTGGCGCGGCCGCACCGTCCTGGTCACCGGCGCCGAGGGCTTCATCGGCTCGACCCTCGTCGACCTCCTCGTCGAACGCGGCGCGCGCGTCCGCGCGCTGGTGCACTACAAGCCGTACGCCGAGAAGGGCCATCTCGCCCACCGCATGGGCGAGATCGAGATGCTCGCGGGCGACGTACGCGACCCGGGCCGCGTCATGGACGCCGTCGAGGGCTGCGACACCGTCTTCCATCTCGCCGCGCTGATCGGCATCCCCTACAGCTACGACTCGCCCGGCGCCTACGTCCAGACCAACGTCGTCGGCACCGAGAACATCGCCGAGGCCTGCCGCCGCCACTCGGTGCGCCGGCTCGTCCACACCTCCACCAGCGAGGTCTACGGCACCGCCCTGACCGTCCCCATCGGCGAGGACCACCCGCTCCAGCCCCAGTCGCCGTACTCCGCGTCGAAGATCGGCGCGGACATGATGGCGCTGTCGCACTGGCACGCCTTCGAGCTGCCCGTGACGGTCGTACGCCCCTTCAACACCTACGGCCCCCGGCAGTCCGCACGCGCGGTCATCCCGACGATCCTCGCCCAACTCCACTCCGGAGCACGGCAGATCAAGCTCGGCTCGCTCACCCCGACCCGCGACTTCACCTATGTCACGGACACCGCGCGCGGCTTCCTGGCCCTCGCCGGGTGCGACCGGGCGATCGGCGAGAGCGTCAACCTCGGGACGGGACGCGAGATCGCGATCGGGGACCTGGCGCAGGCGCTGATCACGGCGTCGGGGCGGGACGCCGAGGTGGTCGTCGACCCGACGCGGCTGCGCCCGGCGGGCAGCGAGGTGGAGCGCCTGCTCTCGGACAACTCCCGGGCCCGCGCGTGGGCCTCGTGGAAGCCGGAGGTCTCGCTGGAGGAGGGGCTGAAGCGTACGTCGGACTGGATCGAGCGCCATCTGCACCTGTTCGCGGCGGACCGCTACCAGGTCTGAGCGGGGTCTGAGCGGTCTGAGCCGACGACCGGGTTGAACCGGCAGCCGGGAGCTGGACCGACCCGGCAACCGGGTCTGATCCCGCAGCCGACAGCCGACAGCCGACTGCCGACAGCCGAGTCTGCATCGCCCCCCGCCCCGAACCGGCTTCAGCCCTGAAGGGACGCGAGCCCCGACACCAGCAGCAGCGTGAAGCGGCGCGCCCACTCCGCGTCCACCGGCTCCGCGCTCACCAGCGCCCGGTGCACGACCGCGCCCGCCACCACATCGAAGATCAGGTCCGTGTTGCGGGCTGCCTCGCCGGGGTCCGCCTCGTAGGGCAGCTCGCCACGGGCCTGGGCGCGTTCGCGTCCCTCCAGCACCAGCCGCTTCTGCCGGTCGACGATCGCCGAGCGGATCCGTCCGCGCAGCGCGTCGTCCCGCGTCGACTCGGCGACCACAGCCATCAGCGCGGTCTTGGCCTCCGGCCGGTCGAGGAGCGAGGCGAACTGGAGCACCACGCCCTCCACATCGGCGAGCAGGCTGCCGCGGTCGGGCAGCTCGAGCTCGTCGAAGAGGACGGCGACGGCGTCCACGACGAGCTCGTTCTTGTTCGCCCAGCGGCGGTAGAGGGTCGTCTTGGCGACCCCGGCGCGGGTGGCCACGTCCCCCATCGACAGCTTCGACCAGCCCAGCTCGACGAGCGCGTCACGGGTCGCCGTGAGGATCGCGGCGTCGGCCTCGACGCTGCGCGGTCGTCCGGTACGACCGGTACGTGCTGCTTTGGACTGGGTCTCGCTGGGCATGACGGCGACCATACCGGCCGGTAGGCGATCTGCCGCGGTCATCCGCTGTGAGGCAGTTCACGGCAGAAGCCCGTACGCGGATCGGCGCGGACAGTTACGCTACGACCTGTAGCGAAAGCCATGACGGCTGAGCGACGACCACAGAGCAGACAGGCGCACGGTGGGGACCCTGCGCCGAAGTTCAGCATCGCTTTTCACATGCGCGCGCGGAAGGGGGAGGATGTACTCATGCAGCCTAGGAACATGTCCATGAGCGGCGTCGTCGACCTCGCCGCGGTGAAGGCGGCCGGCGAGGCCAAGGCGAAGGCGGAGCAGGCCCGTGCCGAGTCCGCGCGCCAGGGCGGCGGCGGAGCCGTATCGCCCTCCAGCCTGGTGATCGACGTCGATGAGGCGGCCTTCGAGAGCAGTGTCCTGCAGCAGTCCGCCGAGGTCCCGGTCGTCATCGACTTCTGGGCCGAGTGGTGTGAGCCCTGCAAGCAGCTGGGCCCGCTGCTGGAGCGACTCGCGCAGGAGTACAACGGCCGCTTCGTGCTGGCCAAGATCGACGTCGACGCCAACCAGATGTTGATGCAGCAGTTCGGGATCCAGGGGATCCCGGCCGTCTTCGCGGTGGTGGCCGGCCAGGCGCTGCCGCTCTTCCAGGGCGCGGCCCCGGAGGCGCAGATCCGCCAGACCCTGGACGAGCTGATCCGGGTGGGCGAGGAGCGCTTCGGCCTGACCGGCCTGAAGATCGACCAGGACGCGGCCGGCGGCGCGGAGCAGGCCCCGGCGGCGCCCGAGGGCCCGTACGACGCGCTGCTGGAGGCGGCGGTGCAGGCGCTGGACGCGGGCGACTTCGGCGGCGCGGTCCAGGCGTACAAGAACGTCCTGTCGGACGACCCGGGCAACACCGAGGCGAAGCTGGGCCTGGCCCAGGCCGAACTGCTGAGCCGCGTGCAGGGCATGGACCCGGCGAAGGTGCGCCAGGAGGCCGCCGACAAGCCGGCCGACGTACCGGCGCAGATCTCCGCCGCGGACCTGGACCTGGTCGGCGGACATGTGGAGGACGCGTTCGGCCGGCTCGTGGAGACGGTCCGGCGCACGGCGGGCGAGGACCGCGACGCGGCGCGGGTGCGTCTGCTGGAGCTCTTCGAGGTCGTCGGACCCGACGATCCCAGGGTGACGGCGGCGCGTTCGGCGCTGGCGCGCGTGCTGTTCTGACTCTTCGGTAACGAACGCGCCGTTCTGGCCGATTTGCGGCGGCGACGTCCTGTGACGTCGCCGCCGTTTTGGCGACACAGTGACAAAGTGCGGCACCGCTTTACCAAAACTTGGCAAACGGATGCGCTGTTACTCGTAGTAAATCAACGCGTGTGTTCTGTCCGCTTATTAGCGGCAATCTCCCCTTCTAGCGCACGCCCTGACCCCACCCTGCGTGCCCACCCGACATCGCCTCGCAGTGGTGCGGTTATCAGGCCGTTACTAGCGAGTAACGAACCCCCTTGTGTAGCGGCCTGGAATGGACCACGATCGGCGACGCTCGGTCCAATACCGCACCAGTCCGGCCACCAGTCGTGCCGCGGGAGCTTGGGTCCCCACCGAGTGGGCCGGCGGTCAGGTGCGCCGGTCGCGGACAGGGGGGTTCCTGCTGAACGGCAGGGCCTGTCCGGCAGGTTGTGCGTGATATGCGTCAGGCGCGACCAGTGGTTGTCGCTCGGGGGTGATCGCCGGTGTTTCGGACGCGGTAAGCGCCTGAAAGTACGGGCGCTCTCCTTCCCGAGGACGTAGCACTTCTCCCATCCCAGGCCGGGCCCACGCGTCCGGACCGGAGATGTACGTCCGAGAAGGAGGAAAGTCATGGAGTCTGTGGCTCGTGGCGGAACCAGATGGAAGCGGTTCGCCCTTGTCATGGTGCCGAGTGTGGCCGCAACGGCCGCGATAGGCATCGGTCTGGCACAGGGCGCGCTCGCCGCGTCGTTCGCTGTGTCCGGCCAGGAGTTTAAGGTCACCGCGGGATACCTCGACGGCCATGGGTTCGCCCAGTACGGCGGCGTCGACATGGGGTACAAGGACCTCAAGGGTGACGAGAAGGTCGCGCACCCGGTCGCGGTCTCGACCTTCAAGAACGCCACGATCAAGGACATGTGCCAGTCGGTCGTCACCGACGTGCCGTTCGTCGGGAAGATCACCCTTCAGCTGAAGGCCGGCGAGGGCAAGAAGGAGGTGCAGGCGTCCAACCTGTACCTCGATGTGTCCGAGCTCGAGGGCGACGCCAAGTTCACGAACATCGACATCGGCGTCGCTGCCAAGGACACGGACAACCCTGCGGGCGGCCCCGGGCCTGCCGGCAAGGGTCCTGCGGTCAAGGACACGTCCATCCTTCCCAACGGCTTCGCTCAGCAGGCTGACAGGGCCGAGCTGACCGGCGTCAAGCAGAAGGCGTGGGCGACCACGGCCGGCACGTTCTCTCTCGGCGGCCTGAAGATGAAGCTGCTCAAGGGTGACGGCCCCAAGGCCGAGTGCTACTGACGGTAGCTCCGTCCGGGCGGGTGGGGACAGCTGACACAGCTCTGCCCGCCCGCCCAACTCTCCACACAGTAACGCCAGTTCCAGGGAGCTGTTTTCCATGAGCGCCGAGTCTTTGGGGCAGAACGAGCACACCCTCCACGTCGTCTGGCGGCGCTTCCGCGCCTGGCGGGGCAGCCGGCCGTTCTGGGCGGGCCTGTTCACCGTGTTCGGCGGCATCCCGATCGCCTACTTCCCGTACGCGACGTTCCAGCTCGGGCACATGACGCTCTCCTTGTCGACGACGGCGGGCGCCGGCTCGCTCATCATCGGCGTCCTGCTCGTCACGCTGGGGCTGACGATGTGGTTCCACCACATCGTGCGGGTGTTCGCCGGCGTCGCCACGATTCTGCTGGCGCTGATCTCCATCCCGGTCGCGAACCTCGGCGGCTTCATCATCGGCTTCCTGTTCTCGCTCCTGGGCGGCGCGCTCGCCCTGTCGTGGGCGCCGGGCAAGCCCGTGGCGCAGCCCGCCAAGACGGCCGAGCCGGAGTCGGAGCCGGAAGGCAGCCCCGTACCGGAGCAGTGGGACGGCGTCGGCGCGGACGCGCGCGACACAACCATCGAAGCCAACGGCGGGAGGAACAGTGCCGGGTGATGTCACACCGCTGAACTCAGCGGGGGGTGACGGGGCACAGGTCAGAAGAGGGCCACGCCACGCGGCCCCCAGGAAGTCGCTGCTGACCAAGCTTCAGATGCCCGCCAGCAAGGCGATAGCCCTGGCCGCAATGCCCACCGCCGTCTTCGTGGGCATGGGCCTCACTCCCAAGCTCGCGCTCGCCGACGAGAAGGACATACCCTTCGCGCCCGGCCCGTGCGTGACCCGCTCGGACGAGCCGGCGGAGTCCGAGTCGCCGTCTCCCTCCGAGTCGGCGAAGCCCTCCGAGTCGCCGTCGGAGAAGCCGTCCGAGAAGCCCGACCCGGCGCCGAGCGGTTCGGCGGACTCGACGGGCGACAGCGCGGACGAGCCGAAGCCGGACCCGACCCCGCCCGCCTCGGCGGCCGGACAGGCGGCGGAGGAGAAGAAGCCGGCGGAGCCGGAGCCGGACCCGACGCCGACGCCGAGCGAGACCAAGAACCCGCTCGACCCGCTGGGTGTGGGCGATGCGCTGAAGGACCTGTTCGACGGCCCCGACAAGTCGCCGTCGGCCAGCCCGACGCCGACCGAGACCGAGACGGCCGAGCCGACTCCCTCGGAGCCGACGAAGCCCGCCGAGGCCGAGACGCCTTCGGCGAAGCCCGCGGACTCCGCCGACAAGCCGGCCGACAAGGTCGAGGAGACGGTGGACAAGGCCGCGGACGCGACCGCGGACAAGACCAAGGAAGCCATCAAGGAAGCGGCCGACAAGGCCGGCGCCGAGGTGGAAGAGCTGGACGAGGCTGCCAAGGGACTCGACCCCACGAAGGACGAGGCCGTACCGGACGGCGCGAAGCCGCGCTTCCCGTGCCCCACCGCGGACCCGAAGGCCCTGGCCGAAGCGGACCTGGAGCCCGGTATCCCGCACCTCCCGGACGACCCGTGGGTGCTGGAGAGCTCGAAGCTCACCCTGACGGGTCTGGACTACCACGGCATCGTCGAGGTGAAGACGGGCGGCGGGAAGACCAAGAAGGCCCTGAAGTTCACTGCGACGGGCGTGGACATCAAGGACCTCCACCAACTGGTGGTCGGCCCGAACGGCACGACGGCGCACGTCGAGGCGGACAAGGGCTCGACGTCGACGATCCGCAACGGCACGGTGACGATGTACACGGAGGAGCTGAAGGGCAACCTCTTCGGCCTCATCCCGATCACCTTCAGCCCGGAGACGCCTCCGCCGCTGAACGTTCCGTTCGCGTTCTTCACGAACGTGAAGGTGACGCAGGCGGGCCAGTTCGGCGGGACGCTGACGGTGCCCGGTCTGCACAACTACTTCACCGGCGGGAAGAGCTGACTTTTCCGGGAGCCGCACAAGGCTGTGGGCCGCACCCTTTCGGGGGTGCGGCCCACAGTCGTTCACACTCAACGGGCCGGAGTGTCTGCCGGCGTTGGCTGAGATCATTTCCGGCATGGACATCAAGGATGTGCTGACGGACTACGCGAAGGCTCGCGGGGTGGGCATCCTCAGGCCGGGAGCCTCGCTGGACGCCATCGCCGACGTACTCGGCCCGCCCGCGGACGCCGACTACTTCCCCAACCCAAAGAAGTCCTGGCCCCGGACCTTCGCCTACGGGGACGTCCGTCTGGAGGTCTGCCGGTGTCGGAGGGTCCGTTACGTCGCCCTCAGCACCTGGACCGAGACCGTGGACGTGCCGACCGGACAGCCGGGAGAGACGCGGACCGTCGTGCCGACCACCACGTTCGCGGACCTGAAAGAGATACTCGCCTCGGCCGGGACCGACTGGACGCTGAGGGAGTTTCCCATGCTGAGAAGTCAGTTCACCGTGATCGTCGGCGAGTACCCAGTGGACGTCCAGTTCACTTTCCACGTCCCGGACCCCGACACCCCCGACCTCGCCACGCTGCACAACGCGATCTCGGCGGACCTCGGACACATCTGCCCCGCGGACGCCTAGAACGGAGGGGCCGGCCGCGCGGACGCTGACTCCCGTGACGATGTTCAGCGCGTCGAGGAAGCGCTTCAGGTCATGGTGACCAGACGAAATCCCGGATCGGCCCCATCGCCCCTTCGTCACTGCGGCTGAACTCGAGCCAGCTGTCGTAGGCGCCGGCGCCCTGGAGGCGGATCCCGAAGAAATACATGGGGTCCAGGAAGAGCCGCCGTGAATTCTCGAACTCGAACTCGACGCACCGGACCTTTCCCTCGGATGGATCGGACCTGCCGCTGAGCGCGTAGCGGATCTTCGTGATGCGGAATAAACGGTATTCGTCGCCGAGGAAGAGCTCTCCGTAGGAACTCATGGCGAACTCCTCGTCCTCCCCCTCCAGCGCTTTGGGGGCCTCCGGCGCGGCGACCAGACGGATGGTCAGCTGGTCGTCGTAATCGATAACCTCGATCCGTACGGAGTCGATCTCCCGCACGAAGTACAGCGTGTTGGCCATGGGGAGGAAGCAAGGATAGGCGCCGTCCCGGTCGATGAAGCCAGGAACCTGGAGATCGCAGACCGGTGCTTCCGCCAGCGAGGCGAACAGGGCCTCTAGTTCTTTCATATCCTCCATGTTCCATACCCTCGCACTTGGATCGTCCCGACGACCGTCGCATTCGACAGATGTGGCGGGCGCCTCAGGCGCCCGCCACGTCCTCAGGTCGTGCCGTCGTCGCTGCGCTCGATCAGAAGCCCATGGGGAGGTCCATCGTGCGGACCTCGGTCATGTATTTCTGCTCGTCCTCGGTCGAGGGGGTGACGACGCCGCCGATGCACTCATAGACAGCGATGCAGATCGGCAGTACTCCGTCCAGCATCCGGCGGAGGTAGACGTGTCCCGACTCTCCCCGAACCGCCAAGAGCGCGTGGACCATCCGGCCGTACTCCGCGCGGTCGATCACGTGGTGGTCTCCCGAGAGGGAGGTCAGCCCGGTCGGCGTGTCGAAGACCTCGGCCGCGGCACGGAGCATCCTCAGGTACAGCTCGCCCACTTGGTTGGACGGGTCCCACACGGTCTCGTCGTCGCACTCGAACACATGGCTCACGTGGGCCACTCCAGCAGAAGGTCCACGTTGGGGAATTCCTTTCTCAGTTCGTTGACCCGCTTCTCGATCGGGCCGCGGAACGCGGGGTTGATGCTCGCGTCGGTGAACTTCATGCCGATCGGGGCGTTCTCGTATCCCGCGATGTGCTGCCGGGCCTGGACGTACTTACGGAACTTCGGCCCGATGTGCTTGTCCATCCAGATGTCGATGTCCGGGAGGTAGATTCCTACAGCGGTCTTGTCCTCCCAAAGTACGCCGTCCTCGAAGAGGTCGATGTCGGTGATACGCCGGCCGAGGTCGTCCGGCGGGTAGATGTCGACATTCGTGTCCCCGTTCTTGACGTAGTACTTCCCGTCGGAGCCGAGCTTGGGACGCTTCGGGTCGTCGAAGGTGACGCCTTCGCACGGAACCGGGTCGATCCAGCCGCTGGACGCGGCAGCGGAGAACGCGGCCTGGCTCGTGCCGGAGACGCCGGAGACGCCGGAGACGCCGGCCGCCGGCTTGAACGCCGCCGACTTGGCCGCCGAAGCCTTGGCGCCCTTGCCCTTGCACGGAGGCTTCGGTGTCTTCTTGTCCTTCTTGGCCTTCTCGACCAGCTTGCGGTAGCGCTCGAGCGTGCGCTCCGCCTTCTTGACGGCGTCGTAGAAGGCGTCGATGCCGTTGACGATGCGGTAGATCGCCTTCGCGACCGCCGGGGCCTTCAGGAAGCCGACGAAGACGCTGCCGACGTCCACCAGGGCCCACAGGCAGCTCTCGAGGTCGCCGGTCGACACACAGTTGATGATGTTGTCGACGCCGAACAGCTCGATGAGGATCGCGCCGCCGTTCTCCTGGATCCAGTCGATGACGTCCCCGGCCGCGATCTTCTTCGCGGCGCGGAACTCGTCCACGCACTGCTGGCCGCAGAGTTCGCGCAGCAGCGTCTCCTCGTCGGCCGTCAGGTCCGGACCGGCGTTCTGGCCGCCGGACTTGGCCCACTGCGCGTACTCGGCCTCGGCGCGCTTGCGCGCCTCCTCCTCGGCGCGGGCGACCGCGGCGTCCGCGTCCTTGGAGGCGTTGTCGGCGTTCTTCGCCGCCGTCTCCGCGGCCGTGGCGTCCTTCTCGGCCTGCGTCGCGGTGCTGCGGGCGCTGCTCGCGTCGGTCTCCGCGGCGCTGGCCGCGGAGCGGGCGCTGGCGGCGTCCTTCTCGGCGTCGGTCGCGTCGCGGTTCGCCGCCGCGGCCGAGCCCTCGGCGTCCCTCGCCGCGGAGTCCGCGTAGAAGGCGTCCTCGCCGGCCTGCGCGTTGTACGCCGTGGTCTTGGCGTCCGCCTTCTTGGCCGCCTCGGCTGCCTTCTCGGCCTCGGCCGCGGAGGTGCGGGCCGCCGCCGCTGAGGCAAGCGCCTTCGCGGCGTCCGCCGCGGCGTTGGCCGCGGCCTGTGCCGCGATCTTGGCGTCGCCGGCCGCCTTGTCCGCCAGCGCCTTCGCGTCGGCTGCCGCCTTCGCGGCCTCCTTCGCCTTGGCCGTGGCGGCGGCCGCCTGCTGCTCGGCCATCGTCTTGGAGGTCTGCCCCACCAGCACCGCGAAAGCGGCCGAGGAGTCGGACTCCATGTACGGCGTGCCGATGGAGATGGCCTCGTTGGCGGCCTTGGTGACGGCCTTGGCCGCGTCACGGGCGCCCGCCGCGGCCTGACCGGCGGCGAAGGCGTATCCGGCGGTCTTGGCAGCCCAGACGGCGGTCTTGGCGGCCTCGGCCTTCGCCGCGATCGACTCCTCGCGGGCCTTGATCGAGGCTGCCTTGGCCTTCTTCGCCTCGGCCTCGGCGTTCTTGGCGTTGGTCTGGGCGGCGTCCGCGGCGTCGATGGCCTCGGCAGCCGCCGCGTGCGCGGTCTGCGCGGCGGAGTAGGTGGTCATGTACGCGGACCAGGCGTTGTCCGCCGCGGAGCGCGAACGCGAGGCCGCGCCCTGCGCACGGGTCGCCGCGGCACGCGCGTTCACCGCCGCCGTGGAGGCGTCGTTGGCCGCGGATCGGGCCCGAGTGGCCGCCCCCGTCGCGTCGTTGGCCGCCGCACGGGCCTCGGTCGCGGCCTGGCGGGTCTCCTTGGCGGCGTCCGATCCGTCGGCAGCCGCGGCAGCGGCCTCGAGCGCCCTGGCCCTGGCGTCGGTGGCGTTCTTCCTCTTCTCGGCCGCAACGGCCGCGTCCCGTGCCACATAGGCGCGGTGCTCGGCGGCCTCGGCCTCCTGGCGCTTGCTGCTCGCCGTGGAGCCCGCGGACTCCGCCGCGCTGCGCGCGTTCCCGGCCGCGGTCCGCTCGGACTGCGCCCGTGCCTCGGCCTCCTGCGCCTTCGCGCGCTCGCTGGCCGCGATGGCGGCCTCGGCGGCCGCGGTGGCCTTCTCCTTCTCGGCCTTGGCGCGCTCCGTCTTGGCCGTGGCGGCGGCGACCCGCGCCGTCT
The DNA here is from genome assembly GCF_040681075.1 of Streptomyces sp. NPDC051907. Classification (NCBI taxonomy): domain Bacteria; kingdom Bacillati; phylum Actinomycetota; class Actinomycetes; order Kitasatosporales; family Streptomycetaceae; genus Streptomyces; species Streptomyces sp. NPDC051907. The sequence continues at coordinate 166,381 of NZ_JBFAYB010000001.1, read as the reverse complement.
CCTCGGCCTTCTCCGCGGTGGCCTGCGCGTTCTTCGCCTTCGTCGCGTTGGCCGCGGCCTCCTTGGCCTGTGCGTCCGCCGCGGCAGCCGCCGACTTGGCCTGAGCCGCCGCCTCCAGCGCCGCAGCCTTGCGGAACTCTGTGTTCAGCGCATGCGACTGGGTCTTGGCGAGGGCGAGCAGGGCCTGGCTGTCGGCGGCGGTCGCCTTGGCCGCGTTGGACGCGGTCAGCGCGGTCTTCGCGGCCGCCTGCGAGGCCGCGTACGACGCCTTGGCGACCTGCACCGACTGCTGGGCGTACATCAGCCCGCGGCCACGGGGGGTCTTGGCCGCGTCGGAGATGGTCCACGCGGCGTTCTGCGAGGCGTTGGCCTTGTCGGCCGCCGCCTTCGCCGCGGCCACCGCCTTGTCGGCGATCGGGACCTGGGCGGCGGCGGCGTTTCGGGCCGCGGTCAGGTCAGCCGCGGCCTTGGTGAACACGGCGGGCTTGGGGCGCGCGGTGTCGTCCTTCGGCTTGGCGGCCCAGAACTTCTGGAAGTACAGGATCTGGTCGGCCAGCCACGCCTGACGGATCGTCTCGAGCATCGCCTCGGTGGCGGCGCGGGCCTGCTTGGAGGCCTCCATCTCCGCCGCGACGATCTCGGTGCGCTGCTTGGCCTGGGAGGCGTACTCCGCCTCCCACTCGGTGTGAGCGTCGACCACCACACCGGACAGAGCGCGGTAGTGGTCGATCGGGTTGGCGCTGTCGCAGACCGCCCAGGCGACCTTGAGCTGCTCGACCTCGGCGCGGAACTCCGGCGAGTCGGGCTCCGGGGCCTTCGTCGGGAAGCCTCCGAAGCGCAGGAAGGTCGCGATGTCGTTGGCGGATCCCGGCGTGGAGCCGCCGATGCCGAACAGCTCATGGCCCGCGAAGGGCTTGTACTGGCTGGCCCAGTAGTCGTCCTTGGTGTCGAAGGCGTCGAAGACTTCCTTGGCCTTGTCCAGCGCGGCCTTGCCGGGCAGCGGCTTGGGGTTGTCGATCCACTTGTAGTAGATCTGGCGCTGCTTGCCGAAGGTGAAGGCGAGGATGTCCTCGCCGAACTCCGGGGCCTGGTGCTCGCGTCCGCCGAAGAAGTTCGCGCCGGAGTAGGGCTCATTCGCCTTGTTGAGCTTGTCGTGGCGGATCCCGAAGGCTTCGCCGTACTTGTCGCCGGCTTCCTTGTCCCGGTCCAGGGCCTGGCCGATCGGGCCCCAGTTCCAGTCCTTCAGCGCCGCGTCGACGTCGGCGTCGCTCCCCGACAGGGCCTTGTTCGCGACGGTCTTCATCTCCGGACCGCCGTAGTGCACGGCACGCGCCGTCTGGCAGCGGTCCTGCCGGGCCTCCTGGCCCAGGCTGATGCGAACGGTTCGCAGCCACGGGTCAGTTGGATGGTCTCCGGGCTCGTCCGCCTGAGCGGGGACCGCGTACACAAGGCCCATCAGAACGGTGGACGCGGTCACCAGCGCGGTGCCGGCCATCCCCCGTGTCAGAGCCGCGCGTCTCGCGCGTCTGTTTTTCGGCAGAAATGTTCTACGCACTTCTCAGCCTGTTCTGTGCGGCAAATGGTCATGCCTCAGGAAGGAAATGCGGAATCGGAGTCGCCGAATACGCATGACGGGTCGTCAAAGTCGATGTGCGTGAAAGAGAAATCCCCCTGATGCGGCTGCTCTGCGTGCCGCGTCCCCCGCCTTCCCCCCGAAGGCAGCACGATCATTACACGGGGGTCATGGATTGCGGAAGATCCTTCTGTAGGGAGAAGTGACCGCGGGTAAGGGGCATCTCCTGCAAGCCGGATATAGCCCAACAAGGGGGAGTTCGACCGCTCTCGATGGAGAACATGTGCACCTGGTTGCACAACAGCCCCATAGAACCTTCCCAGTTGAGGGGACGGCGTCTACTGTGGTCGAGCTGTGGTCGGTCGTCGACGCGACTCCTCGCCTGCGTCGGCCCGTTGCCGCCGGGCGGCAGGCGGTCGGCTGGCCAGGCCGTAGCTCAGGCAGCAGTGGTGTCGGATGCGCCGATGCTCCCCTGTTCGGCCGCACGTCCCACGGCCGTCTCTACGACTACGAGCCCCAGGCCGCCGACGGCGCGAAGGTCGCCGTGGACTTCGGCGTCGTGACAGCCGCCTCCCAGGCGACCGGCGACGGATACGGATTCCTGCCCGACGGATCGGCCCGACGGATAGGCCCGACAAAGGCCTGTGGGCCGTACCCCTCGCTTCGGGAGGTACGGCCCACAGCCGTCTACGGATGCGCGGACGTCAGGCCGGCGACTGACCGCCCAGGTGGTGTACCCGCACCATGTTCGTCGTGCCCGGGATGCCGGGAGGCGAGCCCGCGGTGATGATCATGGTGTCGCCCTCGCTGTGGCGCTGGAGCTTCAGCAGCTCCGCGTCCACCAGGTCCACCATCGCGTCCGTGTTGTTCACGTGCGGGACCACGAAGGACTCCACGCCCCAGCTCAGCGAGAGCTGGTTGCGGGTCGAGGCCTCCGTCGTGAAGGCCAGGATCGGCTGGGAGACGCGGTAGCGCGAGAGGCGGCGGGCCGTGTCGCCGGACTTGGTGAACGCCACCAGCGCCTTGCCGTCCAGGAAGTCCGCGATCTCGCAGGCCGCGCGGGCCACCGAGCCGCCCTGGGTGCGCGGCTTCTTGCCCGGGACCAGGGGCTGGAGGCCCTTGGAGAGCAGCTCCTCCTCGGCCGCCGCGACGATCTTCGACATCGTCTTGACCGTCTCGATCGGGTACGCGCCGACCGAGGACTCCGCGGAGAGCATGACCGCGTCCGCGCCGTCCAGGATCGCGTTGGCGACGTCGGACGCCTCGGCGCGCGTCGGGCGGGAGTTGGTGATCATCGACTCCATCATCTGGGTCGCCACGATCACCGGCTTGGCGTTGCGGCGGCACAGCTCGATGAGCCGCTTCTGCACCATCGGGACCTGCTCGAGCGGGTACTCGACGGCCAGGTCGCCGCGGGCCACCATCACGCCGTCGAACGCCATCACGACGTCCTGCATGTTGGCGACCGCCTGCGGCTTCTCCACCTTGGCGATGACCGGGACCCGGCGGCCCTCCTGGTCCATGACCTTGTGGACGTCCTTGACGTCGCTCGCGTCCCGTACGAAGGACAGCGCCACCAGGTCGCAGCCCATGTGGAGCGCGAAGCGGAGGTCGTCGACGTCCTTCTCGGACAGGGCCGGGACGTTGACGGCCGCGCCGGGGAGGTTGATGCCCTTGTGGTCGGAGATCACGCCGCCCTCGACGACGATGGTCTTGACCTGCGGGCCCACCACCTCGACGACGCGCAGCTCGACGTTGCCGTCGTTGATCAGGATCTGGTCGCCCTTGGAGACGTCGCCGGGCAGGCCCTTGTAGGTGGTGCCGCAGATCGACTTGTCGCCGGGGACGTCCTCGGTGGTGATGGTGAACTCGTCGCCGCGGACCAGTTCGACCGGTCCCTCGGCGAAAGTCTCCAGACGGATCTTGGGGCCCTGGAGGTCCGCGAGCACGCCGATGGCGCGGCCGGTGTCCTCGGCCGCTTTACGCAGTCGGTGATACCGCTCCTCGTGCTCAGCGTGGGTCCCGTGGCTCATGTTGAATCGGGCCACATTCATGCCGGCCTCGATGAGCGCTTTGAGCTGCTCGTAGGAGTCGACGGCTGGGCCCAGTGTGCAGACGATTTTGGAACGGCGCATGAGGCGATCCTATCGGTTTGTTTCTCCGGGGAATATTCCGTCTGGTGGAAAGTGCAAATGGGCGGCCTCCCGCTCAGGAGAGGGCCTCAGATCCGGGCAATCGGGGCGCCGTGGCGGCGACGAGAGCGAAAGTCTGCTGTGCGATCTCCAATTCCTCGTCCGTAGGGACCACGGCCACCGCGACCCGGGCGTACGCCGGCGAGATCAGCCGCGCCTCGTCGCCCCGGACGGCGTTGAGGTCGGCGTCCACCGCCAGCCCCAGTTCCTCCAGGCCGGCGATGGCAGCCTCCCGCACCGGCGCCGCGTTCTCGCCCACCCCGGCCGTGAACGCCACCGCGTCCACCCGGCCGAGCACGGCGTAGTACGCCCCGATGTATTTCTTCAGCCGGTGAATGTAGACGTCGAACGCCAGTCGCGCACGCTCGTCGCCCTCCTCGATCCGGCGGTTGATCTCCCGCATGTCGTTGTCGCCGCACAGGCCCACCAGGCCGCTCTTCTTGTTGAGCAGCGTGTCGATCTCGTCCACCGACATGCCCGCGACCCGCTTGAGATGGAACGTGACGGCCGGGTCGACGTCCCCGGAGCGGGTGCCCATGACCAGGCCCTCCAGCGGGGTCAGGCCCATCGAGGTGTCCACGCACCGGCCGCCCGCGACCGCCGAGGCGGATGCGCCGTTGCCCAGGTGCAGCACGATCACGTTCGCCTCGGACGGGTCCTTGCCCAGCAGCGCGGCCGTCTTGCGGGAGACGTACGCGTGCGAGGTGCCGTGGAAGCCGTAGCGGCGGATCCGGTGGGCGTCCGCCGTCTCCACGTCGATCGCGTAGCGCGCCGCCGCCTCCGGCATCGTCGTGTGGAAGGCGGTGTCGAAGACCGCGACCTGCGGCAGGTCGGGGCGGAGCGCCTGGGCCGTGCGGATGCCGGTGATGTTCGCCGGGTTGTGCAGCGGCGCCACCGGCACCAGCCGCTCCACCTCGGCGAGCACCTCGTCGGTGATCACGGTCGGCGCGGAGAAGCGCAGGCCCCCGTGGACCACCCGGTGGCCGATCGCCGCGAGCTCGGGGGAGTCGAGGCCGAGCCCGTCGTGGGCCAGCTCCTCGGCGACCGCCTTCAGGGCCGCTTCGTGGTCGGCCATCGCGCCGGTGCGCTCGCGCTTGTGCGCGCCGTCGCCGGTCAGCGGGGTGTGCACGATGCGCGAGGTCTCCTCGCCGATCCGCTCGACCAGGCCGACGGCCAGCCGCGAGCTGTCGCGCATGTCCAGGAGCTGGTACTTCACCGACGAGGAGCCGGAGTTGAGGACGAGGACTCGGGTGGCGTTCGTGCTCACTGCGGCGGTGCTCTCCATAGAGGCGTCAGGGGTGTGAGGGGTGGTGGGGGCGTTCATGCGGACTCCGACTCCGACTCCGACTGCGGGGACTGCTGCGACTGCTGCGACGTCTTCTGCGGCTGCGGCTGCGACTGGATCGCCGTGATGGCGACCGTGTTCACGATGTCGCTCACCAGCGCGCCGCGCGAGAGGTCGTTCACCGGCTTGCGCAGACCCTGCAGCACCGGTCCCACGGCCACCGCGCCCGCCGAGCGCTGCACGGCCTTGTAGGTGTTGTTGCCCGTGTTCAGGTCCGGGAAGATCAGCACCGTCGCCTGGCCGGCCACCTCGGAGCCCGGCAGCTTCGTCGCCGCCACGGACGGCTCGACCGCCGCGTCGTACTGGATCGGGCCCTCGATCTTCAGGTCCGGGCGGGCCTGACGGACCAGCTTCGTCGCCTCGCGGACCTTGTCGACGTCCGTGCCGGAGCCGGAGGTTCCGGTGGAGTACGACAGCATCGCGATCCGCGGCTCCACGCCGAAGCGGGCCGCCGTAGCCGCCGACTGGATCGCGATGTCCGCGAGCTGCTCGGCGTTCGGGTCCGGGTTGACCGCGCAGTCTCCGTACACCAGCACCTTGTCGGCCAGGCACATGAAGAAGACGGACGAGACGATCGACGCCTCCGGCTTCGTCTTGATGATCTCGAAGGCGGGGCGGATGGTCGCGGCCGTGGAGTGCACCGAGCCCGAGACCATGCCGTCGGCCAGGCCCTCCTGGACCATCAGCGTGCCGAAGTAGTTCACGTCCGAGACGACGTCGTACGCCAGCTCCACCGTCACGCCCTTGTGGGCGCGCAGCTCGGCGTACCGCTCGGCCAGCGGCTGGCGCAGCTCGGAGGTCGCCGGGTCGATCAGCTGGGCGCCGCTGAGGTCGATGCCCAGGTCGGCGGCCTTCTTGCGGATCACCTCGGTGTCGCCGAGCAGGGTCAGGTCGCAGACGTCTCGGCGCACCAGCACATCGGCCGCGCGCAGCACCCGCTCCTCGGTCCCCTCCGGCAGCACCACCCGGCGGCGGTCGGTCCGCGCCTGCTCCAGCAGCTCGTGCTCGAACATCATCGGGGTGACCCGGCCGCTGCGGGCCACCGCGAGCCGCGCCAGCAGCTCGCCGGTGTCCACATGGCGCTCGAAGAGGCCGAGCGCGGTCTCCGCCTTGCGGGGCGTGGAGGCGTTCAACTTGCCTTCCAGCGCGAAGAGCTCGGCCGCGGTGGGGAAGCTGTTGCCGGCCACGGACACCACCGGCGTGCCGGGCGCGAGGCGGGAGGCGAGGGTGAGGATCCCCTCGCTCGGCCGCTCGTTGAGGGTCAGCAGCACGCCGGCGATCGGCGGGGTGCCCGCGGAGTGCGCGGCGAGCGCGCCGACGACCAGGTCGGCCCGGTCGCCGGGGGTGACGACCATGCAGCCGGGGGTCAGCGCGGGCAGGAAGCTCGGCAGCATCGCGCCGCCGAAGACGAAGTCGAGCGCGTCGCGGGCCAGGCCGGCGTCGTCGCCGAGCAGCACCGTGGCGCCCAGGGCGTGGGTGATCTGGGCGACCGTGGGCGCGGCGAGGGCCGGCTCGTCGGGGAGCGCGTAGCAGGGCGCCGGGAGGCGGGCCGCCAGGCGCTCGGCTATCTCCTCGCGCTCCTCGGGGGCGACGCGGTTGACGACCAGGGCGAGGATGTTGCAGCCCAGCGCCTCGTACGCGCGGTAGGCGTTGCGCGCCTCGGCCCGCACCGACTCGGCGGACTGGCCCTTGCCGCCGACGACCGGGATCACCGAGGCGCCGAACTCGTTGGCGAGGCGCGCGTTGAGCGCCAGCTCGTCGGGGAGCTGGGTGGCGGCGAAGTCCGTGCCGAGCACCAGCACGACCTCGTACTCCCTCGCGACCTGCAAGAAGCGGTCGACGATCCGCGAGACCAGCTCGTCGGTGCCCTTCTCGGCCTGGAGGGCCGAGGCCTCGTGGTAGTCCATGCCGTACGCCGACGCGGGATCCTGGGAGAGCCGGTACCGGGCGCGCAGGAGGTCGAACAGCCGGTCGGGCCCGTCGTGCACCAGCGGGCGGAAGACGCCCACCCGGTCCACCTGGCGGGTCAGGAGCTCCATGACTCCCAGCTCGACGACCTGGCGGCCGTCCCCGCGGTCGATCCCGGTCACGTACACGCTGCGCGTCACGCGTGCTCTCCCGTCTCCGTGCTGTCGCGTACGAATCCCCCCGGCGTCCCGTGGGTCCCGTGGGGGTCCGCGGGGCCGTGCGGATTCGTTCAGGTTTCGTACAAGAGGTACAAAAGGTAGTGACGACAAAAAAACCGCTGGCCGCGGCATCGCCCTCTTGACAATACCTCTGCGGCTAGATAGAGCGCCCGCCGGACCGGGGGCGGTCTGCGGCTGGACTGCGGTCGGGCAGGGGGTCGGGCTGTGGGTCTGGTCGGGGGCTGCGAGCCGGGTCCCGGCGCCGTACGGCGAGGCTGCCGGAGGCGCGCGGGTCCCGGCGCCCGTGGAACAATCGAACTTGGGCTCATACGCACCACTGACGAGCAGGAGACACGGCACGATGCGCATCGGAGTGCTCACCGCAGGCGGCGACTGTCCGGGCCTGAACGCAGTGATCCGGTCCGTCGTGCACCGCGCCCTGACGGGCCACGGCGACGAAGTCATCGGCTTCGAGGACGGTTTCAAGGGTCTCCTCGACGGCCACTACCGCCCGCTCGACCTCAACGCGGTCAGCGGCATCCTCGCCCGCGGCGGCACCATCCTGGGCTCCGCCCGGCTGGAGCGCGGCCGGCTGCGCGAAGCCGCCGAGAACGCCTCGGAGTTGGCGAAGCAGTACGGCCTCGACGCGCTGATCCCGATCGGCGGCGAGGGCACGCTCACCGCGTCCCGCATGCTGGCGGACGCCGGGATGCCCGTGGTCGGCGTGCCGAAGACCATCGACAACGACATCTCCTCCACCGACCGCACCTTCGGCTTCGACACCGCCGTCACCGTCGCCACCGAGGCCATCGACCGGCTCAAGACCACCGCCGAGTCGCACCAGCGCGTGATGGTCGTCGAGGTGATGGGCCGGCACGCGGGCTGGATCGCCCTGGAGTCCGGCATGGCGGGCGGCGCGCACGGCATCTGCCTGCCCGAGCGGCCCTTCGAGGTCGGCGATCTGGTCAAGATGGTCGAGGAGCGCTTCTCGCGCGGCAAGAAGTTCGCGGTGATCTGCGTCGCCGAGGGCGCGCACCCGGCCGAGGGCTCCATGGACTACGGCAAGGGCGAGATCGACCAGTACGGCCACGAGCGCTTCCAGGGCATCGGCAACCGCCTCGCCGCCGAGCTGGAGCACCGGCTCGGCAAGGAGGCCAAGCCGGTCATCCTGGGCCATGTGCAGCGCGGCGGCACGCCCACGGCGTACGACCGGGTGCTCGCGACGCGCTTCGGCTGGCACGCGGTGGAGGCGGTGCACCGCGGCGAGTTCGGCATGCTGACGGCGCTGCGCGGCACGGAGGTGAAGATGGTCCCGCTGGCGGAGGCCGTCGTCCGGCTGAAGACCGTGGCCGAGAGCCGGATGTACGAGGCGGAGTCGGTCTTCTAGGCCGTGCTTCTAGGCCGTCCTTCCCGGCCGTGCTTCTAGACCGTGCTTCCCGGCCGTGCTTCTGGGCCGTGTCGCTTTCCGCCTCGGTTGGCGCAGATCGCTCTTGAGTTCGATGGCTTGAATCGCAAGGCTGTTCCTCTCCGGGACATGTCCCGACCCTGTCCTCCGCGCGTGCCGCGCGCGTGACATCAGCGGAAGGGAGAGCGGATGGGCCCCGCCGGGAACGGCGCTCCGGATCCGGAACAGGCGCACACTCCAGCCGAGTTCGTCGCCGGGCTCCAGGCGCTGAAGGACTGGTCGGGCCTGCCGTACCGCGAGCTGTCGTCCCGCGCCGAGGCCGTCGGCGACGTCCTGCCGCGCTCGACCGTGGCCAATATGCTCAGCCGCGCCACGCTGCCCCGCGAGGAGCTGGTCGCGGCCTTCGTACGGGCCTGCGGCTGTGATCCGGGCGCGGTCGACGCCTGGCTGCGGGTCCGCAAGGAGCTCACCCGGCGCGAGAGGCAGTCCGACGAGGGCCCCGGCGCCCCGCTGGAGGCGGCGGACCCGGAGGACGACGACCGGACGCCAGAGCGCCCGGCGCCGGAGAGCCAGGCACGGGATAGCCAGGCACGGGAGAGTCAGGCGCCGGGGGGCAGGGCCCCCGGCCCGGAGCCCGCGGACCCCGTGGCCGCCCCGCCCCGCAGGAGCTGGCCGGCTCGTCTGGTGCTGCCCGCGGCCGCCGTGCTCGGCGCGACCGCGGCCGCCGTGACGGCCGTCGTCCTGCTGGCGGACGACGACGACCGGGGCGAGGCCCGCCGTGGCGCCGTGGTCGCGCCCGCGCCGGGGCAGGTGCGGATCAGGGACGTGGGCACCGGGCTCTGCCTGGCCGAGCGGTCCGCCCAGGACGGCGGGCAGGTCTACGAAGCCCCGTGCTCGGTCACCGCCGTCCCGCGCTACTCGCTGGAGCGTCTGGAACGCCCGGAACGACGGGAGGGCGACTCCTGGCGGATCCTGTCGGACCACCCCGACTTCGGCCCCGGCTGCATGGGCGCGCGGATGGCGTCGGCGAGCGGCGACGCATCGCTGGAGGACGGTCTGTGCGGCAAACGCGGTCCGGCCGAGACCTTCTGGCTCGAGCCCGTGGGCAAGCCGGTGAAGGGCTACCGGATACGGCTTCAGGAGAAGAGGCTCTGCCTCGGCGTGCCGCCGGGGGTCGGCAGGCCGTGGACGGAGGTCCGCCAGACGGCCTGCACTCCGGACGGCGAGGGACAGCTCTTCTCGTTCGACGCCCCTGGGGGCGACACGAGCGAGAGCAGCGCCGGCGGGGGACCGTAGGCGGACAGCCGTCGGCGAACCAGCCAGGGGCGTTACGCGCGCGCCAGCGCCCAGAAGTGGTCCACGATCCGGTCCAGGAAGTCGCGGCCCGCCTCCCCGGTGTCCTCCGACGACGGGCCCCAGCTCAGCGTGGCCACCATCCGGGACTGGTAGTCCGTGTGCAACTGCTGGAGCACGTCCTCCAGATGCCCGCGGTCCATCGGCAGCATCTTCGACACCGGGCGCACATAGGCCTGCCAGCGCGCGCCCACGGCGTCCCGCAGCAGCCCCGCCAGGTCGCCGTCCCGCCCGGTGGCGGTGAGCAGCTCGCGCGGGCCGAGCTCCAGGGCGCCGGCGAGCGCGGCGGTCTGCCGCTCGTTGCCGCGCCAGCGGCCCGAGTCCTCCATCCGCCGGTACGAGGAGGAGTCCAGGCCCACCCGCCGCGCCAGGTCCTCGGCGGAGAGGCCGCGGGCGACGCGGTGCTCGCGCAGGGTGGTCGCCTGGGTGAGGAGCTCGCTCGGCGCGCACCACAGGACGCCCGCGAGCGCGGTCAGTTCGCGCTGGCTGGGGACGACGATCCCGCGCTCCCAGGCGGCGACGGTCTCCGGCGGTATCTGGAGTCCGTACTGCGCGCGCAGGCCGTAGGCGACATGGCCGGTGGCCATGCCGAGGGCTTCGCGCAGGCGGCGGGCCGCGGGGGCGTCGAAGGGCGGGGGAGGGGCTTGGTGCACGGGCACACCGTAGGGGTCCAAGAGCCCCGGCGACTACGGTGCGTTCACCCAACGCCACGTGTCGTAGGAACATCCGAGCTGATCGTACCCTTTGGTAACGTTCGGGCCGTCTCGGCTGCGGAGGGGAACGTATGCGTGGGTTACTGCAGGGTATATGGCGGCGCGGACGAACGCGCTGGGCGGTGCTGTCCCTCGCCCTCGTCGTGCTGGCGGCCGGCGCCGCCGTCGCCCGCTCCGTCGCACGCGGTGACCAACTGTCGCAGAACCGGGCCCAGTTGAAGGAAGCCTGCCAGGGGCTGCTGCCCCAGGAGCGGCTGCGGCGCCATCTGCCGGAGGACGCGGCGGGCACGGCGGAGGAGTACGGCACCCTGCTCGACCCCGACCAGGAGAGCCGGGCGCTGCTGGACTGCCGGCTGAGCTGGGGCGGCGCGGCGCGGGTGTGGGTCCGGGCGGAGGCGCTGGGGGAGCGGCGGTTCCAGACGCCGGCCGACGACGCGAGCGAGATCGCCGGCTACGCCGTAGAAGACGAGAGGGGCGGCGGGAGCGAGGGCCGCTTCCCCTTCCGGCTGCCGGCGAGCGCCACGGGGACCGTGCAGCGCGGCGAGGTCCGCGGCGGGACGTCGGCGGTCGCCTCCCTGCTCGTCTCCTGCCCCAAGGGGCTCAAGGGACGTACGGGAGCGACCAGGGACCTCCAGGTCGCCGTGGGTCTGCCCGTCGAGGGGCGGCTCTCGGAGGAGGACCGGATGCTGGCGGCCCGTACGGCGGTCTCGTACGCGAACTGGATCACCTCACGTCAGCGCTGCGGCACGCCTCGGCTGCCCGTCGACGCCCCCGCCCCCCAGCCGGCCAAGGCGCTCTGCGCCTGGCTCGACCCCAAGGAGCTCGGGCTCGCCGCCGGACGCTGGACGCGCTCCGCCGCGCGGCCGTACAGCGACTGGAGCGGCCGCTGCTCCGCCCGCCGGGACGACGAGGCCACGCCGAGGCGGCTGGCGATCACGGCGGTGCGTGCAAAGAGCCTGGCCGGTGTGCTGGGCCGCGAGCAGTCCCGGGCCCGCCGCGCGCTCGAAGGCGGGCCCGACACCGCGGCCGACGGCAGCAGAACGGTCATAGGAGCGGGGGACCCCTACACCTTCGACCTGTGGGCCCAGTCGACCTGTGACGGCGGCCGTGTCTACCACCATGTCGCCCTCACCCCCGAACTCGTCTACGACGAACAGAAGAGCGCCGTGCTCTCCAAGGCCGACGTGGACACGCTGTCCGCCGGCGCGCGTACCGTTATGGAGCGCTACCTCGCGGCGGCGGACGGCTGGCCCGCCACGTCGCACTGCCGCGGCGCCAAGATGCTGGAGGACGCGCGGTGACAGCGCAGTTGAAGGGGCACGCGCGCACGGTCGCCGCTGCGGCGGGCGCACTGCTCCTGATCGCGGCCGGGTATCTCGTGCTCGGCGGCACGCTCGACCGCTGGACCGAGCAGCAGATGCTCGACGACGCCTGCGACGGGATGCTCGCGGGCGACGAGGCCCGCTCGCTGCTCGGCGACGGGCCGATCTCCGAGAAACGGGACCGGGCCCACAGCGAGGGCGGCCTGGGCGAGGACGCGGACAGCTCCCTGTATGTGCGGTGTGTGATCCAGCGGACCGGCGAGCCGCCCGTCGACGGCTCCCGGCTCGCGGGCTCCGTCGACGTGGCCGTCTACGGCGTGCCGACGATGGAGACCGCCCGCGGCCAGCGCGCGGGGAGTCTGTACTGGGGCACCCAGTCCGCCCGGCCCGTGCCGCTCGGCGGCGGCTGGACCGGGTTCCTCTCGGGCGAGGCAGACCAGTCCGCCGCCACCGCCGCCGTACTGCTCGACTGCCCGGACAGCCGCAGCGACCTCCTGGTCGCGCTGGACGCCGATGTGCGGGCGGGCGCCCTCGACAACCCGGAGCACCGGCTCCGTGTCGCCCGCCTCGCCACCGCCACCGCCGAGAAGGCCGCCGAACGCTCGGGCTGCCACGCGTCCCTGGGCGAGCCGCTGCGGACCGTGCCGCTGCCGACCGGGGAGGACGAGTCCGTCCCCGTCGCCCGCGCCAAGGGCACCTGCGCCGGAGTGCCCGGGCTCCAGCCGTCGATCGCCCGCGCCTGGGAGAGCGCCCGCGGCGACTCCCCGCGTGAGCGGTGCGAACTGGGCGACCGCTGGCGCGGGGAGTTCGTCCTGGACGCCTACTACGGCCCCTACGCCGAGGACATGCGCTTCCGGCTGCACCACGACTCCGTCGAGGGCGGCGGAGAGGAAAAGGCGCTCACCTTCAGCGCGGAGTGCGCTCCGGGGGAGGAGCCCGCGCTGTTCGTGCTGCAGGGCTCCGTGTTCGAGTCGGAGAAGGAGCGCGAGAAGTACGGCAAGGTCGCGCCCGGGCGCGCCGCCCTCAAGGCCTTCGCCGAGCGCTCGGCACAGGCGCACGAGTGCTCCCCGCCCGTCAGCCCGTGACCGCGCCGCGCAGGCCGAGGCAGCCGCCGAGCCGGCGCGCGATCAGGATGTGCGGCAGCACCGGGTTCCAGGCCAATGCCCGTGCAGGGCAAGGCTGTTGAAGGGATCGCAGGTTGCTGAAGGGCTCGCGCGGCTGTTGGAGGCTGTTGCAGGGGTCGCGGCTAGCGGACGGCGGGAATCCACCGGTACTGGAGCTCGGGCCGCCCGATCTGGCCGTACTGGGGGCTGCGCGCCGCCCGGCCGGCGGTGACCAGGTGCTCCAGATAGCGGCGGGCGGTGATCCGGGAGATGCCCACGGCCGCCCCGGCCTCCGTCGCCGTCAGCCCCGCGGGCGACTCGCGCAGCGAGCGCGTGACCGCCTCCAGCGTCGGGCCGCTGAGCCCCTTGGGCAGGCCTGCGGGCTGCGGCGCGCGCAGCGCCGCGATGGCCCGGTCCACCTCGTCCTGGCCGCTCGCCTCGCCGACGGCGGCGCGGAACTCGGCGTACCGGTTGAGCCGGTCCCGCAGCGTGGCGAACGTGAACGGCTTGAGGACGTACTGCACGACCCCGAGGGACACGCCCTCGCGGACGATCGCCAGATCGCGGGCCGAGGTGACGGCGATGACGTCGGCGTGGTGCCCGGCTGCGCGCAGCGACCGTACGAGGTGCAGGCCGTGCCCGTCCGGCAGATACAGGTCGAGCAGCAGCAGATCGACCTCCGTGCGCTCCAGCAGCCGCACGGCCTCGGAGCGGGAGTGGGCCACCCCGGACACGGTGAACCCGGAGACCCGCCCTACGTAGAGGGCGTGCGCGTCGGCGGCGACCGGGTCGTCCTCGACGACGAGCACTCTGATGGGATCGCTCATGGGCGCACCGCCCTGCGTCTGTCCTGGTCAGGTCTCATCGTGTACCTCCACGCTGTGCAGCGGCAGCCGTACCGTGAACTGTGCGCCGCCGTCCGGGCCCTGGGAGAGTACGACGGCGCCGCGGCCGCGGTGCACCGCCTGCTGCACCAGGGCGAGTCCCAGCCCGCGGCCCGCGCCCTGCGTGGACCAGCCGCGTCGGAAGACCGCCTCGACGTCGGCCGGGTCGACGCCCGCGCCGGTGTCCGCGACCCGCAGCAGCAGCTCGTCCTCGTCGGCGCGCGCGGTGACGGTGACCTGGGCGCGCCGCGCCGGGCCCGCCCGCACGGCGGACGCCGCGTCGACGGCGTTGTCGACGAGGTTGCCGAGGATCGTCACCAGGTCGCGCGGCGGCAGCGAGGGCGGCAGCACGCCGTCGTCGATACGGCTGTCCTCGGTGAGCACCAGCTCCACGCCGCGCTCGTTGGCCTGCGCCGCCTTGCCCAGCAGCAGAGCGGCCAGCACCGGCTCGCCGACCGCGGCCACCACCCGGTCCGTCAGCACCTGCGCCAGCTCCAGCTCCGCCGTGGCGAAGGCGACCGCCTCGTCCTCGCGGCCGAGCTCGATCAGCGAGACGACGGTGTGCAGCCGGTTGGCCGCCTCGTGGGCCTGCGAGCGCAGGGCCTGGGTGAAGCCCCGCTCCGAGTCCAACTCGCCCGAGAGCGACTGGAGTTCGGTGTGGTCGCGCAGGGTGACGACGGTGCCGCGCTTGTCGCCGCCGACGACCGGCTGGGTGTTCACGACGACGACCCGGTCCGCGGTCAGATGCACCTCGTCGACCCGGGGCTCCGACGCCAGCAGCGCGCCCGTCAGCGGGGCGGGCAGGTCCAGTTCGGCCACCGACCGGCCGACCGCGTCGTCGTGCAGGCCGAGGAGCTCGCGGGCGCCGTCGTTGAACAGGGCGATCCGCCGCTGACCGTCGAGCATGAGCAGCCCCTCGCGCACCGAGTGCAGCGCGGCCTGGTGGTAGTCGTGCATCCGGCTGAGGTCGGTCGCGTTCATCCCGTGCGTATGGCGGCGCAGCCGCGCGTTGATGACATAGGTGCCCGCGCCGCCCAGCGCGAGCGCGGCCCCGGCCACGCCCAGCAGGGCGGCGAGCTGCTTGCGCGCCTTCTCGGTGATCTCCTCGATGGTGATGCCCGAGCTGACCAGGCCGACGATCCGCTCGCCGTCGTACACCGGCACCACCGTCCGCACCGAGGGCCCGAGCACGCCCTCGTACGTCTCGCTGTAGATCCGGCCCTTCAGCGCCGGGCCGATGTGCCCCAGATACGTCTTGCCTATCTGGGCGGGCTCCGGGTGCGTCCAGCGGGTCCCCCGGGGGTCCATGATCACCACGAAGTCCACCCCCGCGTCCTCGCGCAGCGCCTCGGCGTAGGGCTGGAGCCGGGGTGAGGGATCGCTGGAGCGTATCGCCTCCAGCACGGAGGGTGAGCGCGCCGCGGACGCCGCCGTGGCCCTGGACTGGGCGCGGGCGGTGTCCTCCGCCTGGGCGCGGTCGGTGAGGAAGGTGAACAGGCCCCAGCCCGCCACGATCGCCGCCACCAGCACGACCTGCATGGCGAAGAGCTGGCCGGCGAGGCTCCGAGGGCGGGGGATACGCATGAAACAAGTCTGCCTGGCCGACTTTATGTGAACGAAACGCACGCAACGGTGACCGGCGTCACAGCCTCCTGAATAGTCACGTCACATCCATCGGGACATGGACGAGTGACTGAGACAGGAGGACCCCGTGGCTACGAAAACAGGCAGGCGGGACCGGACGCACTACCTCTACATCGCCGTGATAGTCGCGGTGGCCCTCGGCATCGCGGTGGGCCTGATCGCCCCCGAGTTCGCCACCGAGCTCAAGCCGCTGGGCACCGGCTTCGTGAACCTGATCAAGATGATGATCTCGCCGATCATCTTCTGCACGATCGTGCTGGGCATCGGCTCCGTGCGCAAAGCCGCGAAGGTCGGCGCCGTCGGCGGCGTGGCACTGGCCTACTTCCTGGTGATGTCGCTGGTCGCCCTCTCCATCGGCCTGGTCGTGGGCAACGTCCTGCAGCCGGGCGACGGCCTCCAGCTGACCGACTCGGTCAAGGAAGCCGGTCAGGGACAGGTCGGGGAAGAGGCCAAGGACACGGTCGAGTTCCTGCTCGGGGTCATCCCCACGACGATCGTCTCCGCCTTCACCGCGGGCGAGGTCCTGCAGACCCTGCTCATCGCCCTGCTCGCCGGCTTCGCGCTGCAGGCCATGGGCAAGGCGGGCCAGCCGGTGCTGCGCGGCGTCGAGCACATCCAGCGGCTCGTCTTCCGCATCCTGGCGATGGTGATGTGGGCCGCCCCCATCGGCGCGTTCGGCGCCATCGCGGCGGTCACCGGATCGGCCGGACTGGACGCGCTCAAGAGCCTCGCGGTGCTGATGCTGGGCTTCTACGTCACGTGCTTCCTCTTCATCTTCATCGTGCTCGGCACACTGCTGCGCCTGGTCGCGGGCCTCAACATCTTCACGCTCTTCAGGTACCTGAGCCGTGAGTTCCTGCTGATCCTGTCCACCTCCTCCTCCGAGTCCGCGCTGCCGCGCCTCATCGCGAAGATGGAGCACCTGGGCGTGAGCAAGCCGGTGGTCGGCATCACCGTCCCGACCGGCTACTCCTTCAACCTCGACGGCACCATGATCTACATGACCATGGCCTCGCTGTTCATCGCCGACGCGATGGGCAACCCGATGTCGCTCGGGGAGCAGATCCCGCTGCTGCTCTTCCTCTTCGTCGCCTCCAAGGGCGCGGCCGGCGTCACCGGCGCGGGCCTGGCCACGCTGGCCGGCGGACTGCAGTCGCACCGGCCCGAGATGGTCGACGGCGTGGGCCTGATCGTCGGCATCGACCGCTTCATGAGCGAGGCGCGCGCGCTGACCAACTTCGCGGGCAACGCCGTCGCCACGGTCCTCGTCGGCACCTGGACGAAGGAGATCGACAAGACCCGGGTCGACCAGGTCCTCGCGGGCAAGTTCCCCTTCGACGAGCAGACCCTGCTCGACGACGGCCACGGGTCGTCCTTCGACGACGGGGACGTCGCGGACGCGAAGGTCCTCGCGGGGCAGCCGGTGCCCGAGCAGCGGGACGACAACGACGCCGACGCCCGCGTGAAGGTCTGACGCGCAGCCGGCCTGCCTGACCCATCGTCCGACGACCCATCGTCCGATCGCTCGTCCATGAGACGGCTCGCCCTCCTCCCCGCTCGGCGGGGCAGGAGGGCGAGCTGCGTTCAGGCCCGGGCGCCGTCGTCGTCGACCCGAGACCGCTCGGGCTGTACGGGCTGTACGGAGTGTTCGGGCTGTACGGAGCGTGACCGCCCGGCGGAGGCGGGCTCGGCGCGCAGGCCCGGGAGCAGCGCCAGCGTGACGGTCACCGACAGCGCCGCCATCACCGTCATCGCGGCCGCCGGCGAGAGGAACTGGGCGATCCCGCCCGCCGTCGCCGCGCACACCCCCTGCAAGGCGAGCATCCCCGACAGTGCAGCCCCAATGCCTGGCCGCTCAGCTCGCCCGGCGCCAGGGCGAGCAGGCGCTCCTGGAAGACGAGGCTCGCCGCGAAGCCGACGGACGCCAGCGCCGCGGCCGCCGCCGCGACCGGCAGCGCCGGACCCAGGGCGAAGGGAAGATAGGGCACGGCGAGCAGCAGAAGCAGCGCGGGCCCCAGCCGGGCCCGCCGCCCCTTCGGCACGAAGCGGCCGATCACGGTGTCTCCGGCGAGCATCCCCATCGCCGCGCAGGCGAAGAGCAGCCCCGCGTGCTCGGGGGCGTACGGCACGAACAGCGACTCGCAGCCGACGATCAGGCCGTTGGGGATCCACAGGGCGAGGTACACATGCCGGCGCGGCTTCGAGGAGAACAGCAGCGCGTTGTTCCGCCAGGTCTCGGCGACCGACGGCCGGCCCGCGGCGCGCGGCGGCCGCCGGCGCAGGCCGAACCGGGCGAGGGCCGCGGCCGCCAGATGCAGGGCCGCGCCGGCGAGCAGCGCCCCGCGCGGCGAGAGGGCGCCGACCAGCACGCCGCCCACCGCGTACCCGGTGATCTGCGTGACGCCCACCGCCATGTTGAGCACGGAACGGCCCAGCAGATAGCCGTCCTTGGGCAGGACGTCGGTGAGCAGCCCGTACCGCACTCCGCCGCCGACCGACCCCGCCAGACCCATCGTCAGCAGGACCGCGAACATCGCCCACAGCGGCATCCCCGGCGCCGCCAGCGCGGCGGTCCCGGCGGCGAACGTCAGCGCGACGCCCGCCGTCGCGGCCCGCGGCGGCAGCCGGTCGGCCGCCGAGAGCAGCGTCGTCGCGCCGATCACCTGGGCGAGCGAGGGGCCGAACATGCTGAGCGCCGAGAGCAGCGGCGAGCCGGTGGCGGAGTAGACGAGGACGGCCAGAGCGAGGCCGCTCACCGTGGTGGCGGCGACCTGCGTCGAGCAGGCGGCGAAGAGCGGAGCGAACTCCGGCACGCGGACGAGTTCCCGGTAGGTGCGCATGCGGGGAGTCTCAGGGGCCGTCCGGCAGGCCCGTTAATCTTTCGCGGGGAGGCGAAACCATGGGCTTGTGGCAGGTCAACGCGGACACCCTCGCGGCCGGCCGATTCGTCGTCTCTCCTCTCGCGGAGGCCACCGCGGCCCTGATGGCCCTGCACAAGGGCGAGGCGTACCACCCCGGCGAGCGCGCCTGGCTCGATGCCCACCGACCCGCCTACCGGCAGCGGCTCGCGGACGACCCCGTCACCGACCTGCTCGTCGGCGCCGCACTCGGCCCCACCTGGATCGCCGACTACCTCACCCCCACCCCGGCGGGCGAGGCAGCCTGGGGCGAGGAGCTGGAACGCGTCCGGCGCACCCCGCCGTCCGTCGCCCGCGCCGATCTGGAGACCGCGCTGGGCGGCCCGCTCCCACGCGCCCTGGACCGCCGCGACCTGCCGCAGCGGACCGCGGAGCTGCTCGCATGGGTGTGGACGCACACGGTCCAGCCCGACTGGGAGCGCCGCCGCCGGATCATGGAGGCCGACGTCGTCGCGCGCACGGGACAGCTCGGCCAGGGCGGCTGGGCGGCGGCGCTGGACGGCCTGCGCCCCGGGATGCGCTGGCTCGGCGAGAGCCGGCTCCAGATCAACGTGTACGACAACCCGCCGCGCGAAGTCTCCGGCGCCCAGCTGATGTTCGTCCCCGTCACCCACCACCAGGGCTGGGTCTCCTGGGACGCCCCGCACCGCTACGCCGTCGTCTACCCCTGCGAGGGCGCGCTCGCCGAGGCGGACAAGGCGGCGGCGCCCGAGGCCCTGGGCGCGCTCCTGGGGCCGGCGCGGGCGGTCGTCCTCACCCTGCTCGACGCCCCCAAGAGCACCACGCAGCTGGTGGCGCTCACCGGCCAGGGCCTCGGCTCGGTGGGCCGCCACCTCAAGGTCCTGCTGGACGCGGGACTGGCCGGGCGGCGGCGCTCGGGGCGCTCGGTGCTCTACTTCCGTACCGCTGTCGGAGAGGTGCTGGTGAAGGCCAACTCCGCGTGAGGCGGCGCGACCGCGCCCAGTGGCCCGGGGCGCCCTGCCCCGAAGGGCGACGGGCGCCCCGGCCACCGGGCGCGCTACGACCTCACTGCTGGATCGGACGGCCGTCCGTCCCGCAGATGTAGCCCGCGTTGACGCAGTCCCTCACCCGGCGCCTCAGCTCGCCGTCGTCCCAGGCGTTGAAGAAGTCGCCGTGGAAGGTGTAGCCGGGCGCGTCGGTGACGTTGACGCCGCCGCGGGTGCCGGCGAGCGTGAGCCCGCCGCCGTGCACCGGCCAGGTGATGAGCAGTTCGAGGCGCGGCACCACGACGGGGTGGGTGGCGGGACAGCTCTGGCCGGTCGCGTACGCCATGTGGTCCCGATGGTTGGCGCTGTCCAGGTTCTTCCCGTCCCAGCAGGTCGGGAAGTCCAGGTAGTTCTCCAGCTTGGTCCCCGGCGGGCAGGCCAGGAAGTCCCGCGAGGACGCGGTCTGCCCGACGCACGACCAGCGTGCCGCGGGGTTCTGGTCGGGGGAGGCGGCCAGGGCGTTGCCGACGACGTAGCGCAGGCCGCGCGGATGGGCCACGGCCCGGGTGTGGTCGGTGATGCCCTGGTAGTAGACGGTGACCCGCTCGGGGGCCACGGCGACTCCGTTCTGGTAGAGGGTGGGGGTCCAGTAGGAGGAGAGGTCGGTCTTGGGCGTGCAGTTGGTGGTTCCGGCGGCCAGCGACTGCAGCGTCGACGACGCGTTCGCGGTCCTGTTCCCGTAGAACTCGTGGATGTGCGAGCGCCCGGCCTGGCCAGGGAAGACGATCGGGTCGTCGCCCCTGCGGTGGCTGGAGAAGCAGTCGGCGCGGAACTCGCTGCCGCGCAGCGGGGCCGCCGCCTGGGCGACGATCGCGGCCTGCTGCGCCGCGGTGTAGGTGTACGCGTGGGCCTGATGGCCGGTGGAGCGGCTCGGCCGGTCGGCGGTGCACCCGGCGGCGGCCAGGACGAGCACGGCGGCCGCGCCCGCGAGGAGTCTGCGGAGCATGGCGTCCTCCCCGCTCAGCCGAAGGGGATGCGCACGAGGGACTGGTTGCCGACGCCGACCGTGCTGGCGCCGTTGCCGATGGCGTTCCAGACCTCGATCCGCACCTTGCCGCCGCTCAGGTCGCCGAGCGAGCCGGTGGCGGACTTGAGGCCCCTGGCCTGGGTGTAGTGCTCGTAGCCGGGGACGGGGTCGGTGGCGAAGTACTGGTACGTCTCCGTGCGGTCCCAGCTCCCGTCGCCCGTCCGGTCGTAGCTCACCCTGACCTGCTGCCCGTTGGCGACCGTCGAGCCGGCGTCGACGAGCAGGTCGAACTGCGTCGAGCCGCCGTTGCACCTGCGGGTGATCGGGCCCGAGACGAACACCTGCGGACTGTGCGGCGCGCCGTCGTAGTTCGCGCCGCCCGCCGAGGCGAGCGTGGCCGACGAGCCGGAGGACTGTGCGTCGCCGGCGCCCCCTCCCGTACGGAGGTACAGCTGCGCGGAGCCGGACGGCGGCGGGTCGGTGGGGCCGGGCGGGTCGGTCGGGTCCGTGGGACCGCTGCCGCCCTTGGTCCAGACGGCGACGTAGTCGACCAGCATCGGCTTGCCGGGCACGGTCGCCGGAGTCGGGGTCTTCCCGGCCAGCGCGTCGGGGAACGCGCCGCCCATCGCGACGTTGAGCAGAATGAAGTAGCCGGCGTGGTCGGTCATATTCGCCCAGGTCGCCGCGTCGAAACGGCTCTGGCTGACGCTGTGGAACAGCTGGCCGTCGACGTACCAGCGCAGTTCGTTGGGCGCGGTCGAGCGGTCCCACTCGAAGCGGTACGTATGGAACGCGGACTGGCAGCTGGCCCCGGGGCAGGCGCGGCTGGCGCCGATGCCGGAGGTCTCGTTGCACGGGCCGCCGGGGTTGACGCCGCAGTGCAGCACGCCCCAGACGGAGTTGATGCCGTTGACGTTCTCCATCACGTCGAACTCGCCGATGCCGGGCCAGTTCCAGTAGTTGCCGCGGTAGGGAGCGCCCAGGGCCCAGAACGCGGGCCAGTAGCCGAGGGCCTCCTGGCCGGTGACGTTCGGCATCTGGATACGGCCCTCGATGCGCAGGACGCCGCCGGAGGGGGCCTTGAAGTCGGCGCGGCGGGTCTCGATGCGACCGGAGGTCCAGTTGCCCGCGCCGTCGCGGAGGGGGGTGATGCGGAGGTTGCCGTTGCCGTCGTGGCTGAGGTTGTCGGGGTCGGCGGTGTAGTTCTGTATCTCGCCGGTGCCCCAGTTGCCCGGGCCGCCGGGGTAGCCGTGGCCGGTGTCGATCTGCCAGTTCGCGGACGAGGGCAGGGAGCGGGCGGGCCCGCTGAAGTCGTCGCTCCACTGGAGGCTCCAGCCGGGCGTCGGCGGCACGTCGCCGCGCGCGGAGCCCGCGCCGCCGACGGCGAGGAGCCCGGCGAGGGCGGTGGCGAGGGCGACGGCGGCGGCGACTAGCGGAGTGCGTCTGATGGGACGTACGGGTTGGGCGCCGCTCATGCGGCTTGTGCGGCTCGTGCGGCTCGTGCTCAAGGAACACCTCCGGGGGCGATGGTGCCGTGGGGGTCTTGAGAGCGCTCTCAATCAATTTTTGTAGATGTACACAGCTCGGCCGTCAATGGCTCTACACCCTTGACTTCTTGAACGGTGCACGGCCGACGTCCTGACCAGGGCGCCGCGAACACCCCCTGTCCGCAGATGAGTTCGGTCCTGCGACGCGCGCCTCCGGAGGCGTCAGTACGGCTCCCGGAAGTACAGGGCGCGCACAGGACGGGCGGGGACGGCCGCCGGCCCCTCCGACGCGACGGCCGGCCGGTGGCGCGGGTCCGTCCGCGCCGCCTGCGCGCGCAGCCTGTCCACCGCGCGGAGCACCTCGGCCCGGTGGCCGGCCGCCTTCATCCAGGCCGGCAGCCGGTCGAGCATGCACATCGTCAAACAGCCCGTCCGCTCGCGGAGGCCCGCCGCGATGTACGCGCCGAGCGCGTCGAGGTGCCGCTCGTTGTACGCCCACAGCACCTCGCCGCAGCACGGCGTCTGCAGCCATAGCGGCCGTCCGAAGAACGGGTCGTGGGGCCCGCCCAGCGTCGCCGGGACAAGAGCGCCGTCCCTGCGCCCGGCCGTCCACTCGCGCACCGCGCCGCACAGCGCGCACGTCAGCCGCCGGGGCCGGTAGTGCAGTTCGATCGTGTAGCGCAGCTCGGGCAGGCCGGGCCGGGGAACGATCGCGGCCCGGCCGCCGCACTGCGGGCACACGGCGTGGACGAGATCCGCGTACGCCGCCAGCGGCGCCCCGGGATCGAGGAAGCGCCGGTCGCCGTCGGAGGCCGCGGAGTTCGTCATGCACGCATCGTCGCCGAGGCGAGGGGCCGGCTGCCAGCCGGGCGCCGTCGAGGCGGGCGCCGGCCGGGGCGAGCTCAGCCGGCGGCCCCGAGGACGACAAGTGGCTTCGAGGCCAGCCGGCGGTCTCGAGGCCAGCCAGCGGTCTCGAGGTGAGCCAGCAGCCCCGAGGTCAGCCTGCCTCGACGTCGGCCAGCGGCCCCGAGGTCACCCACCCTCAACGCCAGCCGGCGGTCTCCGGCTCAGCCCGTCGCGTCGAGTTCCGCCAGCTCCGTCTCGCTCAGCACCAGGTCGGCCGCCGCCGCCGAGCCCGCGGCGCTCTGCGGGCGGCTCGCCCCGGGGATCGGGATCACCGTCGGGGACTTGGCCAGCAGCCAGGCCAGCGCGGTCTGCTGCGGGCTGGCGCCGTGAGCGCGGGCCACCCGGTGGAAGGCCGCGTACGGACGGTCCGCACCGTCGTCTCCGCCGAGCGCGGAAGGGCCGTCCAGCGAGCTGCGCGAGATCCCGCCCAGCGGACTCCACGGCAGGAACGCCACCCCCAGCTCCGCGCAGAGCCGCAGCTCCGCCTCGCTGTCCCTGACCTCGGGCGAGTAGCGGTTCTGCACGGAGGCCAGCTTCTCGCCCAGCATCCGCCGCGCCAGCCGGATCTGCTCCGCGTCGACGTTGGAGATCCCGGCGAACTGGATCACGCCCTCGTCGAGGAGTTCGCGCAGCGCCCCCAGCGAGTCGGCGAACGGGACCGCCGGGTCCGGCTTGTGCAGCTGGTACAGCCCGATCGCCGGGACGCCGAGACGGGCGAGGGAGTTCTTCGCGGCCTGCTTCAGCCGGCCCGGGTCGCCGTCGACCGTCCAGCCGCCGTCGGGCGTGCGCCCGCGCCCGCCCTTGGTGGCGACCAGCACCGAGTCCGCGGCCCCTCCGTACGCGGCCAGCGCGCGGGCGACCAGAAGCTCGCCGGCGCCGGGCTCGCCGTCGGGCGCGTAGTACGAGTCGGCCGTGTCGATCAGCGTGACGCCCGCGTCGAGCGCGGCGTGGACGGTCGCGTGGGCCTGCTGCTCGCTGGGGCGCCCTTCGATGGAGAGCGGCATCGCGCCGAGCCCGATCGCGCTGACCTGGAAGTCGCCGAGAGTGCGGTAGCGCATTACCGTCCGTCCTTGTTCGTGGTTGTGGCTGCGGTTGCGCCGAGTGTTTCGGCGATCGCCTGGGAGACCCACTGCGAGGAATCCCGGAAACGGAAACCCAGCTCCGTCGCACGGGAGTTGTCCATGACGTACGACCGGACGAAGGAGAACGGCGAGGTCTCGCCGACCTCGACGGGCTGGTATTCGGCCTTTCCGCCGATCTGGCGGACGATCTCGTCGCAGAGGTCCGCGGTCGTGAGCGGACCGTGGGAATTCGCGTTCACCGCGCCGGTGAACTCCTGACCTCCCGTCCATGCCAGGAAGTCGGCGATCTCCTCGACGTGCACATAGGCGGCGGGATGATTGAGCACGGGCACGGCGATGGGCTCGCCCGCCCGGATCCGGGCGGCGTAGTGGTCGACCCGCCCGGTGAAGTCGTCGGCGCCGCCCAGCACATGGGCGACCCGCACGGAGACGTACGGAAAGTCGGGATCCCGCGCGAACACCGCCTCGGCCTGTCGCTTTCCCTCGCCGTAGTGCTGCTCCAGGAAGTCCGGATCGTCCCAGGGGGCGGTCAGCGAGACGACGACCGTCCGCGGGTCGACGGCGTCCTCGCGTACGGGGGTGGCGGAGTGCTCGTACTCGTACACCTCGACGGTGGACGTCATCACATAGCGCCCGGTGCGCCCCGCGAAGACCCGGCGGGCGATGTCCGCCTGACGCGGGGTATAGCAGACCTGGTCGAAGACGACGTCGAATGTGCGCGATCCGAGGGCGGATCTGAGGGAGTCCTCGTCGTCGCGGTCGGCGATGAGATGCACAGCCCCGGCGGGCGGCGCGGCGGAGCCGCGATTGACGACGGTGACGCGGTCTCCGGAATGCAGCAGCCGGTCTATCAGCCGCTTCCCGAAATACCTGTTCCCGCCGATGACGGCTGTCTCGCGCACCCTGTGCATCGCTGAACTCCCTTGTGTCGTACGACAAGTGTTACGTTGACGGGCTCAGTCCTGAAGGGGGAGTCATGGGAGATCAAGCCGCCGCGCCGAAAGAACCACGGCATCTGCGCGCCGCTGCCAACGAAACGACGGCGAGTGCTTTCGACGCCGTGGACCGGCAGATTCTGGAGCTCGTCCAGAGCGACGGCCGCATCAAGTTGAGCGAGCTGGGCCGCCGGGTCCGGCTGAGCCCGGCGGCGGTGACCGAGCGGGTCCGCCGCCTCGAGTCGTGCGGCGCGATCACCGGCTACGGCGCCCATGTCTGCGCCGCCCGGCTCGGCTACGGCATCCAGGCGTTCATCCGGGTCAATCCGCACGGCGGCTACAACCTCAGGCATCCGCGGACGCTGGAGCTGCTGGCGCGGCCCGAGGTGATCGAGGCGCACCATGTGGTGGGCGAGGACTGCTGGATCCTCAAGGTCGCGGTGACGGACACGGTCCATCTCGAGGACGTGCTGGAGCAGGTGTCGGCGTTGGGGCGCACGACGACGTCTATCGTGCTCACCTCGCCGCTGGAGCGGAAGCCGCTGCTGCCGGCGACGCACGGCTGAGCGCCTCCTGGCGCCTCGGGCTCCGGCGTCGCCTCGTGCGGTTGCCTTGACGTCGGCGTCAAGGACTACCGTCGGCGGCATGCGAATCGGGGAGCTGGCCGAGCGGGCCGGGGTGACGACGCGGACTCTGCGCTACTACGAGTCCCGCGGGCTCCTGCCCGCCCGCCGCGCGGTGAACGGCTACCGCGCCTACGACGAGGACGACCTCCGGCTGCTCCTCCAGATCCGGACCCTTCAGGACTTCGGGTTCGACCTGGAGGACACCCGCCCCTTCGTCGAGTGTCTGCGCGCGGGCCATCCCGCGGGCGACTCGTGCCCCGCCTCGCTCGCCGTCTACCGCACCAAGCTCACCGAACTGGACTCGCTGATCGCGCAGTTGCAGTCGGTCCGCGCCCAGGTCGGGGCGGAGCTCGCCCGAGCCGAGGCGGAGCTGCCGGGCGGCCCGGAACCACGTTGCGAACTCGGAGGATGAGAGATGGCCAAGGCACAGGGAGTCCCGTCGGCGACGGACGCGGACTTCGAGACGACGGTCCTGGGAGCGGACCGCCCGGTCCTGGTGGAGTTCACGGCGGACTGGTGCGGCCCCTGCCGCCAACTGGCCCCGGTGCTCTCCCAGATCGCGACCGAGGAGTCGGAGCGGATACGGGTCGTCCAGATCGATGTGGACGCCAACCCCGCGACGACGGTGCGCTACGGCGTCCTGTCGATGCCGACGCTGATGGTGTTCCGCGACGGCGAGCCCGTGAAGTCGATGGTCGGCGCCCGCCCCAAGCGCAGGCTCCTCCAGGAGCTGGAGGACGTGATCTGAGGGCCGGCGCGCGGATTCGGAGCGCAGGGGGCCGCCAGGGCGGGTTGCCGGTCGTCTGAACCCGCCGGTCGTCAGGGCTTGCCGCCCTTGACCGCCAGCAGGAAGGCCTGGGGCGTCTTCTCCACGCCGTCGTCGTGCGCCTCGCGCACCAGCTGGGCCTGGAGGGCGAGCCCCGCCTCGGCCAGCAGCTCGGCGACCCGCTCCGGTCGGCGGCGGTGGAAGACGAGCGACAGCGCCTTCCCGTACGCCTCCGTACGATGCCTCGGCTCGTCGCCGACCTGGAAGCCGAGGAGCAGACGCCCGCCCGGCGCCAGCACGCGGTGGAACTCGGCGAAGACCCCGGGCAGCAGCTCCGTCGGCAGGTGGATGGTCGAGTACCAGGCCAGGGCGCCGGCGAGGCCGCCGTCGGGCAGGTCCAGGTCCGTCATCGACCCGACCTCGAACCGCAGCCCCGGGTAGTCCCGCCGAGCCGCCGCGATCATCTGCGGCGAGAGGTCGATCCCGGACACGGAGAGACCTCGACCGGCCAGATGCGCCGCCACCTGCCCCGGCCCGCACCCGATGTCGACGACCGGGCCTCCTCCGTCGGCCAGCACCGACTCGGCGAACGCGTCGAGCATCCCCCGGTCCAGCGGCCTGGTCGCCAGCATGTCGCGTGCGTGCTCGGCGTAGTCGTCGGCCACCGTGTCGTACGAGGCCCGGGTCGTCTGGAGGAAGTCCGGCTCAGTCACGGTCCAGCACCCTACCCACCCCCACCCCCTGCCGACGGGGCCGTCTCGGGTGATCGCGCAGAGAAATACCCCGGCGTCGAATTTGACGGCCGGGGTATTCGACACGCTATATTGGATGTTTCCATGCCCCCATGCACTAAAGGCATAGAGAAGTTCACTGGTGACACCATATCGCGTCAGGAGCTGAATTGTCAACCGAGGAATTGCGGAACGAACAGCAATTCGTCTCTCTGCTCTACGAGCGCCTCGACGCACTCCGCGAGCAGGCCGAAGCCGCGGTCCAGACGACGATCGGGCAGGTCAGCACTGGTCTGCAGGCCCGTGTGGAGCGTGATGTGAGCGTCGCGGAACACTCCGGGCACGTCGCCGCGTTGAATGCCGTCGACTCCGGTCTCTGTTTCGGTCGCATCGACCTCGAAGACGGCGCCACGCATCACATCGGGCGTATCGGAATGCGCAAGGACGACGCGGAGCGCACGCCCCTTCTCATCGACTGGCGTGCGCCCGTCGCGCGCCCCTTTTACCTCGCCACCGGCTATGAGCCGATGGGTCTGCGCCGCCGTCGCCACATCACCACCGAGGCACGCGCCGTCACCGCGCTCCACGACGAGATCCTCGACCTCGGCGACGCCACCCGCACCGGATACGAGGACCACGACGCCGACGCCGTGCTGCTCGCCGCGCTCGGGGCCGCGCGCACCGGGCGGATGGGCGACATCGTGCGGACCATCCAGGCCGAGCAGGACCGCGTCATCCGCGCCCCGCGGCGCGGGGTCCTCGTCGTCGAGGGCGGGCCCGGCACCGGGAAGACCGCGGTCGCCCTGCACCGGGCCGCGTATCTGCTGTACGCCCACCGCGAGCAGCTCGCCCGCCGCGCGGTGCTGATCGTCGGGCCGAACCCCGCCTTCCTCGGGTACATCGGCGAGGTGCTGCCCTCCCTCGGCGAGACCGGCGTGCTGCTCTCCACGATGTCCGAGCTCTTCCCGGGCGTGCACGCGACCGGGACCGACACCCCCGCCGCCGCGGCCGTCAAGGGCCGAGCCGGCATGGCCGAGGTGCTCGCCCGCGTCGTGACCGACCGGCAGCGGCTGCCCGAGCACGCGCCGCGGACCGACCCCGAGGCGTGCGGCGCCCTGCCGGGGCCCGCCCTGGAGATCGACCACCCCGACCACGGAGTGCTGCTCCTCGACCGCGAGATGGCCTACGACGCCCGCGACCGGGCCCGCGCCACCGGACTGCCGCACAACCTCGCCCGCCCGTTCTTCGCCTTCCGGATCCTGGACGCGCTGACCGCGCAGCTCACCGACCGGCTCGGCGCGGACCCCTACGGCGGGCCCAACCTGCTCGGGCCCGACGACGCCGCCATGCTCGGCAAGGAGATCGCCGCCAGCGCCGAGGTGCACGCGGCCATCGACGAGCTCTGGCCCGCGCTCACCCCGCAGCAGCTCGTCCGCGACTTCCTCGCCGCGCCCGACGGGTACCTCGACGACGCCGACGCCCAGACGATCAGACGAGCAGACCGAGCCGCGGCATGGACCCCCGCCGACGTGCCCCTGCTCGACGAGGCCGCCGAGCTCCTCGGCGTCGACGACAGCGCGCAGCGCGCCGCCGAGGAGGCCGACCGCCAGCAGCGGATCGCCTACGCACAGGGCGTGCTGGAGCTCTCCGAGGGCTCCAAGACGTACGAGTTCGAGGACGAGGAGTCCGAAGTCCTCGCCGCGCACGACATCATCGACGCCGAGCGGATGGCCGATCGCCACGAGGAGGCCGACCACCGCAGCGCCGCCGCCCGCGCCGCGGCCGACCGGACGTGGGCGTTCGGGCACATCATCGTCGACGAGGCGCAGGAGCTGTCCGCCATGGCGTGGCGGCTGCTGATGCGGCGCTGCCCGACCCGTTCGATGACCCTGGTGGGCGATCCGGCGCAGACGGGAGACGTGGCCGGCTGCGGGTCGTGGGAGGAGATCCTCGCGCCGTACGTCGGCGACCGCTGGGAGCTTGCCCGGCTCGGCGTCAACTACCGCACGCCCGCCGAGGTCATGGAGTACGCGGCCGGTCTGCGGCGGACGACGGACCCGGGGTTCGAGCCGCCGCGCTCCATCCGCTCGACGGGCGTGCCGCCGTGGGAGCGCACGCTGCCGCTGGGCGAGGTCCCCGCGCTGGCCGCCGCCGAGACGCCGGACGAGGGGCGGCTCGCCGTGATCGCCCCGCGCGAGCTGCACCCCCGGCTGCGGAGCCTGCGCGGGGACGGCGGCCCGGTGGACCTGTCCCGTCCGGTCGTCCTGCTCGACCCGCGCGAGGCCAAGGGGCTCGAGTTCGACACCGTGCTGGTCGTCGAGCCCGACCGGATGGCGCCGAACGACCTCTACGTCGCCCTCACCCGCGCCACCCAGCGTCTGGGCGTGGTGCGTACGGCCCCAGGCGACTGAGCGAGCGGACGCGGAACCCCAGACGCCGGACGGGCATGCTCGAACCGGCCGGCGTCCGCGGCGCCCGCGGCGCCTCGGGGAGGGGTTCTCAGCGGCCCGCGCTCACGCGGGCCGCAGCCACAGCGTCGCCAGCGGCGGCAGGGTCAGCTGCACGCTCGTCGCCCGCCCGTGCGCCGGAGTCGACTCCGGCTTCAGCGGCTCCTCGTTCAGCACGTCGCCCCCGCCGAAGCGCGCCGCGTCCGTGTTGAGCACCTCCGCCCACGCGGTGGACGACTCCGGGACGCCCAGCCGGTACTCATGGCGCACCACCGGCGAGAAGTTGCTCACCGCCAGCAGCGGCGCGCCCAGCGCGTCGAACCGCAGGAACGCGAAGACGTTGTCCTCCGCCGCCTCGCCGTCCACCCAGGCGAAGCCGCCCGGGTCGGTGTCCCGCTGCCACAGCGCCGGGGTGGCCGCGTAGACCGTGTTCAGCTCGCGGACCAGGTCCCGTACGCCCCGGTGGTCCGGCTCCGCCGCGTACGACGGGTCGAGCAGCCACCAGTCCGGCCCGTGGCCCTCCGACCACTCCGCGCCCTGCGCGAACTCCTGCCCCATGAACAGCAGCTGCTTGCCGGGGTGGGCCCACATGAAGCCCAGATACGCGCGGTGGTTGGCCCGCTGCTGCCACCAGTCGCCGGGCATCTTGCTCACCAGGGACCGCTTGCCGTGCACCACCTCGTCGTGCGAGATCGGCAGCACATAGTTCTCGCTGTAGGCGTACACCATCGAGAAGGTCATCTCGTTGTGGTGGAACTTGCGGTGCACCGGCTCGTGCGACGCGTACTCCAGCGAGTCGTGCATCCAGCCCATGTTCCACTTCAGGCCGAAGCCGAGGCCGCCGAAGCCGCCCGGGCCCACATGGTGGGTGGCGCGGGTGACGCCGTCCCAGGCGGTGGACTCCTCGGCGACGGTGACCACGCCCGGGCAGCGCCGGTAGACGGTGGCGTTCATCTCCTGGAGGAAGGCGACGGCGTCCAGGTTCTCCCGGCCGCCGTTCTCGTTCGGCGACCACTCGCCCTGCTCGCGGGAGTAGTCGAGGTAGAGCATCGAGGCGACCGCGTCGACCCGCAGCCCGTCGATGTGGAACTCCTCGCACCAGTACACCGCGTTGGCGACGAGGAAGTTGCGCACCTCCTTGCGGCCGTAGTCGAACTCGAGGGTGCCCCAGTCGGGGTGCGCCGCCCGGGCCGGGTCCTCGTGCTCGTACAGCGGGCGGCCGTCGAACTCCGCGAGCGCCCAGTCGTCCTTCGGGAAGTGCGCGGGCACCCAGTCCACCAGCACCCCGATGCCCGCCCGGTGCAGGGCGTCGACCAGGAAGCGGAAGTCGTCGGGCGTGCCCATCCGGGAGGTCGGGGCGTAGAAGCCGGTGACCTGGTAGCCCCAGGAGCCGCCGAAGGGGTGCTCGGCGACCGGCATCAGCTCCACATGGGTGAAGCCCAAGTCCTTCACGTACGTGGGCAGTTGGGCCGCCAGCTGGCGGTAGCTGAGGCCGGGGCGCCAGGACGGCAGATGCACCTCGTAGACGGAGAACGGCGCCTCGTGCACCGGGAGCTCGCCCCGGCGGGCCATCCAGTCCGCGTCGTGCCACACATGGTGGGACTCCGTCACGATCGACGCGTTGGCCGGCGGCACCTCGGTGCGCCGGGCCATCGGGTCGGCGCGCAGGGTGTGGCTGCCGTCGGGGCGGGTGACGTCGAACTTGTAGAGCGCGCCCTCGCCGACGCCCGGCAGGAACAGCTCCCACACGCCCGTCGAGCCGAGCGAGCGCATGGGGTGGCCGACGCCGTCCCAGTAGTTGAAGTCGCCGGCGACGCGCACCCCGCGCGCGTTGGGCGCCCAGAGCGTGAACCGGGTCCCCGTGACGCCCTGGTGGACCATCGGGTGCGCGCCGAGCGCCTTCCACAGCTCCTCGTGGCGGCCCTCGCCGATCAGATGGAGATCGAGGTCGCCGAGGGCGGGCAGGAAGCGGTACGGATCGTGGACCTCGATCTCGTGCGTCCCCTCGCCCTCCTCGCCGTCGTACGCGACGAGCAGCTGGTACTCCGGGACCGTGCGCAGCGGCAGCACACCGGAGAAGAAGCCGCCGCCGTCCTCGTGCAGCTCGGCCCGCAGCCCCTTGGCCAGCACGGTCACCGCCCGCGCGAAGGGGCGCAGCACGCGCAGCTCCAGGCCGCCGCGCACCAGATGGGCGCCGAGCACGGCGTGCGGGTCGTGATGGGCGCCGGCGAGCAGCCGCTCCCGGTCCCCGTCCGCGAGCGGCAGCGCGGCCCGCACGCCGTGGCTGCCGCCGGCGCGCGGCTTGGGCGCGGCCGCCGGCTTCTTGGTGCGGGCGCCGGTCTTGGCCGCGGGATCGATGGAGTCACGGGGGGTAGGGCGGGCGGTCACGGGGCGGCCTCCTTGGGCGGTGGGGGGATCAGCTGAGAGCGGCCAGACGTTCGATCGCCGCCATCGGGACCGGCAGCCAGTCGGGCCGGTGCCGGGCCTCGTACACGACCTCGTAGACGGCCTTGTCCGTCTCGTACGCGCGCAGCAGCTCGGGCTCCGCGCGCGGATCGTCGCCGCAGACCTCGGTGTAGCCCTCGCAGTACGCGGTACGGCAGCGGTCCGCCCACGCCGGGTTCCAGGGGCGGTGGGTGCGGGCCGCGTAGTCGAAGGAGCGGAGCATTCCGGCGACGTCCCGCACCGGCGGCTGCGGTCGGCGGCGCTCGGCGAGGGGACGCGCGGGCTCGCCCTCGAAGTCGATCACCGACCAGTGGCCGTCCCCGCGGGAGCCGCGCAGCGTCTGTCCGAGATGCAGGTCGCCGTGCACCCGCTGCGCCCGCCAGGCCCGGCCGCGCCTGCCGAGCGCGGCGATCGCGTCGAAGGCGGCCCGCAGCGCGCTCGCGTGCGGGACCAGCGCGGGCACCGCCTGCGCCGCCGCGTCCAGCCGCTCGGCCATCGCGGCGGCCAGCTGCTCGCTCTGCGCCCGGCCGAGCGTCACCGTGGGCAGCGTCTCGGCCAGCGCCGTGTGGACCTCGGCGGTGACCCGGCCCAGCGCGCGGGCCTCGTCGGCGAAGCCGCGCCCGCCGGCCAGCGAGTCCAGCGCCAGCAGCCAGCCGTCCG
Organism: Streptomyces sp. NPDC051907; assembly: GCF_040681075.1. Taxonomy (NCBI): domain Bacteria; kingdom Bacillati; phylum Actinomycetota; class Actinomycetes; order Kitasatosporales; family Streptomycetaceae; genus Streptomyces; species Streptomyces sp. NPDC051907. Next base: position 133,744 of record NZ_JBFAYB010000001.1, on the reverse strand, counting down.
TGGAGCCGCTCAGGAACGGCTGGAGCACGCCCAGCGTGAACGGCTCGGGCACGGTCGCCTCGTACCAGGCGACCGGCGCGGGCACCCGCCCGCAGCCCGCCCTGGCCAGCGCCAGCGGCAGCTCCAGATCGGGGTTGGGGCCCGCGTGGACGCGCCGGAAGAACTTCAGGATGTACCGGTCCCCGTACACCAGGGAGGAGTTGGACTGCTCGGCCTCCAGCGGGCGGGCGACGAGCCCGCCGGGGATGGCCGGCTCCTTGGCGAGCCGGTCGAAGCGGAGCGGCCCGAGCGCGCCGGGCGTGCGCAGCCGCTCCAGGATCAGCTCGGCCAGGCGCGGATCGTGCAGCCCCTCGTAGAGCGTGCGGCCGGCGAGCGGGCCGTGGGTCAGATGGCCGATCAGCGCGGGCGCGAGCCGCGGCGGCAGCGTCCGGCGTACGCCGAGGAGCAGTTGGTAGCAGTCGTGTCCGGAGCGCGGGGCGAGTCCGGGCTGTGCCACGCGTACGAGCAGGTGGAGCAGGCCCGGTCCGGGGCCGTCGAGGGGCAGCAGTTCGGTCGCCGAGACGAGGGAGAAGCCGGTGAGCGGCCGGCCCTTGCCGGCGAACCAGCGTTGTCTGGGGAGCCATTCGTGCAGGAGCGGAGCGAGGGACGGGAGAAGAGCGAGGGGGGTCCGGGTGGATGCAGCCTCCGACATGGCATCGCGTCCTTTCCCCGAGATGCACTCCAATGACGCTGAATGCGCAGAGTGTCCCGGATTACAGCAGTGGCTGTCCGGCGGCGCGCGGGGATGACGGGGAGAGTGCCCTGTGCGGGGCGGTGGAAACCGCCCCGCGGGAGGCGCCTCGCCATCGACACGGCGCCGTCGGCGTCAGCTCGCGGAGGCGTCCCTCCTGAGCCGGAACCAGTAGAAGCCGTGACCCGCCAGCGTCAGCAAGTACGGCCACTGGCCGATGGCCGGGAACTTCACCCCGCCGATCAGCTCCACCGGGTGGCGTCCGCTGAAGGTCCGCAGATCGAGTTCGGTGGGCTGTGCGAACCGCGAGAAGTTGTTCACACAGAGCACCAGATCGTCCTTGTACTCGCGCAGGAACGCGATCACCGCGGGGTTCGACGACGGCAGCTCCGTGTACGAGCCGAGGCCGAAGGCGGGATTCTGCTTCCGGATCTCGATCATCCGCCGGGTCCAGTGCAGCAGCGAGGACGGCGAGGACATCGACGCCTCGACGTTGGTGACCTGGTAGCCGTAGACCGGATCCATGATGGTGGGCAGATAGAGCCGGCCGGGGTCGCTGGAGGAGAATCCGGCGTTCCGGTCGGGCGTCCACTGCATCGGGGTGCGCACGGCGTCCCGGTCGCCGAGCCAGATGTTGTCGCCCATCCCGATCTCGTCGCCGTAGTACAGAATCGGCGAGCCGGGCAGCGACAGCAGCAGCGCGGTGAACAGCTCGATCTGGTTGCGGTCGTTGTCCAGCAGCGGGGCGAGACGGCGGCGGATGCCGATGTTGGCCCGCATCCGCGGGTCCTTGGCGTACTCCGCGTACATGTAGTCGCGCTCTTCGTCGGTGACCATCTCGAGCGTCAGCTCGTCGTGGTTGCGCAGGAAGATGCCCCACTGGCAGTTCTTCGGGATCGCCGGGGTCTTGGCCAGGATTTCCGAGACCGGGTAGCGGGACTCCCGCCGCACCGCCATGAAGATGCGCGGCATCACCGGGAAGTGGAACGCCATGTGGCACTCGTCGCCGCCGGCCGCGTAGTCGCCGAAGTAGTCGACGACGTCCTCCGGCCACTGGTTGGCCTCGGCGAGGAGCACCGTGTCGGGGTAGTGCGCGTCGATCTCCTTGCGCACCCGCTTGAGGAAGCTGTGGGTGGCGGGGAGGTTCTCGCAGTTGCTGCCCTCCTCCTTGTACAGATAGGGCACCGCGTCCAGCCGGAACCCGTCGATGCCGAGGTCCAGCCAGAACCGCAGCGCCGAGACGATCTCCTCCTGCACCGTCGGGTTCTCGTAGTTGAGATCCGGCTGGTGGGAGAAGAACCGGTGGAAGAAGTACTGCTTGCGCACCGGGTCGAAGGTCCAGTTGGACGTCTCGGTGTCGACGAAGATGATCCGGGCGTCCTGGAACTGCTTGTCGTCGTCGGCCCAGACGTAGTAGTCGCCGTACGGTCCGTCGGGATCGCTGCGGGACTGGAGGAACCACGGATGCTGGTCGCTCGTGTGGTTCATCACGAAGTCGATGATCACGCGCATGCCGCGCTGGTGCGCGGCGTCGACGAACTCGACGAAGTCGGCGAGATCGCCGAACTCCGGCAGCACGGCCGTGTAGTCGGCCACGTCGTAACCGCCGTCCCGCAGAGGGGACTTGAAGAACGGCGGCAGCCACAGGCAGTCGACGCCCAGCCACTGCAGATAGTCGAGTTTGGCGGTGATGCCCTTGAGGTCGCCGATGCCGTCGCCGTTGCTGTCCTGGAAGGACCGCACCAGGACTTCGTAGAAGACCGCCCGCTTGAACCAGTCGGGATCTCGGTCCTTGGCGGGAGTGTCCTCGAACGTGTCGTGGACGGGCTCATTGACGATCATGATGTGGGTGACCCTCCGATCGGCGGGGACGGTCGCAGAACGAGGATGTGCGCGGGCGTGACGCCCGGCTCGAGGCGCACATAGTTGGCCCTGCCCCAGTGATAGGTCTCGCCGGTGAGCTCGTCGCGCACCGGTGCGCTCTCGTGCCATTCGAGGCCGAGGTACGGCATGTCCAACGAGACCGTCGCCTCCTGGGTGTGGTGGGGGTCGAGGTTGACGATCACGATCACGGTGTTCGAGCCCGCGGCGCCCTGCGCTGTCTTGGAGTACGCGATCACCGCGTCGTTGTCCGTGTCGTGGAAGCGGACGTCGCGCAGCTGCTGGAGGGCAGGATGGCGGCGCCTGATCCGGTTGAGGGCGGTGATCAGGGGCGCGATGGTGCGCCCCTCACGCTCGGCCGACTCCCAGTCACGCGGGCGCAGTTGGTACTTCTCCGAGTGAAGGTACTCCTCGCTGCCCTCGCGCAGGGGGGTGTTCTCGCATAGTTCGTACCCGGCGTAGACGCCCCAGGACGGGGACATGGTCGCCGCGAGCACCGCCCGCGCCTCGAACGCGGGACGGCCGCCCTTCTGGAGGTAGGCGTGCAGGATGTCGGGCGTGTTCACGAAGAAGTTCGGCCGCATGCAGGCGGCGGACGCGCCCGCGAGCTCGGTGAGGTACTCCGTGAGCTCCTGCTTGGTGTTGCGCCAGGTGAAGTACGTGTACGACTGCTGGAAGCCGACCGCCGCGAGGGTGTGCATCATGGCCGGCCGGGTGAACGCCTCGGCCAGGAAGATCACGTCCGGGTCGGCGCCGTTCACCTCGGCGATCACCTTCTCCCAGAAGACGACCGGCTTGGTGTGCGGGTTGTCGACGCGGAAGACGCGCACACCGTGGTCCATCCAGAAGCGCAGGACGCGTACGGTCTCGGCCACCAGGCCCGGCATGTCGCGGTCGAAGGCGATCGGATAGATGTCCTGGTACTTCTTCGGCGGGTTCTCGGCGTAGGCGATCGAGCCGTCGACGCGGTGGTGGAACCACTCGGGGTGCTCGCTCACCCAGGGGTGGTCGGGGGAGCACTGGAGCGCGAAGTCGAGCGCGACCTCCATCCGCAGGGAGCGGGCCGCGGTGACGAAGTGGTCGAAGTCGTCGAGCGTGCCGAGGCCGGGGTGGAGTGCGTCGTGGCCGCCGTCGGGCGAGCCGATGGCCCAGGGGACGCCGACGTCGTCGGGGCCCGCGGAGAGGCTGTTGTCGGGGCCCTTGCGATGGGTGGTCCCGATCGGGTGGACGGGCGGCAGATAGACGACGTCGAAGCCCATCGCGGCGATGGCGGGCAGCCGCTCGGCGGCGGTGCGCAGGGTGCCGGACACGGGCGGCTCGCCCTCGGCGACGACCGCGCCCTCGGAGCGCGGGAAGAGCTCGTACCAGGAGCCGAACAGCGCGCGCTTGCGCTCCACCAGCAGCGGCAACGGCTCCGAGGAGCTGACCAGTTCGCGCAGCGGACAGCGGGCGAGCGCGGCGGCGGCGTCGGGCGCGAGCGCGGCGGCGAGCCGGGCGGCGGCCGGGCGCTTCGCGTCGCGCAGCGCGTCCACCGCGGCGAGCACGGCCTCGCGCCCGTCGTTCTTGGGGACGCCGGCCGCGGCGCGCTCGTACAGCTCCGCGCCCTCGGCGAGGACGAGCGCCGTGTCGATCCCGGCCGGGATCTTGATCTGCGCGCTGTGCCGCCAGGTGGCGACCGGGTCGCTCCAGGCCTCGACGGCGTACGTCCAGCGGCCCTCGGAGGTCGGGGCGACACGAGCGCCCCAGCGGTCGCTGCCCGGGGAGAGCTCGCGCATCGGGGTGTACGGGCCGGGGCGGCCGCTGGGGTCGCGCAGCACGACCTCGGCGGCCACGGCGTCATGGCCTTCGCGGAAGACGGTGGCGGTGACCTGGAAGGTCTCGCCGACCACCGCCTTGGCGGGACGTCTGCCGCAGTCGACTTGAGGGTGGACGTCCAGGACGGGGATGCGACCGATCAGCGGATTCACGAGATCACCTGAGGGCTGTGCGGGCAGGACGGATTGAGGCCGTTGAGCCTTTTTACGTGGTTTTGGTGTTCTTTGTAGCTGCTCAGTCTGCGACTGGCGTGCTGTGGGCATGGCCGCTCCTGTCCGCGTTCACTCGGGTGGGCGGAAAGAATGTGCGGAGACTCTGTTTGAGAAGCGTGCGATCGCATGCGTACCGGGGGAGCCTTCCCCCGGTCCTCGGGTGGGCAATCCGGCGGTTTGTTAACTACTCGGACGTAGGAGCTCGCGCAAGAGTCGCGGGACGGGGAGAAGTGCTTGCCGGGACGACGAGAGACCGGCCCCGTCGTCGTGACGGGGCCGGTCTCGGCAGTTCAGTGCGGTGTTCGGCGGGTCTCGGTGCTGCTCGGTGCTGCTCGGTGCTGCTCGGCGGGGCTGTGCGGGGCTGTGCGGGCCTCTGTGGCCTCTTATGCCTCCGGGGGCTCAGCCGCCCCAGCTGGGCTCGGCGCCGCGCGGGCGCTCGCCCTGGTGCGTACGCCTTCTCATGCCTGCTCACCCGCCCAGATCTGCCACGGCTGACTGGCGGCCCACTCCTCCACGGGCGCCGGCTTCAGCGACAGCGCCTCCGCCGACTCGCCGCCGTCGCCCGCCATCAGAGCGGGCTCATAGCCGCTCGCCATGTAGTGGTAGATCCCCGCCACCCCGGCGGCCGTCGGCGCGCCGAGGATCTGGGCCAGCCCCCGCTCGAAGGCGAGCGGCTCCAGCGGCGCATAGCGGATCTCCCGGCCGAGGCCCTGGCTGAAAGCCGCCGCCAGCTCACGGCCCGTCAGGGACTGCTCGCCGCCGATGTCGAACGTGCGGCCGGCCACCCCGTCCACCGTCAGAGCCGCGTAGACCGCCTCCGCCAGATCGTGGTGGGAGAGCCACGCGGTCGGCGCGTCGGCGGGCAGCGGATAGGCGAGCACGCCCTCGTTCACCAGCGCCGGGCCGTTCCACGGGCTGAACAGGTTGTCCAGGTACACCGGCGGGCGCACCACCACCAGCTCCACGTCGCTCTGCGCCAGCCCCTCGCGCAGCACCGTCTCGGCGAGCCTGCGGGTCTCGAAGGCCGCCACGTTCGTGGTGCGCGAGGGCACCCGGGTGTTGGCGTTGTAGACCAGCCGGCGCACCCTGCTCTCGCGGGCCGCCTTCGCGATGTGCTGGGCGTACGTCATGACCTTCTCGGCCTCGTACACCAGCGGCAGCACCACCGCGGCGTGGGTGGCCCCCTCGAAGAGCTGCTGCACGTCCTCCAGCCGGCCGAGGTCGCCCCCGGCCACGGAGACGCCCGGCAGCAGCTCCGGACGGTCCGCCTGAGTCTTGCGGCTCAGTGTGCGGACGCGGTGATTCCGCTCGGCCAGCAGCCGGGCCGTAGCCCCGCCCTGGAACCCGGTCGCCCCCACGACCGCCACGCGCATCGGAATGTGATCGGACATGTGTCTGAAGAGCCCTTCGATAGGGTGAGGCTGCTGCCGTGAACGGCTCCTCCAGGCTCGCGGCGGCGGCTTCGGCCGATCAATTAACAAACCGGGGCGGAGGTTGAAGGATCGTCCAATGGGACCCAACGATGTCGAAGGCGACGATCTCCTCAGCGAACTCCTCAAACCCCTGCGCCTCACCGGTGTCTTCGACAGCCGCTGGCATGTCAGCGCGCCCTGGGCCATCGAGGGCGACGCGGAACAGAGCTGCGCCGTCCTGCACTTCATCACCCAGGGCGGCTGCTGGATCACCGGAGAGGGACAGACGCCGCTGGAGCTGTGCGAGGGGGATCTCGCGCTCTTCCCCACCGGCACCGCGCACCGGCTCGCCGACCGTCCCGACCGGCGCGGCGTGGCGCTCGCCGCCGTGCTGCCCGAACGCGTGCCCGGCACCTCCGGCGAGATCCGGATCGACGGCGGGGGCCCGGTGAGCCGGCTGCTGTGCGCGGGACTGCACTACGACGCGAGCGCAGCCACCCACCTGTACAAGGCGCTGCCCTGGGCCCTGGTGCTGGACGCCTCCCAGGTCGACAAGGAGCCGCTGCTCCGCGACATGCTGCGGCTGCTCGCCACCACCGACCGGCCCGTGGGACCCGGCGACCGGCTCATCACCCTGCGCGCCTTCGAGATGGCGCTGGTGCTGGCGCTCCGCCCGCTGCTGCGGGAGCTCGCCGACAACCCCGCCTCGCTGCCGGTGCTGCGCCACCCCGGCATCAGCAAGGCGATGGTGATCATCGCGACCCGGTTCGCCGACCCGTGGACCATCGAGTCGCTCGCCCGCGAGGTCGGCATGTCCCGCTCGGCCTTCACCGCCGCCTTCCGGGAGCTGGTCGGCGAGGCGCCCGCCCGGCATCTGACGGGCCGGCGGATGCAGGAGGCGGCCCGGCTGCTGGCCGAGACCTCGCTGCCGCAGTCGGCCGTGCCCGAGCGCGTCGGGTACCAGAGCGCGGTCGGCTTCCATCTGGCCTTTCGGAAGTGGTTCGGCATGACGCCGGGCGAGTACCGCACCAAAGGGCCGTCGGCCGCATAGAACTGGCCGGTTCTTAATGACCGCTGGACGGTCGTTCATTGCCCTGTGTCCGCAGCTGGAGCGAGGCTCGCTGTGTCGGGGGACATTCCGTATGAGGAGAGACGTTGACCAGGTCTGGCCGGGATTACCTCGAAGCCCTTCGTGACGGGCGCGAGGTGTGGCTCGACGGCGAGCGCGTCAAGGACGTGACCAGCCATACCGCCTTCCGCAACACCGCGGCTTCCATAGCCCGGCTCTACGATCTCGCGCACGATTCCGAGCACCGCGACGTGCTCGTCTCGGGGGGCGTCCACCGGGCGTTCGCCGTGCCCAGGTCGTACGAGGACCTGGTGGCCCGGCGAGCGGCCTACAAGGTGTGGGCGGAGTCGAGCTTCGGGTTCCTGGGCCGTACGCCCGACTACATGGCCGGCGGCGCGGCCGCCTTCGCCGCCGTGCCGCAGATCTTCACGACCGACTCCTTCGACGGCGCGGCCAACGCCGTCGCGTACCACCGCCGGCTGGCCGAATCCGATCTCTACTGCTCCTTCACCATCACCAACCCGGCCTCCGGCACGGGCGACGACGACCTCGTCGTACGGGTCGTGACGGAGAAGGACGGCGGGATCGTGGTCCGCGGGGCCAAGATGATCGGCACCGGCGCGGTCTTCTCCGACGAGGTGATCGTCGGCACGATCGAGCCGCTCGCCGCCGACGACGTCGACCACGCCCTGTGCTTCTCGATCCCGACGGACACGCCGGGGCTGAAGTTCGTCTCGCGCACCTCCTACGAGGCCCAGGCGCGCGGGGTCTTCGACAACCCGCTCTCCTCCCGCTTCGACGAGAACGACGCGCTGCTCGTCTGCGAGGACGTCTTCGTGCCCTGGGAGCGGGTGCTGACCTACCGCAACGTCGAGGCGACCGCCGCGATGTGGTGGCAGACCCCGGCCTACCTCCACTTCGTGCACCAGGCGGCCACCCGCTTCTGGACGAAGCTGGAGTTCCTCGCGGGCCTCGCCATCCTGATGACCCGCACCTCCGGCGCCTACGAGCTGCCGCCCGTCACCCAGGCGGTGGGGCGGCTGCTCGGCATGGTCGCGCAGGCCAAGGCGTTCGTGCTGGGCGCCGAGGCGTCGTACGAACAGGTCGACGGCGGGCGCGGCGGCGTCGCGCCCGGCACGGAGATCTCCTTCGCCCAGCGCATCATGGCCGGCGAGCTCTACCCGCGCGCCGTCCAGGAGATCAAGCAGCTGGCGGGCGGCTCGATCATCCAGCTGCCCGCGTCGGCCGAGGACCTGCTCCACCCCGACCTCGGGCCGGTCGTCGGCAAGTACCTGCGCTCGCCGGGCGCGTCGGCCGAGGACCGGATCAAGCTCCTCAAACTGGCCTGGGACGCGCTCGGCTCGGAGTTCGCCGCGCGCCACGAGCAGTACGAGCGCTTCTACCACGGCGCCCCGCACGTGTATCTGACCATGCAGACCTGGGCGGGCGGCGCGGAGAACTGCGAGAGCCTGGCCCAGGCGTGTCTCGACGGATACGGCCTGGAGACCGGCAAGTGACTTCGCCCGAGGACCGGGGGGACGCCTTCGCCCCCGACCGGCCGTCGACGCGGGTCCGGCCGACGGTCCGGCCGCGGAGGTCGTCCGGGGATGGTGCGGAGGGGCAGCGGGGGGTGGTGCCCGGGGCGGGGGCGGGGGCGGGGGCGGATGGGCAGCCGGGCATGGCGGAGTGCCGGCCGGGCACCGACAAGCAGTTGGGCACCGAGCACCGGCCGCCGGGCGCCGAGCGACGGCGGGGCGCGGAGGGCCAGCCGGGCACCGAGCCCCGGGCGGGGGCGGAGAAGCGGCCGTCGGCTGAGCACCGGCCGCTGGCCGAAGCCCAGCCATGCGGCGACAAGCAACTGGGCGCTGAGCGACGGCGGCCGGGTGCCAAGAAGCAGCCGGGCGCCGAGCGCCAGCCGGGCACGGAGCACCGGCCGCCGGCCGAACCCCGGGCGGGGGCGGTGGGGCAGCCGGGTGCTGAGCCCCGGGCAGATGCCGAGCCCCTGGCGGGGGCGAAGCACCGGCCGGGCACCGACGAGCAGCCGGGCGCCGCGCCCCGGCCGGCGGCCGTACCCCGGCCGCGCGTCGACGAGCAGCCGCGCGCCGACAAGCAACCGACCACCTCGCCCCCGCCGCCAGCCGAACCCCCGCCCCGCGCCCTCGCGCTGCTCGCCGCCACTCAGCTGCTGCTGATCCTCGACACCGCCATCGTCAACGTCGCCCTGCCGTCCATCGGCGAGGACCTCGGCTCCGGCTCCGCGGGGCTGTCCTGGGTCGCCAACGCGTACCTCATCGCCTTCGGCGGGCTGCTCCTCCTCGGCGGCCGTACCGCCGATCTCTTCGGGCACCGGCGGGTGTTCCTCACCGGACTCGGCCTGCTCGCCGCCGCCTCCGCGGCCGGCGCGGTCGCCGACGGCGCCGGACTGCTGGTCGCCGCCCGCGCGGTGCAGGGCGTGGGCGCGGCCCTCGCCGCGGCGGCGGCGTTCGCCCTGCTGCTGGGCCTGTTCCCGGACGGCCCCGGACGGCACAAGGCGCTCGGCGTGTTCGCCGCCATGGGCGGGCTCGGCGGGGTGCTCGGCACCGTCCTCGGCGGTGTGCTGACCGATCTGCTCGGATGGCGCTCCACGTTCTGGCTCAACGTCGCCGGCGCGCTGCTGCTCGCCGGGGGAGCGCTGCGCCTGCTGAAGGGCGGCGGCGGCAACGGCGTACGCGGCTTCGACCTCTTCGGCGCGCTCACCGCGACCGGCGGCCTCGGCCTCGTCGCGTACGCCCTCGTCGGCGCCGGCGAGGCCGGCTGGACCTCCGGGCGCACCCTCGCCGCGGGCGGCGCCGGACTCGTGCTGCTCGCCGCCTTCGCGCTGCTGGAGTCGAAGATCGCCCGCCCGCTGGTGCCGCCCGCCGTGCTGCGCCGGCCCGCCCTGCGCGACGCCAACATCCTCAGCGCACTCGCCCAGATGGCGCTGTTCCCGATGTTCTTCCTGGTCAGCCTCTACCTCCAGAGGGTCCTCGACCAGTCTCCGCTGACCGGGGGCCTCGGCCTGCTGCCTCTGTCGCTGGTCGTGGTCGCCGTCGCGCCGCAGACCGGCCGCCTCATCTTCCGGCTCGGGCTGGGCAGCGCCATGACGCTCGGCTTCGGGCTGCTGTTCGCCGGCATGGTCTGGCTGGCGCTCGCGCTCTCCGCCGAGGGAACCTTCTTCTCCACCGTCCTCGCTCCCAGCCTGGTCCTCGGCGTCGCCCTCCCAATTGTCATGATCACCACCAACGTGGCCGCGACCGCCGAGGCCGCCCCCGAGGAGACCGGCCTCGCCTCCGGACTGATCAACACCAGCCAGCAGTTCGGCTCGGTGCTCGGCCTCGCCGTCCTCGTGGCCGTCGCCGCAGCCGCCTCGGGGCCGACCGCCACCGCCGCCGCCCAGACCGCCGGCTTCCGCAACGCACTGCTGGCCGGGTCCGCCTTCGCCGCCCTGGCCGCACTCCTCTCCCTGCGGCTGCCCGCGCCCGCCATGGCGCCGCCACGCCAGGACCGGACGCCCGACGCCGTGGAGTGACCGGGGGCGGCCGAGGCGTCCCGCGGATCCGCGACGCCCGCCGCTCCGCATCCCACCAGTGAACCCATGTTGCCCGAGGGGGGCATTCCGTTGACCTTGTACGACCTTGTCGCGCCCGGTCTCGATGTGCACAGCGAGCCGCGCTACCGGATCGCCGAGATACGCGCGGCGGATCCGCTCGGCGCCGACGTCCTGCTGGCCGCACTCCCCGCGATGAACGACGCCGCCGACACGGCCGCGCTCACCGTCGCGCTGCGCGCCCTGGTCCCCGGCCCCGACCGGGTCGCCGGGCTTGGAGTGGTCGACGCGCTGGCGGCGATGCGCGACCTCGGGATGCTCCTCGGCTCCCTCAAACGCCACGGCGTCCAGCCCCTGGCCGTCGCCCCCGAGGCCCTGCCGGTCCTTCAGGAGCTGGGCCGCCGCACCGACATGGTCCCGCGGGACACCGTGCACCACTACACCACCTGGAACCCCGTCGGCGCCCGCCAGCGCATGTACACCGGCGACGCGATGGAGGCCAGCCTCCAGGACGCGGTCCGCATGGTCTTCCCCAGCCTGGTCGCCTCCCTCGACACCTGCGCGGAGGTCGCCCGCCTCGAGCCGTACGACCCCGGCTTCGCCCTCGCGCTCGACCGCACCGCCCAGCACGTCCAGTCCATGGTCGACTCCATCGACTTCACCGTCGCCAACGTCTCCCCGGTCTTCTTCGCGCAGGAGATGCGCTTCTACTTCGAGGAGATCGCCATAGCCGGCCGCGACTACCTCGGCCCGGCCGCCGCCCAGGTCCCGCTCTGGCTGGTCGATCTGACGCTGTGGCAGTGCGACCGCGGCAACGAGCGCTACGACGCCTTCCTCGACGAGTCCGTCGAGTACAGCCTCCCGTCCTGGCGCGCCTACCACGCCGCGCACCGCGGCTCGGTCTCCGCCGTCTCCAAGCTCTCCGCGGCCGTCAGCTGGGAGGCCGTAGACCGGCTGCCCGCCGCGCTGGCCGCCTCCGCGCACGCGCTCGCCCGGGTGCTGCGCGTCCTCAAGACCTTCCGCGCCCGCCATATGACCATCGCCCGCAAGGCGTACAGCGAGGAGGTGCGGCTGTACGACGTCGGCAGCGGCGGCGCCCCGGTCGAACTGCTGCGCTCGGTGCTCGACCTGACCCGCGACAACGAGACGCTCGTGCGCCAGTCCGTCGAACGGCGGAGCACCCCCGCCGCCTGACTCTCCGAGGAGTCCGTCCCCATGAGCCACATCATGATCGCCGGCGGCGGAATCGCCGGCCTCACCGCGGCGCTCGCCCTGCACCGCGCCGGCTTCGAGAAGATCACGGTCGTCGAGACCGCCCGCGAGATCGACCCCGTCGGCGCCGGGCTGAACATCATGCCCAACGCGGTGCGCGAACTCGACGCGCTCGGACTGCTCGACCGACTCGAGGCGGGCGCCGTGTGCACCCGCGAGCTGCGCTACTACCACCGCGGCGGAGGCCTGATCTCCCGGGAGCCGCGGGGCCTGGGGGCCGGATACCACTGGCCGCAGCTCTCCGTGCCCCGCGCCCACCTCCAGCTGACCCTCGCCGACGCCGTCCGCCGGCGGCTCGGCCCGGGCGCGCTGGTCGGCGGCGTACGCGTCACCTGCGTCGAGGCGCTGCCCGGCGGCCGCCCGCGGGTGCAGCTGGAGCACCGCGACGGCGAGCGCCGCAGTCACGCGTCGCTGGAGCCGGACGTCCTGATCGGCGCGGACGGCATCCGCTCGGCGGTCCGCGCGGCCCTCAACCCCGGCGAGGGCGAGCCGCCGTGGAACGGCATGCTCGTATGGCGCGGCGTCTCCCGGATGGCCGCCGACCGCGCCGGGACGTTCATGCTCGTCGCGGGCGACGACCGGCGCAAGGCCGTCGTCTACCCGATGACGGAGCCGGACGCCTCGGGCGAGGTGCTGGTGAACTGGGCGCTCGCGATGCCCGCCGCCTCCCTCGCCGACGCTACGCGCGGTGACTGGAACCGCGAGGTCCCGCTGGCGAAGTTCCTGCACCACTACGAGGGCTGGGAGTTCGACGGCGTCAGCGTCCCGGAGGTGCTCGCCGCCGCCGACACGGCGTTCGAGTACCCCATGGTCGACCGCGAGCCGCTGGAGCGCTGGACCTGCGGCCGTACGACCCTGATCGGCGACGCGGCCCACGCCATGTACCCGATCGGCTCCAACGGCGCGACCCAGTCCATCGTCGACGGCCGCGCGCTGGCCCACGCGATGGCGCTGCACCCCGACCCGGCCGAGGCGCTCGCCGTCTACGAGGCCGACCGCAGGCCCGCCATGACCGAACTCCAGCAGGCCAACCGGCGCCTGGGCCCCGAGGTCGTCATCGACATCGCCCACCGGCGGGCCCCCGGCGGATTCGCCGACGTCGAGAAGGTGATCCCGGCGGCGGAGCGCGCCGAGATCGCGGCATGGTACGCCGAGAAGGGGGCGTTCGACCCGAAGACCGTCAACCTGGGGTCGCCGTACGACGTGCCGGTGCGTTCGCCCCGCTGAGTGCCCCGGCGAGCGCCCGCCGAACGGCCGCGCGCCGTGGTTGGGAGGGCAGGGCTGCTACTACCGTCGTGGGTGACGGAGAGACGCACACCGTCGTGCGTCCCCTCGGATGCGTACATCCCCTGCGAAGGTGGGACCTGTGAAGGCCATTCGTCGATTCACCGTCCGCCCCGTCCTCCCCGAACCGCTCCGCCCGCTCAGCGATCTGGCGCGCAATCTGCGCTGGTCCTGGCATACCGAGACCCGTGACCTCTTTCAGGCCGTCGACCCCGAGGGATGGCAGGCCGCGGGCCGCGATCCCGTGCGGCTCCTCGGAGCCGTGTCCGCCGGCCGGCTGAAGGAGCTCGCGGGCGACCGGCGCTTTCTGCGCAGACTCACCGCCGTGGCCGACGACCTGGACGACTATCTGCACGGACGCAGGTGGTACCAGGCGCAGAGCGGGCTCCACGGGGACGCCGTCCCCGCCGAGCCCCGCTTCCCGGCCGCGGTCGCCTACTTCTCCCCGGAGTTCGGCGTCACCGCCGCGCTTCCCCAGTACTCCGGCGGTCTCGGCATCCTCGCCGGCGACCACCTCAAATCCGCGAGCGACCTCGGCGTGCCCCTGATCGGCGTCGGGCTGCTCTACCGCCACGGCTACTTCCGCCAGTCCCTCTCCCGCGAGGGCTGGCAGCAGGAGCACTATCCCCTGCTGGACCCCAACGAACTGCCCCTCAGCCTGCTGCGGGAGCCCGACGGAACGCCCAGCCGGGTCAGCCTCGCCCTGCCCGGCGGGCGCAGTCTGCACGCGCACATCTGGGTCGCGCAGGTCGGCCGGGTGCCGCTCTTGATGCTCGACTCGGACGTCGAGGAGAACGGCCCCGGCGAGCGCGACGTCACCGACCGGCTGTACGGCGGCGGCAGCGAGCACCGGCTGCTCCAGGAGATGCTGCTGGGCATCGGAGGCGTGCGCGCCGTGCGCGCGTACTGCCGGGTGACCGGCCACGCCGAGCCGGAGGTGTTCCACACCAACGAGGGCCACGCCGGCTTCCTGGGGCTGGAGCGCATCCGGGAACTGGGCGAGCACGGCCTGGAGTTCGACGCGGCCCTGGAGGCCGTGCGGGCCGGGACCGTGTTCACCACCCACACCCCGGTGCCCGCCGGCATCGACCGCTTCGACCGCGAGCTGGTCGCCCGCCACTTCGGCGAGAGCGGCGAGCTGCCCGGCGTCCCGGTCGACCGGGTGCTCCGGCTCGGCATGGAGACCTACCCGGGCGGCGAGCCCAACCTCTTCAACATGGCGGTGATGGGCCTGCGGCTCGCCCAGCGCGCCAACGGCGTCTCCCTGCTGCACGGCGCGGTCAGCCGCGGCATGTTCGCCGGGCTGTGGCCGGGCTTCGACCCCGAGGAGGTGCCGATCACCTCCGTCACCAACGGCGTGCACGCCCCGACCTGGGTGGCCCCCGAGGTGTACCGGCTCGGCGTCCGCCAGATCGGCGCGGCCCGCGCCGAGGACGCCCTGTCCGTCGGCGGCTCCGAACGCTGGGACGCCGTCGCCGACATCCCCGACGCCGACGTCTGGGAGCTGCGGCGCACCCTGCGCGAGCAGCTGGTCCACGAGGTCCGGGGCCGGCTGCACGCCTCCTGGCGCCAGCGCGGCGCCGGCGCGGCCGAGCTGGGCTGGATCGACGGGGTGCTCGACCCGGACGTGCTCACCATCGGGTTCGCCCGCAGGGTCCCCTCGTACAAACGGCTCACGCTGATGCTGCGCGACCGCGACCGGCTGATGGAGATGCTGCTGCATCCGACCAGGCCCGTCCAGATCGTCGTGGCGGGCAAGGCGCATCCGGCGGACGACGGCGGCAAGCGCCTGGTGCAGGAGCTGGTGCGGTTCGCCGACGACCCCCGGGTGCGGCACCGGATCGTGTTCCTGCCCGACTACGGCATGGCGATGGCGCAGAAGCTCTATCCGGGCTGCGACGTCTGGCTGAACAATCCGCTGCGCCCGCTGGAGGCGTGCGGGACGAGCGGGATGAAGGCGGCGCTGAACGGCTGTCTCAACCTGTCCGTCCTGGACGGCTGGTGGGACGAGTGGTTCGAGCCCGACTTCGGCTGGGCCATCCCGACGGCCGACGGCTCGGCCACCGACGAGGACCGTCGCGACGAGCTGGAGGCGGCGGCGCTGTACGAGCTGATCGAGGAGCGGGTGGCGCCGCGCTTCTACGACCGGGGCGGCGACGGACTGCCCGGCCGCTGGATCGAGATGGTCCGCCGGACGCTGGCCACGCTGGGCCCGAAGGTGCTCGCGGGACGCATGGTGCGGGAGTACGTGGAGCGGCTGTACGCCCCCGCCGCCCAGGCGCATCGCTCGCTGGACGCGGCGACGGCGCGGGAGCTGGCCGACTGGAAGTCCCGGGTGCGCTCGGCCTGGCCGCATGTCGCCGTCGACCATGTGGAGGCCCTGGACCACTCCCCGGCGTCGGGCGGCACGGCCGAACTGGGCACGACCCTGGACCTGCGGGTCCGCGTCGGCCTCGGCGGACTCCAGCCGGAGGACGTGGAGGTGCAGGCGGTCGCGGGCCGGGTCGACGCCGGCGACGCGATCCGCGACGCCCAGACCTTCCCCCTGAAGCCGGCGGGCGGCCCGGACCTGGAGGGCCGCTGGGTCTACGAGGGCCCGCTCGCGCTGGACCGCACGGGCCCGTTCGGCTACACGGTGCGCATGCTCCCCGCCCACCGCCTCCTCGCGGCGAGCGCGGACCTGGGCCTGGTCGCGCTCCCGACGGAGGCGACGGGGGAGGGGGCGGGTGTGCTGATGCGGTAGACGGCCGATGAGTCGGTCAGGACGAGAGTCCTGACGAGCTCTGGGGGTGCCTCTCAGTGCCACGCTCGATGGCGCGTTCGTGCTCGCGCCGATTGTGTACGTGGAACGAGGGGCGCCCCCATATGCATACCGTTGGGCATCCCGATATCGAACACCCAGCGCCTGACTCGCCCAACAGCGCCCGGCGGACTCGAACAACCTGTTCGTGGGCGGGGAGACGCTGACGGATGGGGGAACCCGAACTGGGTGGCGTGAACCGGCCTTTGTGTGCGCCCGCCCCGCGCGGTACGGCGGGGTGGGAGCTGGGGCGGGGGCGTGCGCGTGCTGGGGCGTTCCTGTATGTCGGCTGCTCAGAACGACGTCTACTTTTCAGTCATTCGCAGAAATCTTCCTTGACCCCGTAGTCGAGGCACCGTTGACTCACCCCGCGCTTGTGAAGATCTGATGACTCTGGGGTGGGGACTGTGGAGTTTTCGTGGGGGCGTCTGCGGACGCATGCCCGCATGCGTCGTGGAGCTGCGGTCACGACTGCGTTCGTGGCCGTGCTGTCGGCGCTGACGCTGCCGGCGGCGGCCGTGCAGCCGGCTGCTCCGGCGGCGGACTCCGCACCGTTGTCAGAGGGGCAGGAGGCGCTGGCGCGGGCTGTCGCATCGGGACAGCGGGTGGAGGTCACGGGGGAGCGGTCGGAGCAGACGACGGTGTTCGCCAACCCCGACGGCTACACCTTCACGCTGGAGGAGTCGGCCGTCCCGGTCCGGGTGTCCAAGCCGGACGGCGGCTGGCAGGCTCCCGACCCGGAACTGGTACGCCGGGCCGACGGCTCCGTCGGCCCGAAGGCCGCGGCCGTGGAGATGACGTTCTCCGGCGGAGGCGAGAAGGACCCGCTGGTGCGGATCGCCGAGCGAGGACGCTCGCTGGAGCTGAGCTGGCTGGGGAAGCTGCCGGCGCCGGAGCTCGACGGCCCTAGCGCCCTGTACCGGGATGTGCTCGCGGACGTCGACTTGAAGGTGACCGCGACGGCCGAGAGCTTCCAGCACGTCCTCGTGGTCAAGTCCCGCGCCGCGGCGGCCCTGCCGGAGCTGAAGAAGCTCGACTTCGGTCTGAAGGCCAAGGGTCTGTCGGTCCGCGAAGGCGCGGCCGGCAGTCTCGCGGCGGTGGACGGCGACGGACACACCGTCTTCCGCGCGCCGCCCGCGCAGATGTGGAACTCGGCGGGCAAGGCAGACCTGCAGGCGCCCAAGACCCAGAAGGCCCGCCCCGCGGCGGCGGCTGCCGACGCGCCGCCGGTCGCGGGGGACGAATCCGAGAAGGCCGCGTCCGGCTCGGGGCTCGAGCCGGGCCAGGGCGACAAAGTGACCCGCATGGACGTCAAGCTGACGGAGAGCACTCTGTCGGTGGTGCCGGACGCCGACATGCTGACCGCCACGGACACCGCCGCGTTCCCTGTGTTCATCGACCCGACCGTCACCTGGGGAGAGTCCGAGCGCACACTGCTGCGCTCGGACGGGTACGAGTCCTATGGCTGGGGCAACGGCGACGACGGCCGGGGCATGGGCGCCGGCAAGTGCGGTAGCTGGAACGGCTACTACTGCGGTGCGGGCTACGTCCAGCGGCTGTACTTCGAGTTCTCGCCGGCCAGCCTGAAGGGCAAGAAGGTCCTCGACGCCACGTTCCGTGTGACGGAACCCTGGGCGTTCCAGTGCGACCCGCGCTGGGTGGATCTCGTCCGCACGAACAACATCTCCTCCGCCACCACCTGGTCGTCCCGCCCCAAGGAACTGGACTGGATGGGCGACCGGCACGTGTCGGCGGGCCGCGGCTCGCTGTGCGACCCGGACTCGCCGGATGCCCCGATCGAGTTCCACGACAACCTTCCGGACGAGCCGAACGAGAACCTCACTCCGACGGTGCGGGACTTCGCGGCGGGCAAGTTCTCCCGCCTCACCCTGGAGATCCGGGCGAACGACGAGTCCGACCCCTCGGCGTGGAAGCGGTTCAAGAACGACGCGGTCCTCGCCGTGGACTTCGTCGGCCTGCCGGCCAAGCCCACCGCCATCGGTCTGCTGACGGGCTCCGGCGTGGTGTGCGACACGAGCGAATCGGATCCCGCTGTCGTGTCCGACACCACTCCGGCGCTGACGGCTACCGCCCAGACCGCCGCGGGCGGCGAGAAGGACGCGCAGCTGCGGGTCGCGATGGCTTTGGACAAGAAGGCGTCCAACGGAACCTGGTCGAGCGCCGTCGCCGACATGGAGTCGCCGACCACCGGCTATGTCGCGGACAACACCAAGCTCACCAAGACCGTCGCGGACTCGCAGAAGCTCACTGAGGGGACGCTGTACCGCTACCGGTCGTGGACGCGCTCGTACTACAACGGCGGCCGAAGCCACCTGCCCGGCCCCTCGAACGCCTCGACGTCCGGCTGGTGCTACTTCAAGGTCGACCCGACGCGACCCAACCCGCCCCAGATCGCCATCGGCGCCCCGTACACCGCGTGCACGGCCAACGACTGCGTCCCGCACGGCGGCCCCGGTCAGAAGGCGACCTTCTCCTTCGCTCCGGCAGCGGGCGACAGCAATGTCGTCTCGTACCAGTACAGGCTGACCGGGGGCGCCTGGTCGGCCGCCGTCAGCGGATCGAAGGTGTCGGCGCCCATCACTCCCCAGCGTTCTGGGACGCAGAGCGTGCACGTACGGGCCTACGACAGTCTGGGGCGACCGGGCCAAGAGGCGGCGGTGCACTTCCTGGTCGCAGCGGGCGACGGCCCGATCGCCAGGTGGCACTTCAACGAGGCCGAGGGGGCTGCGGTCGACTCCGCCACCGCCGGAACCACCCGGCACGACGGCGCCCTCGCCGGGAACGCCGTCCGCGACGACCGCGGGCGCCGTGGCCTGATAACGCGCGACGCCGAAGACGACATCCTCGAAACGCCGGTGACCGACAAGGGCCTCTCACTCGACGGCAGCACCGCGTACGCCGCCACCAGCGGCCCCGTGCTGGAGACGAAGTCGTCTTACACCGTCTCGGCATGGGTGCGAGTCGATCCGAACGCGACGCAGACGCTGACGGTACTGAGTCAGACGGCCGGAGCGACCAGCCCCTTCTCCCAGCAGTACAGCCCGCTGTACCTCTCCTACGACGGCAGAGGCTCCAATACCTGGAGTATGCGGATGCTCACCGCCGAGGGCGCCTTCCATGAGGCCAAGGCCAAGCAGCCCTCGCCGCGCGGTGTCTGGACTCACGTGGCAGGCGTTCACGACGCGACGCAGAAGAAGGTCAGCTTCTACCTCAACGGCCAGTTCCAGGCAGCGGCCGACTGGGGTACGCCGTGGTCCGCGAGCGGGCCGTTGCAGATCGGCCGGGTGATGCACGCCGACGGCTACAGGGACTACATGCACGGCTCGGTCGACGAGGCGGCGGTGTGGCAGCGCGCGCTGACGGAGAAGGAGATCGCGGACGAGGCGCGGCTGATGACGTCGAAGAACTTCGCGGGCACGGAGCTGGTGGCGGACTGGTCCGCATCACGTGGAAGCGGCACGACCGTCGCCGACACCACGTCCGGATACGGCAAGAGCCTGACGCTCGTCGGCGGCGCCTCGCTGAACGGCGAGGACATCGTCCTGGACGGCGTCGACGACGTGGCCGCGGTCGCCGGTCCTCTGGTGGACGACACGGGCTCGTTCACCGCGACCACGCTGGTCGCGTTGGACGGCGCCAAGCTCCTGAGCAAGGACGTCGGCTACACCGGGCAGGTGCTCGGCCAGCGCACGGCCGACGGCTCCGCCTGGGGACTCTGGTTCCAGCTCACGGGCAAGAACACGGTGCTGGACGAGGACACGGGCGAAGAGAGAACGGTGCCGGTGGGGCTCTGGCACTTCGGCCGGCTGAACGCCGACGGAACGTTCTCCTCCGTCGCCTCGGACGAAGTGGCGGCGCTGGACAGCCCGGTCCGCCTGAGCGGCGTCTTCGACGCCCAGGCCGGGACGATCAGCCTGTATCTGGGCCAGAACCAGAACGGCGATGCTCGAGCGTTCACCGCCAAGGCGGGCTCGGGGGACTTCGCCATCGGCCGGGGCCTCACCTCGGGGAGCTGGAAGCACTACCTGCCGGCCCGGATCTCCGATGTGCGGCTGTGGGCGGGCGCCATGGCCGGCGGGGCGCAGATCGAGACCAGCGTGGGCGACTGACAGCCCTGAGTGCGGGCGGCGGCCGGGCGTCGCCGCCTGCACCGCCGTCGCGCGCGGCGGCACATATGACCTTCGTGGACTTCTCTCTTTGCGGAACTGGGTGGGGCGGAGCAGATGGCTTTTGGCAGAGGCACCTCAAGACGACGGCGACGGGACGTGGCCCGGCGCTTGGACAGCCGACTGCTCCTGCAGTCACTGGCATTGGCCTTGATCGCGTCGCTCGCGGTGGCGCCGGTGGCAGAGGCGGCGGACGAGCCCGGCGGGCTCGGCCGCCCTGATCTGCCCCAGCAGCCCGTGAGCAAGGTCAAGACCGTCGAAGGGCTGGGCGCGGACAAGGCCAGGGCGGAGGTCGCCAGAGACGCCGCAGTCAACGCGGCCCAGGCCCGGCGGGCCAGGGCGGAGCAGAAGGGCGCCTGGCCCAAGCCGGGCACGGCGACGGTGAAGCTCCCCGAAGGGAAGACCGGCAAGGCATCGCCGGGCGGCCTTCCGGTGACGGTCAGCAACGCGTGCGACGAAGCAGACCAAGGCGGCCGGCACGGGGGCCCGGATCACCGTGCTGGACCAGAAGGCCGCGGACAGGGCCGGTCTGACAGGCGTGCTGCTGACCGCCGAGGCGGACGCTCCCGGCGCGGCCGCGGTCAGCGTCGACTACAGCGGCTTCGCCTCGGCCGTCGGCGGCGGCTGGTCCCAGCGGCTGCGCATGGTGCAGCTGCCTGCCTGCGTACTGACAACGCCACAGAAGGCCGAGTGCCGTCGGCAGACTCCGCTGAAGTCCGCCAACGACCTCGCAGGGCATTCCGTCTCCGCTCAGGTGACGCTGGCCCAGGCCGAGGGCGGCGTGTCCGCGCAGCTGGCCGACAGCGGCACTGCTGCCAGCGCCACGGTTGTGGCAGTCACGGCAGCCGGCGCGGGATCCGGCCAGTCGCCCAAGGGCGCGGGCGACTACTCGGCGACCGAGCTGTCGGAGTCCTCGTCGTGGGAGGCGGGCGGCAGCTCCGGCGCCTTCACCTGGTCCTACGGCTTCTCCGTGCCGCCCGCGGCAGCCGGCCCGGAGCCGAGTCTCTCGTTGTCGTACGACTCGGGGAGCGTCGACGGCCGTACCGCCACCACGAACAACCAGGGCACCGCGGTGGGCGAGGGCTTCTCCCTGTCCGAGTCGTACATCGAGCGCGCCTACGGGCCGTGTGACGAGGACGGGCACAAGGACGTCTTCGACCAGTGCTGGAAGTACGACAACGCGCGTCTGGTCCTGAACGGCAAGTCGAACCAGCTGGTGAAGGTCGGGGAGAACCGCTGGAAGCTGGCGACGGACGACGCCACGCTCGTGACGCGGTCGAAGGACGCGGACAACGGCGACGACGACGGCGAGCACTGGACCGTCGTGACCAGCGACGGCTCCAAGTACGTCTTCGGTCTGGACAAGCTCGACGGCGCCAAGGACCAGCGGACCAACTCCACCTGGACGGTGCCGGTCTTCGGCGACGACTCAGGTGAGCCGGGATACTCCGCAGGCGAATCGTTCGCGGAGCGATCGAAGACGCAGGCGTGGCGGTGGAACGTCGACTACGTCGAGGACACCTCCGGCAACGCCGCCACGTACTGGTACGCCAAGGAGACGAACCACTACAAGAAGAACAAGTCCGAGACGGCCAACGCGTCGTACACCCGCGGCGGCCATCTGAAGGAGATCAAGTACGGACTGCGCAAGGGTGCGTTGTTCACCGATGCCGCCGACGCGAAGGTCACCTTCGGGTACGCCGAGCGCTGCACGGTCTCGGACTGCTCGTCGCTGACCAAGGACACCGCCGAGAGGTGGCCGGACGTCCCCTTCGACGCCATCTGCTCTGACGGCGACAAGGAGTGCGACGCGGTCGGCCCGGCGTTCTTCTCCCGTAAGCGGCTCACCCACCTCGACACCTCCTCCTACAACGCCACGAGCAGCGCCTACGACCAGGTCGACGCCTGGGAGCTGGGGCAGGAGTACCTGGACGGCGGCGACATCCGAGACACCTCCGACCAGGTGCTGGCCCTGAAGTCGATCAAGCGCTGGGGCAAGACGGCCAGTCCGCAGGTGACGCTGAACCCGGTCTCGTTCACCTACCAGATGCGCCCGAACCGGGTGGACGGCACCGACGACATCCTCCCGCTGACGCGACCCCGCATCTCCAAGGTCACCTCGGAGACCGGCGCCATCACCACGGTGACGATGTCCTCTCCGGAGTGCGTCCGCAGCGAGGTCATAGGCGCGCCGGAGGATTCCAACACCCGCTCCTGCTACCCGCAGTACTGGCACGTCAACGGCAGTGAGAACGCCTCCGTCGACTGGTTCCACAAGTACCGGGTGCTCGCCGTCCTCGCATCCGATCCCGCTGGGCACAACGAGGGGGTCGAGCACGAGTACGCGTACAGCGGCGCGGGCTGGCACTACAGCGACGACGCCTTCACGCCGAAGGACGAGCGGACCTGGTCCGACTGGCGCGGCTATCGGCAGGTCACCGTCTACAGCGGCGCCAAGGACAGGACACGCTCCAAGAGCGTCTCCCTCTACTCGCAGGGCCTGGACGGCGACAAGAAGAAGGACGGCAGCACCCGTTCGGTGACCCTGGCGCCGCTGTCCGAACCGGACGTCGGCATAGCCCCCATCACCGACAGCGACCAGAACAGCGGTCAGCTGCGCCAGAAGGTCACGTACAACGGATCCACGCCGATCACCGTCACCGCGCACGACCCGTGGTCGAAGGAGACCGGCCGCCAGAGCGCCCCGGACGCGGGAGACCACGTCGCCCGCTTCGTCCGTACCGAGAAGTCCGCCACCTACACCTACCTGACCGCTGCCAAGTCCTGGCGGTCGAGGGTGGTGGACACCGCGTTCGACGACTTCGGCATGCCGCGGACGGTTGAGGACCAGGGCGACAAGGCGAAAAACGGCGACGAGACCTGCACGGTCAACTGGTACGCCCGCGACCCCGGAGCGGGGATCACCAGCCTGTCCTCCCGCACCCGTACGGTCGCCAAGCCCTGCTCGGTGAGCGATGCCCAGCTCGACCTGCCGGCCGACTCCTCACGCGGCGGAGACGTGCTCTCCGACACCGCCATCGCGTACGACGGAGCGACCTGGTCGCCGGGGATGACGCCGAAGGCGGGCCTGGCGACCTGGACCGGGCGCGCCAAGGCGTACGGCGCCGACGGCGCCGTCACCTGGCAGAGGCTCACCACGAACGACTACGACGCCCTCGGTCGTCCTCGCAGCGTCACCGACGCCGGCGGCAACACCGCGTCCACCGCCTACACCCCGGCCGACGCGGGCCCGCTGACGAAGACGGTGACCACCGACGCCAAGGCCTACAAGACCACTCGCTTCCTCGACCCGCGGCGCGGCCAGCCGCTGCGCGTCTACGACGTCAACACGAAGAAGACCGAGCTCGCCTATGACGCGCTCGGACGCATGACCGATGTGTGGCTCCCCAACCGCACCCGCGGCAGCCAGAGCCCCAACAGCACGTTCGCCTATGACTTGAGGAACACGGAGCCGTCCTCGGTCGCCGCGTCGACCCTCAAGAAGGACGGCGCCACCTACAACACCACCTACGCCCTCTACGACGCGCTGCTGCGGCCCCTGCAGACTCAATCGCCCACCCCGCAGGGCGGCCGGCTGCTCACCGACACCCGGTACGACACCCGCGGCCTCGCCTACGAGACGCACGCGGACATCTTCGACGCCAGAACGGCGCCGAAGGGCGCCTACGCCCGTGTCGAGAACGGCACGGCGCCCAAGGAGACGACGACCGTCTTCGACGGCGCTGGACGCCCGACGTCGAGCACTCTCTTCGTGGGCGGCGTCAAGAAGTGGTCCACCAGCTCGACCTACACCGGCGACTCCACGGCCAGCACCGCACTCGAGGGCGGCTCGGCGACGCGCGCCGTCGTCGACGCCCGAGGCCGCACGATCGAGGCCCGAGAGTATGCCGGCGCCAGCCCTGCCGACGCCGACTTCGGCGGCGGCCTGGGCTCGCCGTACACCTCCACGCAGTACGCCTACAGGCTCGACGACCGGCAGACGTCGATCACCGGGCCCGACAAGACGAAGTGGACCTACGGCTACGACCTGTTCGGCCGCAGGACGACGGCGACCGATCCGGACAGGGGCAAGTCCACGACCGAGTTCAACGCGCTCGACCAGGCGGTCAAGGCGACCGACGAACGCGGACAGTCCGTCCTCATGGCGTACGACAAGCTGGGGCGGCCCACGGAGACCTGGGCAGGCGCCCAGACCGACGCCAACCTGCTCACCGCGCGCACGTACGACACCGTGCTCAAGGGGCTGCCCGCCGCTTCGACGCGCTATGCAGGCGGCAAGTCCGGCCAGGCCTACACCAAGGCAGTCACCGCGTACGACAGCCTCTCCCGCCCCGTCGCCACGAAGCTCGAGCTTCCCGCCAACGACCCTCTGGTCCAGGCCGGCACGCCCTCGACGCTGGAGTACACCAGCTACTACAACGTCGACGGCACCCTGCAGAACGTCAAGGAACCGGCCGTCGGCGGCCTCCCGTCCGAAGTCGTCGAGTACGAGTACAACGGACAAGGCCTGGTCACCTCGATCGGCGGCTCCACCGGCTACCTCCTCGACACGGACTACTCCGCGCTCGGCCAGGCCCTGCAACTCACTCTGGGCACGAGCAGCGGCGCGGAATTCAAGAGGAGCTACGTCACCAACCGCTATGAGGAGGGCACCGGCCGCCTCGCCCGCAGCTCGGTCACGGACGACACCCACCCGTACATGCTGCAAGACCTCAACTACGCCTTCGACCAGGCGGGCAACGTCACCTCCATCGCCGACCCCACGAACCTCGGGGGCACGAGCAGCCCGGAGACCCAGTGCTTCGCCTACGACGGCCACCGCCGTCTGACCGAAGCCTGGACCCCTGCCTCCCAGAAGTGCGGGGACGCCCGCAGCGGGGAGAGCCTGTCCGGTCCGGCCCCGTACTGGACGTCGTACAGCTACAACACGGCGGGCCAGCGCACCAGCGAGACGACCCACAAGGCCGGCGGCGACACCAAGACGGACTACTGCTACAAGGACAGCCAGCCGCACACCCTGACGGGGACCCGAGTCAACGCCGAGTGCACCACGGCGGATCCCAAGCGCGACTACGGCTACGACAAGACCGGCAACACCACCAAGCGCCCCGGCAAGAGCGCGGCACAGGACCTGGCCTGGTCTGCGGAGGGCCAGCTGTCCAAGCTCACCGAGTCCGGCAAGTCGACCGACTATGTGTACGACGCCGACGGCGCCCTGCTGATCCGGAACAGAGCCGACGGCGAGCGCGTCCTGTACACGGGAACGACCGAACTGCATCGCCGCACCGACGGATCGACGTGGGGTCAGCGCACCTATGGCGCGGGCGACCTGACGGTGGCCGTGCGAAGCACCGAGACCGGCACGACGAAGATCTCCTTCCTCGCGGGCGACCACCACGGCACGCAGAGCCTCGCCATCACCGCGGACAGCGCACAGACCCTCGCCAAGCGCCACATGAGCCCCTTCGGCGCCGAGCGCGGCACGCCGCCCGGCGCCTGGCCGGACGACAAGGGCTTCCTCGGCAAGACGAAGGACGAGACCACGGGTCTCACTCACATCGGCGCACGTGAGTACGACCCCGTCATCGGCCAGTTCATCAGCGTCGACCCGGTCCTGATGCCTGGGCAGCACCAGTCGATGAACGGCTACAGCTACGCGAACCAGAATCCCACGTCGGCATCTGACCCCACGGGACTCTGCGTCGACCCGGGCAACGGCCGCTGCATGCCGACGAATGGCGGGGACGCGGGGAAGAAGGCGCAGCCCGAGAACCACTACAGCTCCAAGTATGTCGATAAGCGGAGCAGCGGCGGGACTGCCTCCGGAGGGGGCGGCGGTGGCGGTGGCGGTAAGACGTATGCGGACACGCTGCTCGGCCTCCTCCCGCGGACCAATGACGAATCTCGCTTGACTCAGATGTGGATGTCTTACTACAGGGTCGATGGAGGCTCCTATTGGGAAGCCAGTGTCGGCGACGGAGACAGGACGGCCCTGGCGTGCTACGGGCGTGCGGGATGTCGTGAGGCGTACCGACACCTGCTAGAAACAGGAGACGTTGCTGAGGCCAAGGAGATTGCCGCAACCTACTGCCTCACTCATGCGGAACGCTGCGCAGATGAAGCGGGCGGATACGAAACAACTCAAGAAATCCTTGACGCCCTTCCGGGCCTCATTGCGGCTGCCTACGGAGTACGCGGAGGTCGGCCGGGAGGCTGTGGGAAGTGCTTCCTAGCAGGTACCGATGTCCTCATGGGGGACGGTACGACCAAGGACATCGAGGACGTCAAACTCGGCGACAGAGTCTTGGCAACAGATCCGGAGACAGGTGAGACCGGCCCGCGGGAGGTCACCCGCCTCATCGTCACGGAGGACGACAAGCGCTTCAACACGCTGTCCATCGCCACGAATGAGGGCATTGAAGAGCTCACAGCAACCTACGAGCATCCGTTCTGGTCGCCTTCAGAACGACGCTGGGTAGAAGCGGGCGACCTCGAACCGGGTATGACCCTCCGCACGGATGACGGCGACACCGTGATCGTGTCGGGTAATCATGCATTCACCAAGCGGGCGAGGACATACAACTTCACCGTCGATGAATTGCACACGTACTATGTGCTCGCTGGTGCGACTCCGATACTCGTTCACAACAGCAACTGTGGTATCTCGATGGAAGAGGCCGTTAACCGTGCTGTTGCACACGTTGGCGACAACGCAACGGTGGTGCGATCCGGTAGTGGTGGAGTCCAGTTCATGAGCGCTACGACGGATGAGGCCGGTAATGTGGTCAGGAAGATCGCAAGGTTCGATGTGAACCCCAACAGCCCTCACGTGCAGAAACTGAGTCCGCACTTGAACCTGGAAACCCAGGTCAACGGGAAGACGGTTACAAGTGGCCCACTCAAGGATCCGCACACTGCTGTCGATCCATCCACGATTCGGCCCGGCGACTACTGGCCGTAGGCCATTTTCGGAGGCGTGATGTTGAAGGTCTTGCGCGGTGATGCGACCGGGGAAATGGAGTTGTCGGGGACTCGGTCTGATCTGGTGGCCTTGGCGCGGGAGCTCAGGATCGGGGAGGGGGAAGTTCTCCTGGAGAGAGTCTCAAATCCATCTCCGTACAGTCGGTCCCTGTCGCGGATCAAATATCGGCAAGCGAGCGGGAAGATCATGATTTCTTCATCCGGAGACAGTGAATCTCTAGAGATTCAAGGTGGTCTGGAACTTCTTTCTCTCCTTTCTGAGAATATCGAAGGATTTGCCCTGCAAGCGAGTCAGGATGACCACTTTCATGTGGACTACTTTCCAGGGCATGATTATCTGGCTAAAGGGTCGGGATCGCTGGTTGTAGCCATCGATAGCGATGCGAACCCGAGGTCATGAAACAGCTTGGGTGCGACTGGTGCTGAAGCGAAGTCGTCTTATTCGTCGACCCCAGAGGATTTTTCTCCGGTGGGGCCGACGGATCGCCGGCGGCAGTAGTTGACGCCAGCGTCAGCGGGCTTGGATGCCCGTCACGCGCCGGTTGGCGAAGAAGATCGAGCAAGACCCTAGGAGGCACGTCGCCCACGGACTCGCTCGCTTGATCGAGCCCGTCAACCGGCCCGCCCTCTCACTCCTCTCCCCGCCCCACCAGCCCCGCCTCGTACGCCAGGATCGCCAGTTGGACCCGGTTCTTGAGGCCCAGGCGGGCCAGGACCGTGCTGACGTGGGCCTTTACCGTGCCCTCGACGACGAACAGCTCCGCCGCGATCTCCGCGTTCGACAGGCCCGTGCCGACCAGGGAGACCACCTCGCGCTCGCGGGCGGTCAGCGGCTGGAGTCGGTCCGTCGCCTCGGCGGAGCGTGACAGCCGGCCCGTGCCCAGCTGTGCGATCACGCGGCGGGCGATCACGGGGGAGAGGAACGCCGCGCCCTGCGACACCGCCCGTACCCCCGCGAGCAGTTCGTGCGGGTCGCCGGACTTGAGCAGGAAGCCGGTGGCGCCGGAGCCCAGTGCGCGGGCGATGTACGCGTCCTCGGAGAAGGTGGTGAGGATGGCGACCGCCGTCCCGGGGGCGGCCGTGCGCAGTTCCTCCGCGGCGCCGAGTCCGTCGAGGCGGGGCATCCGGATGTCGAGCAGCGCCACGTCCGGGCGGTGCCTCAGGGACAGGTCGACCGCCTCGCGTCCGTCGCCCGCCTCGGCGACGACCTCGACGTCCGGGTCGGCGGAGAGGATCGCCCGCACTCCCGCACGGATCATGGCTTCGTCGTCGGCCAGCAGCACCCTGATCATGCCGTCACGATACGGCGGAGCCGCCCGGGCGCATGGCGCGCCCGGGCGGCTCCTGGCTCACTGTGTGCGATCAGAAGGTGAGCTTGAAGCTGTTGATGTAGCCGACGTCATACGCCGCCACATCCGTGACCTTCAGCTTCCACGTGCCGTTCGCCACCTCGCTGGAGGCGTTGACGGTGTACGTCGTCTGGACGTTGTCCGCGGAGTCGCTGCCGCTCGCGCTCTTCAGGCGGTACGCGGTCCCGTCCGGCGCCAGCAGGTCGATGACCAGGTCGCCGCGCCAGGTGTGGATGATGTCCACGCCGACCTTGAGAGCCGCGGACGCGTTGCCCGGGCGGCCGGTGACGTTGATCGAGGAGGTGACCGACGCGCCGTTGTCCGGGATGGCGACGTCCGTCGTGTTCTCGAACACGCCGCCGGGGTCGGGGTCGCCGCCGCCGGGACGGGCGCCGACGTTGATGCCGGCCCAGGCGTGGGTCACGTTCTTGACCTCGGTGCTGTTCGCTCCGTACAGCTCCGTCGCGACCGCGATCGTGCCCGCGCGCGCTCCGGCGTAGTCGGTACGGGAGTTGAACTTCGTGGTCAGCGCCTTGAACCAGATCAGCGCGGCCTTCTCACGGCCGATGCCGGTCACCGGCAGACCGTCGGAGGTCGGCGAGTCGTAGTTGACCCCGTTGACCGTCTTGGCGCCGCTGCCCTCGGAGGCCAGGTAGAACCAGTGGTTCGCCGGGCCGGAGGAGTAGTGGACGTCGATGTTGCCGATGCCCGCGTACCACGCGTCCTTGGACGAGCCGTCCTTGCTCGGCTTGTCCATGTAGCGCAGCGGGGTGCCGTTGCCGCGGATGTCGATCTTCTCGCCGACCAGGTAGTCGCCGACGTCCTGGGCGTTGTTGGCGTGGAACTCGACGGCCGCCGCGAAGATGTCGGAGGTCGCCTCGTTCAGGCCGCCGGACTCGCCGCTGTAGATCAGACCCGCGGTGTTGGCGGTGACGCCGTGCGTCATCTCGTGCGCCGCGACGTCGATCGAGGTGAGCGGCTTGGCGTTGCCCGCGCCGTCGCCGTACGTCATGCAGAAGCAGCTGTCCTGCCAGAACGCGTTGACGTAGTTGTTGCCGTAGTGGACCCGGGAGTACGCGCCCACGCCGTCGCCGCGGATGCCGCTGCGGCCGTGCACGTTCTTGTAGTAGTCCCACGTCAGAGCGGCGCCGTAGTGCGCGTCCGCGCCGGCGGTCTCGGCGTTCTGCGGAGTGCCGTCGCCCCAGGTGTCGTCCGGGCCCGAGAAGAGGGTGCCGGAGCCCGAGGTGCCGCGGTTGAGGTTGTTCGTCTTGTGGTTGCCGCGGGCGGTGTCGGTCAGCGTGTACGAGGGGGCCGTGCCGAGCGTGACCTGCCCGCTGTACTGCGTGTTGCCGGTGCCGGTCTCGACCGCCTGGCGCTCGAAGAGCTTCTTGCCGGTGGCCGCGTCGGTGATGACGTGCAGCTCGTTCGGCGTGCCGTCGTGCTGGAGTCCGCCGACGACGGTCTCGTACGCGAGCGTCGGCGTGCCCGTGCCCAGCCAGACCACCTTGCGCGGCGCGCGGTCGGCCTTGGACTTGGTGGACCCCTCGGCCTTCGCCGCGCCCAGCGCCTGCTTCTCGGCGACGGAGGGGGCGACCTCGGCGGAGGTGTCGATGTTCTTCAGCGTCGCGGCGGCCGCCTTGACGACCGACTCGGTCGCGCCCGACGTGCTCTCGGCGACCACGAGGTCGCCGCCCAGGACGGGCAGGCCGTCGTAGGTGCGCTCGTAGCGGGTGTGCGTGGTGCCGTCGCGGTCCTGCGTGACATCGCGGACGACGAGCTTCTCCTGGGCGGTGAGGCCCAGTTCCTTGGCCGTGGCGGCGGTGGTGGCGGTGGCCTTGCGGATCAGCTCGGCGCGCTGGGCGGGGCTGAGGGACTTCGGCAGCGCGCCGGGGTCGGCGCCCTGCGCCGCGGCCGACGCGGCGGAGGCCGCGCCCGGGGCCGCCGTCGTCTCGGCTGCGGAAGTGCCCGTCTGGAATCCGACCGCGATGAGTGCAGCGGTGGCTATAAGAGCTCCGGTCGCGGTGGTGCGCCGGCGAGGCGTGGGTCTCACGCGAACTCCTTCTGCGAGGGGGGTACCGGTCGGCTGGGTGGGGCCGGCCGGGCAGAGCATGCGGAGCGAGTCAGTGCATGCGGAGCTTGTTGGAGCAGCACGCTTCGAGCGTGTGAGCGATGCCCGAGCGTGTGAGCGTGGATCGGGGGAAGAGTGGCAGCACTCAGTGCCATCTGTCAGGAGCGCGTCAATAAGTTGGCCGGAATTCGTCCGCTGCCCGAATGGTCGTGTTCGTTAAGCGGACGTTTCGTCGATCATCACCGCGACGCCGTCGAGAGTTCGTCTGAGCCCGAACTCGAAGAGCGTTTCGAGGTCCAGATCGAACCCGCCCTCGGTGAACAGCGTACTGAGGAGGGGTAGATTGCCGCCCCCGACGATCGCCTCGAAGTGTGGCTCGTTCCGCGCCATCCACTCGTCGTCCGAGATGCCGGTGTCCTGCTCCGCCTGGGTCTCCAGCTCGGCTGCCATCGCGATCGCCTGGACGTACGCGAAGAGCGTGAGATGGACGTGGATCAACTGAAAAGGCGTCAGACCGGTGCCCCGGAGGGCGCACAGCACCCACTCGGTGTACCGCATCGCGTTCGGCGAGTAGACCGGGCGCGTGATCGAGGCCATCGCCATGGCGAGCCACGGATGGCGGGTGCACACATCCCGCAGCCACCGCGCGGCCTGCTCCAGCCCGGTGCGCCAGTCGGCCGGAACCGGACCCAGCGGCTTCTCGCCGCATGCGGCGTCGGTCATCAGCCGGATCAGCTCCGCCTTGCCGGGGACATGGCGGTACAGCGCCATGGTGGAGGTGGACAGAGCGGTCGCGATGCGGCGCATGGAGAGGGCGGCAAGGCCCTCGGCGTCCGCGATCTCCACGGCGGCGCGGACGATGCGCTCGCGCGTGAGGCCCGGCGCGGGGGAGGCGGTCCGCCGCGGCTGAGCGCGCGTCCCGACGACGACCGTGCCCACGCCGGGGACGGCGCGCACGAGCCCCTCCCGGCGCAGGACCGCGAGCGCTTTGGTGGCGGTGGCCATGGCGACGCCCCACTGCTGGGTGATGGCCCGTGTGGAGGGGACGCGGTCGCCGGGGGACAGCTCGCCGTCGGCGATGCGCAGGCGGAGCTCGGAGGCGATGCGGAGGTAGGGCGGCTCGGTCTGCATGCGGCGCGAGTGTACTAGTACGCGGATGACGTCGTACGCCCCGATGAGCTGGGAGTATCAACTCCCCGCCGGTGTAGTGCACTAGGGTGTGCTAGGAGGTTGTTTGCGGTGTACGCGAAGCGGCTGTTTCGCTCCCCTCATGACATCTCCTCCACCGACCTCTCCTCCACCGACCGGTCCCGCGCACACCGCTCCTGGACACACTGCTCCCGCGCACACCGCTCCCGCGCACACCGCGAGCCCCCGTGCGGGCCGCCGCGAATGGACCGCGCTCGGCGTGCTCATGCTGCCCCTGCTGCTGGTCTCGATGGACGTCTCCGTCCTCTACTTCGCGATCCCGTCCATCAGCGAGGACCTGCGGCCCGGCTCGACGCAGCAGCTGTGGATCCTCGACATGTACGGGTTCGTGCTCGCCGGACTCCTCCTCGTCATGGGAGCGTTGGGCGACCGGATCGGCCGGCGCAGACTGCTGCTGGCGGGCGCGGCGCTGTTCGGCGCCGGGTCGGTCGCGGCGGCGTACGCGCACACCGCCCCGGCGCTGATCGGAGCGCGGGCGCTGCTCGGCGTCGGCGGGGCGTGCCTGATGCCGTCCACGCTCGCGCTCATCCGGAACCTGTTCTGGGACGAGAGACAGCGCGCCAAGGCGATCACGCTGTGGACGACCGTGATGGCGACGGGCATCTCCTTCGGCCCGGTCGTCAGCGGCGCGCTGCTCGAGTACTACTGGTGGGGCTCCGTCTTCCTGATCAACCTCCCCGCCATGGCGCTGCTGCTGGTCCTCGCGCCGCTGCTGCTGCCGGAGTCCAAGGGGGAGGCGCGGGGCAGGTTCGACGTGCTGAGCGCGGTTCTCTCGCTGGGCGCGCTGCTGCCGGTGATCCATGGCGTGAAGGAGCTGGCGAAGGACGGCTACGCACCGCTTCCGGCGCTCGGCATCGGCGTCGGCCTCGCCCTGGGCGCCGCGTTCGTCCACCGCCAGGCGACGCTGGCGCACCCGATGGTCGATCTGACGCTCGTGCGCAGCCGGGCGTACGGGGGCTCGGTGCTGGTGAACCTGCTCGCTATGGCGGCGACGGTCGGCTTCGCCGTCTTCCTCACCCAGTACCTCCAGGCGGTGCGCGGCATGAGCCCCTTCGAGGCGGCGCTGTGGAGCCTGGTCCCCTCGGCGGGGGTGATCGTGGCGGCGCCGGCGGGCGGGCTGCTCGCGAGCCGGATCGACCGGGCGTACGTGATGGGCGGCGGGTTCGCCGTCTCGGCGGCGGGGTTCGCGTGGCTGACGCAGGCGAGAGCGGACTCGGCGCTCTGGTACGTCCTGACGGCGTGCGCGGTCTACGCGGCGGGCCTGGTCACGGCGATGACCCTGGCCAACGAGCTGGCGCTGGGCGCGGCCCCGCCGGAGCGGGCGGGCGCCTCGGCGGCGGTCCTGGAATCGGGCCAGGAGCTGGGCGGGGCGCTCGGCATGGCGCTCCTGGGCTCCATAGGCGCCGCGGTCTACAGCGACGACATGTCGACGACGGGGGCGTCGGAGGCGGCCAAGGAGACGCTGGGGGCCGCGGTGGCGCTGTCGCGGCCGGGAGACGAGCTGCTCGCGACCGCGCAGTCGGCGTTCACGCACGGCATGACCTGGGCGGCGGCGGGAGCGGCGCTGCTGGCGGCGGGCGCGGCGGCGGTGTCCTGGTCGCTGCGGCGGAAGGCGTAGGCCCTGGGGCCTCAAGTCCCTGAGACAGCTGGACCAGACTCCCGGTGCGGGCCCCCGGCCGTGAGGCTTCTGCCCTCAGGCGGCCGTACGCGCGATCTGGTCGTCCAGGGCCGCGCGGAGCCAGTCGTGGGCTGCGCCCGGGGTCGGCGCCGACGGGCCGGACAGCTCGGCGGCGAGCTGCCAGTAGCGGTCGATCCGCGGATCCGCGGCCAGCCAGCCGCTGAGCAGGCGGCGGAAGGCGGGTGTGTCCCGGGTACCGCGTGCGCAGGCGTGGGCGGAGACGAAGCAGTCGAGCGCCTCGCCCTCGCGCGGCGCCCGCCGGGCCCGCAGGTCCGCCGCCGCCAGCGCGTGGGCCTCGCTGAGACCCTCGTAGAGCACGGCAGGGCGGTAGCCCTCGATGCGCCGGTGCGCCTCGGGCTGACCGGTGCCGACGCCGGCCCCAGCGTCGGCGGTGCCGTCGCAGGGGCCGGAGACGAAGTCGTGCAGCCGGGCGAAGGCCAGCGCCTGGGCCGGGGTCGGGTCCGCGGGCGGCTGCGGCACGGCCTGTTCGAGGATCGAGGAGACCAGCTGGGCCGGGAGCCGCGGGGGCAGCCAGCGGCGCCAGAAGCGCGCCAGCGCGGCCGTGCTGGGCGGGGCGGCCATGGCCCCGATCAGGCGCAGCCGGTCGACGCGCTCGTCGGGGGAGCAGTCCTGGAGCAGCCGCAGGGCCGCCTCCCGCCAGCGCAGGGCGGTCAGCTGCGAGCCGAGCTCCCGCAGCCGGCCCGCGACGACGTCCTCGAGCGCGTCCTGGCGTTCCAGGACCCGGCCGACCTCGGGGACCGGCAGGTCGAGGGTCCGCAGCGAGCGGATCAGCCGCAGGCGGTCCAACGCCTCGGGCCCGTACCGGCGGTGGCCGCCGGAGCTGCGTGCGGCTTCGGGCAGCAGGCCGCGGTCCGAGTAGAAGCGGACGGTCTTGACGGTGACGCCCGCGCGTTCGGCGAGCTCCCCGATGCTCAACAGGGCGTCGTCGGACAAGGGTTGAACCTCCCTCAGGGGGAGTTCCTACGGTACCCGTGAGCACGGCCGGCCCAGCGGGCCGGACCTGCGGACCGGACCTGCGGACCGAGGTATGCGAGGAGGCTTTCATGACGGCGTTCGTGCTGGTGCCGGGTGCCCACACCGGCGGCTGGATATGGCGGGAGACGGCCGCGCGGCTGCGGGAGTCGGGGGCCGAGGTGTTCGCGGCGACGCTCACCGGCCTGGGCGACCGCCGCCATCTGGCGGGGCCCGAGACGGACATGGACACGCACATCGAGGATCTGGTGCGGCTGATCGACCATGTCGACGAGCCGCAGGTGGTGATCGTCGGCCACTGCTACGGCATTCACCCGGCCCTCGGCGCCGCCGACCGGTGCCCGGAGCGGATCGCCCGCGTCGTCTACCTGGACGCGGGCCTGCCCCAGGACGGCGACCCGGCCCTCGCCCTCGTGGCCGACCCGGCCGTGCACGACTGGCTACGGCGCCGGGCCAGCCCGACCGTACGGTCCGAACAACACGAGCAGGCCGAGCCGACCGAACAGGTCGTACGCACAGACCACACCGACCAGGCCGGGCGCGACTGGCTGGTTCCACCGCCGCTGCACGCCTGGCATCGCTGGGGCAGCACCGCCGGCGTCCCCGCCCAGGCCCTCGCACGGCTGGACCGGCTCGCCGCACCGCAGCCGCAGGGCACGCTCACCCAGCCGCTCCGCCTGTCCGAGGCGGTCTTCGAGCTGCCGACGACCGGCGTCCTGTGCACCGCCAACGGGTCGAGCATCGCCATGGTCGAGGGCCTGGTGGCACTCGGGGACCCCCGCCTCCAGGCGCTCGCCGACCCCCGGGTGAGCTTCTTCGAACTCGACACCGGCCACTGGCCGATGCTCTCCCGCCCCGACGAGCTCGCCGAGGTGCTGATCCGGGCCGCCGCGGGAGAAGGCCACCGGATCGAGAAGACGGACGAGCAGCCCGGTCATCTCCGGCCGTTCCTCCTCGACGTACCGGAGAGCCGTCGCGAGCGGGTGGGGAACGTCGACCTCTACCTGCCCGACGCCGATCCCGACCGGCCCCGCCCGGCGGTCGTCTTCGTCCACGGCGGCCCGGTGGCCCCCGGCGTCCACCCCACGCCGCGCGACTGGCCGGGCTTCGTCGGCTACGGCCGGTACGCGGCGAGCCTGGGAGCGGTCGGCGTGACGCTGGACCACGGGCTGCACAGCCTCGCCGACTTCGAGCGCGCCGCCCAGGACGTAGCCGAGGCGGTGGAGCTCGTACGAGCCGATCCGCGCGTCGACGCCGAACGCGTCGCGCTGTGGTTCTTCTCCGTCGGCGGGCTGCTGTCGGCGGACTGGCTCGCGGCGCCCCCGCCGTGGCTGCGGTGCGTCGCGGCGACGTACCCGATCCTCGCGCCGATGCCGAACTGGGGCCTCGTCGACTCCCGGTTCCGGCCCGCGACCGCGGTGCGTGCGGCCGGGGCCCTGCCGATCGTGCTGACCCGGGTGGAGAAGGAGCGCGCCGAGATCGCGGCGACGGTCCAGGAGTTCCTGGCCGCCGCCGAGGACCGCGCCGAGGACCGCGCCGAGGACCGCGCCGAGGACCGTGCCGGGGACCGCGCCGCCGACGTCGAGGTGATCGACGTGCCCCTCGGCCGCCACGGCTTCGAGACGATCGACCACACCGACCAGGCGCGCCACGCCGTCGAGCGCGCGATGCGATCCGTGATCGAGCGCCTCGAGCGCCCCAGGAATGTCGCGGGCGTCGAGCACCACGGAGGCCTCGGGAGCGTCGGGAGCCTCGGGAGCTAGACCAGGCTCTCCCGCCACGCCTTGTGCAAGGACGCGAACCGCCCCTGGCCCCCGGTCAGCTCCCGCGGCGCGCCGTCCTCCACGATCCGGCCGCCCTCCATCACCAGCACCCGGTCCGCGATCTCCACCGTGGACAGCCGGTGCGCGATCACCACCGCCGTACGGCCGTGCAGCACCGTGTCCATCGCCCGCTGCACCGCCCGTTCGCCCGGCACGTCCAGCGACGACGTCGCCTCGTCCAGGATCAGCACCGCCGGGTCCGCCAGCAGCGCCCGGGCGAAGGCGACGAGCTGCCGCTGGCCGGCGGAGATACGGCCGCCCCGCTTCCGTACGTCCGTGTCGTAGCCGTCCGGCAGGCCGGCGATGAAGTCGTGCGCGCCGATCGCCTTCGCCGCCCGCTCGATCTCCTCGCGGGTCGCGTCCGGGCGGCCGATCGCGATGTTCTCGGCGACCGTTCCGGAGAAGAGGAACGCCTCCTGCGTCACCATGACCACCCCGCGCCGCAGTTCGGCGAAGGAGAGGTCGCGCAGCTCGACGCCGTCGAGGAGGACCCGGCCCTCGGTGGGGTCGTAGAAGCGGGCCAGCAGCTTGGCGAGCGTGGACTTGCCCGCGCCGGTGGCGCCGACGACCGCGACCGTCTGGCCCGCCGGGATCGTCAGATCGAAGCGGGGCAGCACCTCGCCGCCGGTGCGGTACGCGAAGCGGACGCCGTCGAAGACGACCTCGCGGCCGGGCTGCCCGCCGACCCGCGCGGGCAGCTCCCGCGGCTCCCGCGACTCGGGCACGGACGGCGTCTGGGCGAGCAGGCCTGCGATCTTCTCCAGCGAGGCGGCCGCGGACTGGTAGGAGTTGAGGAACATCCCCAGCCGGTCGATCGGGTCGTACAGCCGGCGCAGATACAGCGCTGCCGCCGCCAGCACGCCCAGCGCCAGCGTGCCGGAGGCGACCCGGTAGGCGCCCCACAGCACCATCCCCGCGACCGCCGTGTTGGCGACCAGCCGGGAGCCGACGACATAGCGGGCCATCTCCAGCATCGCGTCGCCGTTGGTGCGCTCATGGCGGTGGTTGAGCACGCCGAACTCCGCGTCGTTCACCGGCTCGCGCCGAAAGGCGCGCACCGGGCGGATGCCGTTCATCGTCTCCGCGAACTTCACGATGACCGCGGCGATCGCCGTCGAGCGCGTGCTGAAGACGGCCTTGGCCCGGCGCTGGTAGAGCCGTACGAGCAGATAGAGCGGTACGAAGGAGGCCACCGCCAGCCCGCCGAGGCCCAGGTCCAGCCAGAGCAGCATCGCCGAGATGTAGGCGAAGGCCAGCACGACTCCGATCAGCTCCTGGAGCCCTTCGCTGAGCAGCTCCCGCAGCGACTCGACGTCGGTGGTCGAGCGGGAGATCAGCCGGCCCGAGGTGTAGCGCTCGTGGAAGTCGACGCTCAGCGCCTGCGCGTGGCGGAAGATCCGGCCGCGCAGGTCCAGGAGCACGTCCTGGTTGACGTGGGCGGCGACGCGGATGAAGGCGTACTGGAAGGCCCCCGCGCCGATCCCGCACAGCGCGTATCCGACGGCGACGGCGACGAGCGGACCGTAGTCGTGCGCGCGGAAGGCGGGCACCCCGCGGTCGATGGCGTACGCGACGAGCAGCGGACCCGCCTGCACCGCGGCCTGCTGGAGCAGCAGAAGCAGCGCGGCGAGGCCGACGCGGGCGCGCCGGGGCCCCAGCAGGGACCGCAGCAGCGCCCGGGTGGCTCCGGGGGGCGCGGGCAGCGCGTCCTGGTCGAAGGGGTCGCCGCCGACCTGGGGCTGGGCGGTCTGGGGATGGTCGGGCGAGGTCATCGTGTGCTGGGGCTGGTCGGTCTGGGGCTGGGCGGGCGAGGCCGTCGTGTGCGGGGGCTGGGCGGGCGAGGTCATCGTGCGCTCCCTTCGGCACGGCTGGCCGTGCCCGACATCAGCCAGGCGTACTCGGCGTTGGTGCGCAGCAGCTCCTGGTGCGTGCCCACGGCCGCGATCCGGCCCTCGGACAGCAGCGCCACCCTGTCGGCCAGCATCACCGTCGACGGGCGGTGCGCCACCACCAGGGCCGTCGTGCCCTGAAGGACCCTGCGCAGCGCGGCCTCCACGAGCGCCTCGGTGTGGACGTCCAGCGCCGAGAGCGGGTCGTCGAGCACCAGGAAACGGGGGCGGCCCACCACGGCGCGCGCCAGGGCCAGGCGTTGGCGCTGGCCGCCCGACAGGCTCAGGCCCTGCTCGCCGACCTGGGTGTCGACGCCGTGGGGCAGATCGTCCACGAAGCCCGCCTGCGCCACGTCCAGGGCCCGCCGGAGATCCTCCTCCAACGCGCCGTCAGGCGCGCCCATCAGGACGTTCTCGGCGACGCTCGCGGAGAAGAGGGTGGGCTCCTCGAAGGCGACGGAGACCAGTTCGCGCAGCCGCTGCCGGGGCATCGCGGCGATGTCCTCGCCGTCGAGGGTGATACGGCCCGCGGTCACCTCGTGCAGGCGTGGTACGAGCGCGGTGAGCGTGGTCTTGCCGCAGCCGGTGCCGCCGACGAGCGCCATGGTCTCTCCGTGCCGTACGCGCAGATCGATCCGGGCGAGGACGGGCCGGGCGTCGTCGGGCGCGTCCGGGTAGCGGAACTCCACGCCCTCGAAGCTCAGTCCGTCGCCCGAGCCCGAGCCCGAGCCCGATGCCGAGCCCGGCCCAGAGAGACTCTTCTGAGCGGGCGCCGCCCCCTGCCCCTCACCCGTCTCCTGCTCCTCCTCCGCGTCCATCACCTCGAAGTACCGCTCCGTCGCCGTCGCCGCCTCCTGGCTCATCGCCAGCAGGAAGCCGATCGACTCCACCGGCCACCGCAGCGCCAGCGCCGTCGACAAGAACGCCACCAGCGTCCCGGCCGACAGGCCGCCGTCGGCGACCTGGACGGTGCCGAGCACCAGCGCGGCGCCGATGGCCAGCTCCGGCACGGCCGTGATCACGGCCCAGATGCCCGCCAGCAGCCGCGCCTTGCCCAGCTCGGTGTCGCGCAGCCGCCCCGAGAGCGCGCGGAAGGCGAGGGCCTGGCTGCGGTGGCGGCCGAACCCCTTGACGACGCGGATTCCCAGGACGCTCTCCTCGACGACCGTCGTCAGATCGCCGACCTGGTCCTGGGCGCGCCGTGCGACGAGCGCGTACCGCGTCTCGAAGAGCGCGCAGACGACGACCAGCGGCGCGACGGGCGCGAGCAGCACCAGCCCGAGCGTCCACTCCTGGGCGAGCAGGATCGCGAAGCCGACCACGATCGTGATCCCGTTGACCAGAAGGAACGTCAGCGGGAAGGCGAGGAACATGCGCAGCAGCATCAGATCCGTGGTGCCGCGCGAGAGCAGCTGGCCCGAGGGCCAGCGGTCGTGGAAGGCGACCGGCATCCGCTGAAGGCGGCGGTAGAGGTCGGCCCGCATGGCCGCCTCGACCCCCGCCAGCGGTCTCGCCACCAGCCATCTGCGGAACCCGAAGAGCACCGCCTCCGCTATCCCCAGCAACAGCAGCGCCAGCGCGCCCAGCCACACCCCGCCCGGGTCGCGCTCGGCGACCGGGCCGTCCACCATCCACTTGAGGACGAGCGGGATGACCAGGGAGAGACAGGAGGCGACTATGGCGACGACTGCCGCGCTGAACAGGCGAGTTCGTACGGGGCGCACATACGGCCACAGCCGCAGCAGCGAACGTACGGTGGACCGGTCCTCGGCAGCTGCATGTGAATCGGGCATCAGGACCGAGCGTACGGTTCACCACTGACAGAGCTCACGTCATTTTTCTCCGCGCCGCTCCCGCCCTGGGGGCGCCCGGCGAGGTCGTACACCCGTATCAACCGATCGGCTGATGCCGCTTCGAGCGTGATGGGCGATGCCCGGCTGCTCTGCCCCAAGACACCCTCGTCCTATGGCGATTATCGAGGTGAACGGCCTGCACAAGGCCTATGGCGGACGCCCCGCCGTCGACGGCGTGAGCTTCGCCGTCGAAGAGGGCGAGATCTTCGGGA
This sequence comes from Streptomyces sp. NPDC051907, assembly GCF_040681075.1. Classification (NCBI taxonomy): domain Bacteria; kingdom Bacillati; phylum Actinomycetota; class Actinomycetes; order Kitasatosporales; family Streptomycetaceae; genus Streptomyces; species Streptomyces sp. NPDC051907. The sequence goes on along the minus strand of NZ_JBFAYB010000001.1, from coordinate 93,441 downwards.
TCCTCGGCCCCAACGGCGCCGGCAAGACCACCACCGTGGAGTGCGTCGAGGGGCTGCGGGTCCCCGACGCCGGCGCCGTCCGGGTCGCCGGGCACGACCCCATCGCCGACCACGACCAGGTGACGCGGATCCTCGGCGCCCAGCTCCAGGAGAGCGAGCTCCAGCCCAAGCTCACCGTGGCGGAGGCGCTGGAGCTGTACGCAGCGTTCTACCCGGCGCCCGCCGACTGGCGTTCGCTCGCCGAGCGCCTCGGCCTCCAGGACAAGCTCTCCACCCGCTTCGCCAAGCTCTCCGGCGGCCAGAAGCAGCGGCTGTCCATCGCGCTCGCCCTCGTCGGCAGCCCGCGGGTCGTCGTGCTCGACGAGCTCACCACCGGACTGGACCCGCGGGCCCGCCGCGACACCTGGCAGCTCATCGAGGACGTACGCGACAGCGGCGTCACCGTCCTGCTGGTCACGCACTTCATGGAGGAGGCCCAGCGCCTCTGCGACCGTATCGCCGTGATCGACAAGGGCCGCGTCGCCGCCCTCGACACCCCGTCCGGGCTGATCAGCCGGTCCGCGAGCAGCACGGTCGTCTCCTTCACGCCCTCCGCCCCGCTGGACCTGCGCGAGCTGGCCGCGCTGCCGGCGGTCGCCTCCGTCGAGGAGTCGGGCGGCCGGATCGTGATCAACGGCGCGGACGAGAGCGTCAACGCCCTGCTCTCCCTGCTGGCCGGCCGCCACATCACCGCACACCAACTGCGCGTCTCCGAGGCCACCTTGGACGACGCCTTCCTCGACCTGACGGGAGCCGACGAGTGAGCAGCAGCGCCGCCGTACTGAAGACAGAGGCCCGGCTCTTCTCCCGGGAGCCCGCCGCCCTGTTCTGGATCCTCGCCTTCCCGACGCTGCTCCTTGTGATCCTCGGGCTCATCCCGTCGTTCCGGGAGCCTTCCGACGACCTCGGCGGCCGGCGCGTCATCGACCTCTACGTCCCCGTCGTCGTGCTCCTCTCGATGATCACGGCGGGTGTCCAGTCCATGCCGCCGGTCCTGACCGGCTACCGCGAGCGCGGCATCCTGCGCCGTATGTCCACCACGCCGATGAAGCCCGGATCCCTCATCGGCGCGCAGATCGCGCTGCACGGCGCGGCCGTGGTGGTCTCCGCGCTCGTCGCCGTGGCGGTCGGCTGGATCGTCTTCGACGTCGCGCTGCCCCGGCAGTTCGCCGGGTATGTGGTCGCCCTGCTGCTCGCCACGCTCTCCGCCCTCGCGCTGGGCGCGGTCGTCTCCGCGATCAGCCGTACGACCAAGATCACTCAGGCGGTCGGCTCGGCGGTATTCTTCCCCGCGATGTTCACCTCGGGGGTCTGGCTGCCGGTCGCGGCCATGCCCGACACCCTCCAGAGCATCGTGGGCCTCACCCCGCTCGGCGCGGCGGCGCAGGCGCTCGACCAGGCCGCGGCGGGCGGCTGGCCGGGCTGGTCGCACCTCGCGGTGACCGCGGCCTGGGCGGCCCTGCTGATCGCCGCGGCCGGGCGCTGGTTCAAGTGGCAGTAGTCACGTGGCAGTAGGGAGTGTCGGGCGCTGGTTCAAGTGGCAGTAGTCAAGTGGCAGTAGGGAGTGTCGGGCGCTGGTTCAAGTGGCAGTAAGGAGGCACTAGAGGTGGGCGGAGACGGCGGCGACTGCGCCGACGGGCCGGGCGGGGAAGCGATCACGACGACGGTCGAGGAGCGCTGGGCGCAGTTCTTCCGCTACGGCCCCTACGCCCTGCTGGGCACCGCGACCGTGCTCGGGGGCGCGGCCGCCGACGCGCTGATGAGCCCCGAGGAGATGGGCGCCGCCGGCGCCCTGGTCGTGGCGGCGCTCGTCCTCCAGCTGTGGCGGGGCAGGACAGCGGGCCCCGGCCTGCCGGAGCCGTCCGCCCACGGCACGCTGTACTACGGCCTGCGCACCGCCGTCGCCTTCGCCCTCACCTGGCTCAACCCGTTCTTCGCGGTGTACGCCGCGCTGGGCTACTTCGACGTCGTCTACCTTCTCCCGCCGCGCCTGATGCGCCCCGCCCTGCTCGTCGTCGCCGTCATCATGGCGGGCTCCCAGTCCGGCGGGCTGCCGCCCGCTGCCCCGGTCAACTGGATCGCCTTCGGCGGCCTGTTCGCCCTCAACGCCGGCCTCGCCATCGTCTTCAGCCAGCTCGGCGCGAAGGAGGCCGAGAACGCGCGGCAGAAGGCCGAGACCATCACCGCGCTGGAGAAGGCCCTCGCCGAGAACGCCGCGCTCCACGCCCAGCTGCTGGTCCAGGCGCGGGAGGCGGGCGTCGCCGACGAGCGCCGCCGGCTGGCCGCCGAGATCCACGACACCATCGCGCAGGGCCTGACCGGCATCATCGCCCAGCTCCAGGCGGTCGCCGCCACCGCCGACCCCGAGGTCGCCCGCGAGCACCTCGCCAGCGCCGCCGCCCTCGCCCGGCACAGCCTGGGGGAGGCCCGCCGCTCGGTGCACAATCTGAGCCCGGTCGCCCTCCAGCACGACACGCTGCCCGAGGCATTGAAGAAGACGGTCGCAGAGTGGTCCGAACGCAGCGGCGTACGCGCACAGTTCACGGTCACCGGAACCGAGGAGCCGCTCCACGAGGAGGTCGCGGCGACCCTGCTCCGCATCGCCCAGGAGGCCCTCGCCAACACCGCCCGGCACGCCGGGGCGACCCGGGCCGGCGTCACGCTCTCCTATATGGACGACGAGATCACCCTCGACGTCCGCGACGACGGCCGCGGCTTCGATCCGCTCGCCGTGCCCGCGGGCTCGGTCGCCGGCGGCTTCGGGCTGGACGGCATGCGCGCCCGGGCCGAACGCATCGCGGGCGCCGCGTCCGTGGAGTCCGAGCCCGGCAACGGCACCGCCGTCTCCGCTCGCGTACCGTTGGTCCGCCATGGCTGAGCAGACCATCACACTGATCGTCGTCGACGACCACCCCGTCGTACGGGACGGACTCCGCGGCATGTTCGCGTCGTCGCCCGGATTCGAGGTGCTCGGCGAGGCCGCGAACGGCGAGGAGGGCGTCGAGCTCGCCGCCCGGCTCGACCCCGACGTCGTCCTCATGGACCTGCGGATGCCCGGCGGCGGCGGAGTGGCGGCCATCGCCGAGCTCACCCGGCGCGGCGCGCGTTCCAAGGTCCTGGTGCTCACCACGTACGACACCGACTCCAACACCCTCCCGGCGATCGAGGCGGGCGCGACGGGCTACCTCCTCAAGGACGCGCCCCGCGACGAGCTCTTCACCGCCGTCCGCGCCGCCGCCGAGGGCCGCACGGTCCTCTCGCCCGCGGTCGCCTCCCGCCTGGTCTCCCGCGTCCGCACTCCGGCCGCGCCCGGCAGCGAGCAGCTGTCGGCGCGCGAGCGCGAGGTCCTGGAACTGGTCGCCAAGGGAACCTCGAACCGGGCCATCGCGGCGGAGCTGTTCATCAGCGAGGCCACGGTGAAGACCCATCTCACCCATATCTTCGGCAAGCTGGGAGCCAAGGACCGGGCGGCGGCGGTGGCGGTGGCGTACGACCGGAAGATCCTCGGCTGAGTGCTGAGTGCTGAGTGCTGAGTGCTGAGTGCTGAGTGCTGACCGCCGTGGGCGCGCCCGCAGTGCTCTCCGCCCCCTCACTCCCTGACCCGCAGCAGCAGCACCGACCGCGGGGGCACGGTCAGCGTCTCGCCGCCCCGGTGCACCGTCCCCGGCGCCGCCGCCTGGTCCTCCAGGGACGTGTCGAGGACCAGCTCGTACTCCCGCGCCCACGGCGGGCCCGGCAGCCGGAAGCTCGTCGGGCGGTGGGCGGCGTGCAGCACCGTCAGAAAGCTGTCGTCCGTCACCGCCGCTCCACGCGCGTCGCGTCCGGGGATGTCGCGCCCGGAGAGATAGAGGGCGAGCGTGGCGGCCGGGGCGTACCAGTCCGACTCCGTCATCTCCGCGCCCTTCGGCGTGAACCAGGCGAGGTCCCGCAGCCCGTCGGCCGCCTGCGGCCGTCCCGAGAAGAACGCGCGGCGACGCAGCACCGGGTGGGCGTGGCGCAGCGCGAGCAGCCGGGCGGTCAGCTCCAGCACGCCGCCGGGTCCTGGCTGCTCCAGCAGCGACCAGTCCACCCAGCTGACCTCGTTGTCCTGGCAGTAGGCGTTGTTGCTGCCGCCCTGCGTGCGGCCCATCTCGTCGCCCGCGACCAGCATCGGCACGCCCGTCGACAGCAGCAGCGTGGTGAGCAGGTTGCGCACCTGCCGCCGGCGCAGCGCGTTGACCTGCTCGTCGTCGGTCTCGCCCTCCGCGCCGCAGTTCCAGGACCGGTTGTCCTCCGTGCCGTCGCGGTTGCCCTCGCCGTTGGCCTCGTTGTGCTTGCGGTCGTAGCTGACCAGGTCGCGCAGGGTGAAGCCGTCGTGGGCGGTGACGAAGTTGATGGAGGCGTACGGCCGCCGCCCGCCCCAGGCGTAGAGGTCGCTGGAGCCCGACAGCCGGTAGCCGAGATCCCGTACGTCGGGCAGCGCGCCGCGCCAGTAGTCGCGTACGGCGTCGCGGTAGCGGTCGTTCCACTCGGTCCACAGCGGCGGGAACGCCCCGACCTGGTAGCCGCCGTCCCCCACGTCCCACGGTTCGGCGATCAGCTTGACCCGCCGCAGCACCGGGTCCTGGGCGATCACCGCGAGAAAGGGGGAGAGCATGTCGACGTCGTGCATGGAGCGCGCCAGCGCCGCCGCCAGGTCGAAGCGGAAGCCGTCCACCCCCATCTCGGTCACCCAGTAGCGCAGCGAGTCGGTGATCAGCCGCAGCACATGCGGCTGGACCACGTGCAGGGTGTTGCCGCACCCGGTGTAGTCGGCGTACGTCCTGGCGTCGGACTGGAGGCGGTAGTAGCCGCGGTTGTCGATGCCCTTGAGGGAGAGCGTGGGGCCCAGCTCGCCCGCCTCCGCCGTGTGGTTGTAGACGACGTCGAGGATGACCTCGACCCCGGCGGCGTGCAGCGCCTTCACCATCCGCTTGAACTCGCCGACCTGCTCGCCCCGGGTCCCGCTGGCGGAGTACGCGGCGTGCGGCGCGAAGTAGCCGATGGAGTTGTAGCCCCAGTAGTTCTTCAGCCCGCGCCGCAGCAGATGGTCCTCGTGGGCGTACTGATGCACCGGCAGCAGCTCGACCGCCGTCACGCCCAGCCGCAGCAGATGGTCGATCGCCGCCGGGTGGGCGAGCCCCGCGTAGGTGCCCCGCAGCTCCTCAGGGATCGCCGGATGCAGCTTGGTGAAGCCGCGCACGTGCAGCTCGTAGATGACCGAATCGGCCCACGGCGTCTTGGGCCTGCGATCGTCGGCCCAGTCGTCGTCGTCATGGACGACGACGCCCTTGGGGACGTACGGCGCGGAGTCCCGGTCGTCGCGGACGGTGTCGGCGACATGCTGCTGGGGCCAGTCCCTCATATGGCCGTACACCTCGGCCGGAAGGACGAAGTCCCCGTCCACCGCCCGGGCGTACGGATCGAGCAGCAGCTTCGCCGGGTTCCAGCGCGCCCCCGTCCACGGGTCCCAGCGGCCGTGCACCCGGTAGCCGTACCGCTGCCCCGGCCGGATCCCGGGCACGAAGCCGTGCCAGATCTCGTGCGTCAGCTCGGTCAGCGGCAGCCGCGACTCGACGCCCTGCTCGTCGAACAGGCACAGCTCGACGGCCTCCGCCCCGCCCGCCCACAGCGCGAAGTTCGTCCCCGCGACACCGTCGGGCCCGACCCGGAACCGCGCCCCGAGCGGCGTCGGCGCCCCCGGCCAGACCAGGGGCCTGCGCACGGCCGCCTCCGGGGCCTGCCTGTGGCGGCCGTTGGCCGCTGTCGCCGCAGGCGGGGCGGGCCGCTCGCCCCGCACCCCCTCCTGCACCGTCTCCTGCTCGGCTGAGCTCGACACGTGTCGGCCTCCCACGGCTCGTCGGGCCCCGCAGCCGTGGGGCGGCCGCGGCGTCCCGGCCGCGGGCAGCCCCACGCGTGGTCCTCCCACCTGTTCTGCCCGTACCGCTCTCATCCCAACACGGCCCCGCACACACGTTTCCCCTGGAGGGGGGTGGTCGTTGGGCGGTACGTGAGACATGTACTGAAGCGTGCAGGACAAGGCATGGCCGTCGCCCTGACATGGGCTGGACTGGCGGCGGGGCTGACCGGATGCACCGGCGGCGCCCTCGACATCGCGAGCAAGCCGCGCGCGCCCGAGGAGGCCATCCGGGTCATTCCCGAGGACGGAGCGAAGGGGGTCAAGCCGGACAGCAGGTTCGAGGTGCGGCTGCCCAGCGGGCGGCTGGAGCGCGTCACGGTCAGGCAGGTCGAGGACGCCCAGCCCACCGAGCTCCCCGGCACGATCACCGACGACGGGCTGCGCTGGCGGCCGGCGCCGGGGGCGAGGCTTCAGCTGGCCGCCAAGTACAGCGTGGACGTGGTGGCGCTCGACGGCCACGGCCGCCGCTCGGCCCGCCACACCACCTTCACCACCGACGTCCCCGAGAGCAGGTTCATCGGCTACTTCAAGCCGGAGAACCGTTCCACCGTGGGCACCGGCATGATCGTCTCCTTCACCTTCAGCCGGGAGATCGAGAACCGGGCGGCCGTCGAGCGCGCCATCCGGATCACCTCGTCGCCGCCGGTCGAGGTGAAGGGCCACTGGTTCGGCAAGGACCGCCTGGACTTCAGACCGCGGGACTACTGGAAACCGGGGACCCAGGTCACCGTCGACATGCGGCTGCGGGACGTCGAGGCGGCCCCGGACGTCTTCGGCATCCAGCACAAGACCGTCGCCTTCACGGTCGGCCGCTCCCAGACCTCCCTGGTCGACGCGGAGGAGCACACCATGGTCGTGCGGCGCGACGGCGAGCTCCTGTCGACCGTGCCGATCACCGCGGGGGCGCCGAAGACGACGACGTACAACGGGAAGATGGTCGTCACCGAGATGTTCGACGTGACCCGGATGAACGGCGCGACGGTCGGCTTCCTGAAGGACGGCAAGGGCGAGTACGACATCAAGGACGTGCCGCACGCGATCCGGCTGACCAGCTCGGGGACGTTCCTGCACGGCAACTACTGGGCCGCCCCGGAGACCTTCGGCGCCACGAACGTCAGCCATGGCTGCGTCGGGCTGCGCGACGTCAAGGGCGGCAGCGGGGACACCCCGGCCGGCTGGTTCTTCGACCGTACCCTGATCGGCGACGTCGTCGAGGTGGTCAACTCGCGCGACAAGGAGGTCGCCCCGGACAACGGGCTCGGCGGCTGGAACATGAGCTGGAAGGAGTGGAAGAAGGGCTCGGCCCTGCGCTGACCCCGCCGTCGGCTGACCCCGCTGCCGGCCGCCCTCGACGTCGGCTGACCCCGCCGCCGGTCGCCCCCAGCGCCGGACGCCCCTCGCCCCCGGCCCCTTCTCGTCGCCTCCGGACCCCCGCCCGCCCGGGCCCTTCGCCGCGCGCCGCACAGCCCCGCCTCTGACCTGTGGCCTCGCCCTGTGACCTCGTGCCGTCTCAACTGAGCCCGCCGGACAAGTTGGGACTGAACGGTGACATCCGAGGGGAGTTCCCATGACGTGCGGTGTGATTATCTATCGCCGTGCGTGCGTGAGGTGCGCGGGGGTGCGGGCCGTGGCGGGGCCAGGCCGTGCGAGGGGAGACGACCATTTTGAACGGGCAGCCGATATCCGGGGCATCGGCCGAGACCGCGGGCGGACGCAGGCGCAGGCGTGGGGGAGCGGCTCTGCCGGCCCTGGCGCTGGGGGCGTTGCTGGTGCTGGTGACGGCATGCGGGGGCGGGGGCTCCGACAAGAGCGACGGCAGCAAGACCAAGAAGGACGACGGGAAGGTCGGCAACTCGGCCTCCCAGGCCGTGGTGACCATCGCGCCCAAGGACGGCGCCGAGGCGGTCGCCACCAGCGGCGCCCTGAAGGTCACCGCAGACCAGGGCAAGCTGACCACGGTCACGGTCCAGGACGACAAGGGCGCCAAGGTCGAGGGCAAGCTCGCCGGGGACGGCGCGAGCTGGCAGCCGCTGCAGCACCTGGCCGGCGCCACCAAGTACAAGGTGCACGCCATCGCCAAGGACTCCGAGGGCCGCGAGTCGGCGAAGGACACCACCTTCACCACGCTGGTGCCGAAGAACACCTTCATCGGCCAGTACACGCCGGAGGACGGCTCCACGGTCGGCGTCGGCATGCCGGTCTCGATCAACTTCACGCGCGGCATCACCAACCCCGAGGCCGTCGAGCGGGCCGTCAAGGTCACCGCCGAGCCGTCGGTCCCGATCGAGGGCCACTGGTTCGGCAACGACCGCCTCGACTTCCGCCCGGAGAAGTACTGGGCCGCGGGCACCAAGGTGACCGTGCAGCTCAACCTGGACGGCGTCGAGGGCCGCCCGGGCGTGTACGGCAAGCAGAGCAAGACGGTGAAGTTCACCATCGGCCGCAGCCAGGTCTCCACCGTGGACGCGAGCGAGCACACCATGAAGGTCGTGCGCGACGGCAAGCAGATCAAGAACATCCCGATCACCGCGGGCGCGCCGTCCACCACGACGTACAACGGTCAGATGGTCATCAGCGAGAAGTACAAGGTGACCCGGATGAACGGCGCGACCGTCGGCTTCGGCGGCGAGTACGACATCAAGGACGTGCCGCACGCGATGCGCCTGTCCACCTCCGGCACCTTCATCCACGGCAACTACTGGGCCCCGGCCGGCACCTTCGGCTCGTCCAACGTCAGCCACGGCTGCGTGGGCCTGCGGGACGTGCGCGGGGCGCACGACAACGGCACCCCGGCCGCCTGGCTCTACGACAACTCGATCGTCGGCGACGTGGTCGTCGTGAAGAACTCCAAGGACAAGCAGATCGCCCCGGAGAACGGGCTGAACGGCTGGAACATGTCCTGGGCGGACTGGAGCAAGTAGGACCTCTCCCACCCGCACCGCGTAGCCGGGCCCAGTGCTGTGACCGACAGCACTGGGCCCGTCGTCGTGCCGCGCCCTCCGGCAGGTCGCCTCGGCAGGACCCGCCGCTAACCTTCCGTCCATGACAGTCACTCTCGAGGTCTCCGAAGGCGTCGGCACCATCCGTCTGGACCGCCCGCCGATGAACGCGCTGGACGTCGCCGTCCAGGACCGGCTGCACACGCTCGCCGAGGAGGCGGGCCGCCGCGAGGACGTACGGGCCGTGATCCTGTACGGCGGCGAGAAGGTGTTCGCGGCCGGCGCGGACATCAAGGAGATGCAGGCCATGGACCATACGGCGATGGTCCTGCGGTCCCGGGCGCTCCAGGAGTCGTTCACCGCCGTCGCCCGCATCCCCAAGCCCGTCGTCGCGGCCGTCACCGGCTACGCCCTCGGCGGCGGCTGCGAGCTCGCCCTGTGCGCCGACTTCCGCATCGCGGCGGACGACGCCAGGCTCGGCCAGCCGGAGATCCTGCTCGGCCTGATCCCCGGCGCCGGCGGCACCCAGCGGCTCTCCCGGCTGGTCGGCCCGTCCAAGGCCAAGGACCTGATCTTCACCGGCCGCATGGTGAAGGCGGACGAGGCGCTGCGGCTCGGTCTGGTGGACCGGGTCGTGCCGGCGGCCGAGGTGTACGAGCAGGCGCACGCCTGGGCCGCCAAGCTCGCCCAGGGGCCGGCGCTCGCGCTGCGCGCGGCGAAGGAGTGCGTCGACGCGGGGCTGGAGACGGACATCGAGACGGGCCTGGCCATCGAACGCAACTGGTTCGCCGGTCTGTTCGCGACGGAGGACCGCGAGCGCGGTATGCGCAGCTTCGTCGAGGAGGGCCCGGGCAAGGCCAAGTTCCTCTGATCGCAGGTCAGTTGGGCACTCCCAAAGGTGCGTCAACCCTTTGCAGAGCTTAGGGGAGTCTTAAAGCAGCCTTAAGGCGAACCGGGTCGCTGCGCTTGGCGATCATTCATAAGCAAGGCGTTAACGCAGCTCAGAATGGGTATGGGTGCCTTTGTGCTGCCACGGTCATATGCCTTGCCCACCCCCCGGAATGATGGGTTCCGGGGGCCCTATTCCTTTGGAACGCCCCCGCAAGACGTGCGTTACGGCCATGATGGGGGCATGGCGGGCCTGGAGGGTGTGGAACAACCGCGGCCGCGCAGCAGTGCGACCACCGCGCGCTGGATGCCGGCCGTCGAGGACGAACAGGCGCTCAAGGCGCTGGAGTTGTTCGGCAATCCGACGGACGAGGAGATCCGGCTTCCCTCCCGTCCCGAGTCCGCCGCCACCGCGCGCCGACTGACCCAGTGTGTGGTGCTCCGTCAGTGGGCGCTCTCCGCGCAGACCTCCGAGCACGCGGTGCTGCTCGTCTCGGAGCTCGTCGGCAACGCGGTCCGCCATACCGGCGCGCGGGTCTTCGGGCTGCGGATGCTGCGCCGGCGCGGCTGGATCCGGATCGAGGTCCGCGACCCCTCGCGCGGTCTGCCCTGTCTGATGCCGGTCCAGGAGATGGACGTCAGCGGCCGGGGGCTCTTCCTCGTCGACAAGCTCTCCGACCGCTGGGGCGTGGATCTGCTGCCGCGCGGCAAGACCACCTGGTTCGAGATGCGGGTCGCCGACCGCTGAGCGGCGCGCCCGCGAGGGCTGTGCCCCCTTTGGGGGCGCGGACGCACGAAAGCCCCCTGAGCGGGGGCTTCCATGGAGCGCCGTGGACGGGAGGGGTGTGTCCGCCGGCGCTTACATCGACCTGGCCCGGGTCAATGGGGGTCGTGGCAACGACTATGGCAGACGAGGGCCCTCCTGCCAAAAGTCCTTACTCGGACATAACGCCCTAAAGAGTGACGTATAAAAAGTGAATCGTAGGTGACATCGACCACCGACCTAATAATCACTGAATAGGTACGGGATTCATCGTGTGATTCATTGATCGACTCGCCTAGGGGGGCTTCTCGGGAGGCGCGACCCGAGAATGTCGTTAATTGGGTCAATCGTTACCTTCTGGTTGCTTCGCCCCTACTGTGCACTTTCGTGACCTCCATCGACCGCCGCAGCGCCCTGCGCGCAGGAGCGGGGGCGGCCCTCGCCGGCGCCCTCGCCACCAGCTGCACCGACGGCGGTCGCGCGACGGAGGAACACCCGGCGGAGCGGCACGCGGCCCAGGAGCACGCGCCGGAGCAGAGCGCCCCGTCCGCCGCCCCCTCCCGCCCCGCGCCAGGCCCCCGCAGCTTCGCCGGCCAGCCCGCCGAGATCGTCCACGGCCCGCGCGACGCGGACAAGGTCGCCCTCACCTTCCACGGCCACGGCGACCCCGCCACCGCGAAGGCCCTGCTGGCCGAGGCCGAGCGGGCCGGCGCGCGCCTCACCGTCCTCGCCGTCGGCGACTGGCTCGACGAGCACCCCGCCCTCGCCCTGCGGATCCTCGACGGCGGCCACGAGCTCGGCAACCACACCCAGCGCCATCTGAGCATCGCCGAGCTGCCCGAGGCGCAGGCGTACGCCGAGATCGCCGAATGCGCCCAGCGGCTGCGGAAGACGACCGGCTCGATCGGCGCCTGGTTCCGCCCCTCCCGCACCCGGCTGTCGACCCCCTTGGTCACCCGGCTCGCCCACCGGGCCGGATACCCCCACGTCCTCTCGTACGACGTCGACTCCCTCGACTTCACCTCGCCCGGCGCCTCGGCCGTCGTCGGCAACGTCGCCGGACAGATCCAGCGCGGATCCGTGGTGAGCCTGCACTTCGGCTATGCGGACACGGTCGCCGCACTGCCCGCCCTCCTCGACGACCTCGACCGCCGCGGCCTGCGCGCGGTGACGACCACGGAGCTGCTGACGTGATGCAACCGACCCTCCCCCGCGCCAAGCGGACCACGGCCCTCCTCGGCGGCGCGCTGCTCGCCCTGCTCGCGGGCTGCGGCTCGCCCGCGGAGAAGACCACCGAGGCGCAGGGCACCAAGGCGCCCGCCGACGCCGCCGCCGTACCGCCCGTCAAGCCCCGCAAGGTCGCTCCGCCGGGACTGCCCGGCATGCCGCCGGTGCTCGACCCGGACGACGTCTACGCGGCCGACCGTCCGGGCAATCTCTCGCCGGTGGTCAAGGGCTTCCCGTCCCGGGTCTACGTCCCCAACACCAACTCCAACACCGTCTCGGTCATCGACCCCACGACGTACAAGGTCGTCGAGACGATCCCGGTGGGCAACCAGCCGCAGCACGTCGTGCCCTCCTGGGACCTGAAGACCCTCTGGGTCAACAACAACCGCGGCCATACGCTCACCCCGATCGACCCGGCCACCGGCGTCGCCGGCAAGGCCGTCGAGGTGCACGATCCGTACAACCTCTACTTCACGCCCAACGGCAAGTACGCCGTCGTCATGGCCTCCCTCGACCGCGAGCTCGTCTTCCGCGACCCGCACACCATGGAGCCGGTCAAGACCGTGCCGGTGTCCTGCTACGGCGTCAACCACGCCGACTTCTCGGCGGACGGCCGGTACTTCATCGTCTCCTGCGAGTTCTCCGCCGAGCTGCTGAAGGTCGACACGGAGACCATGAAGGTCGTCGGCCAGCAGAAGCTCCCCTTCCAGGGCGCGATGCCGCAGGACGTGAAGATCTCGCCGGACGGAAAGACCTTCTACATCGCCGACATGATGGCGCACGGGGTGTGGGTGCTGGACGGGGCGAAGTTCACCGCGCCCAAGCTGCTGCCGACCGGGAAGGGCTGCCACGGCCTCTACATCAGCCGCGACTCCAAGGAGATGTACATCCCCAACCGCGGCGAGGGCTCCATCTCCGTCTTCGACTTCGCGAAGAACAAGCTGACCAAGAAGTGGTGGCTGCCGGACGGCGGCAGCCCGGACATGGGCGGGGTCTCGGCGGACGGCAAGGTGCTGTGGCTGTCCGGGCGGTACGACTCCGAGGTGTACGCGATCGACACCAAGTCGGGCGAGCAGCTGGCCCGCATCCCGGTGGGCAGCGGCCCCCACGGCCTCGCCGTCTACCCGCAGCCCGGCCGCTACTCCCTGGGCCACACGGGCGTGTTCCGGTAGGACGGCCAGACGGCGAGACGGCCAGACGGCAAGGCGCGGCGCGCGCGGGAACCCCGTCTTCGGCCGGCTCAGCCGGCGATGAGCAGCGCCTCCGAGCCCACCGGGCGGAAGCCCGCCGCCTGGAACGTCCGCACGCTGCGGGCGTTCCCCGGAGACTGCTGGGCCCAGACCACCGCGTCGGGCACGAGGCAGCGGGCCGCACGGGCCAGCGCGAGGCCGAGCCCCCGGCCCCGCGCCTGCTCGTCCACCTCGATCGCGGTCTCCCAGCGGCCCGCCACGCCCCGGCCCAGCACCAGCACCCCGCGGTCCGCCGCCCAGACCCGTACGTCGTCGCGGAACGCCAGCGCACGCGCCGCCCTCGGGTGCTCGGGGTCCGCGATCTCGCGCAGCTCGACCTCCGGCTCGCCCGGCAGCGCCGCGGCGACCGTCAGCAGGTCGACGGTGTTCATCGTGCGGCCGGTGCGCGCCATCAGGGCGGCCAGGAACCCGGGGTTCATGGTGGCGGCCAGAGGGTCGGACGCGGCGGCGGCGAGCTCGGCCCGCACCCACCGCGGGTCCTCGTCGAGGAAGACCACCGAGTGGGCGGTGAAGGCGAGCACCCCGGCGTCGCGGGCGTTGGGCTGCCCGATCACGGTCGTCGACCCGTCCGGCGGCGGGAACTGCCCGCGGGCCGCGGCCGCCATGATCCGCTCCAACGCGTCGTCGCTCATCTCATGCCCCTCTGGTCGAAGTGTCCCGGGTCCGGCCGAAGTGTCCCGGGGCTCTCCTCGTCGGCCTCGCCTCGTCGCCCCCCTCCATGATCGGCGACTGCCCCCAGAATCAGAGCCCCGCCCATGCGGCTAATCTGACTGCCGTCAGCAATGCACCAAGAAGGGGCGGAACCAGTGGCGGACATCGAAGAGGCGCGCAGGGCGTTCGAGCGCATCGACCTGGACGGCGACGGCAGGATCACGGCGGCCGAGTACAAGAGCGCGATGGCGCAGCTGGGCGACTTCAACGTCACCGAGACGGTCGCCGAGGCAGTGATCAAGACCAAGGACGGCAACGGCGACGGCCTGCTGACCTTCGACGAGTTCTGGGCCTCTCTGAACAAGAGCTGACCCGGCTGATCCGCCGACGCGCCTTCCGCGGCCCCTAGGACTCTTGGAATTGAGCCGGGGGCCGCGTGCCGTTCACTCAAGTACGATCGGGCGCTGGGGAGTCGGCCGGGATGCCTGGGAGTCCGCCGGGATACGGGGTGGGGTGAGGTCCGTGGAGCGAGCGTCCGCATGGCTCAAGAGCGCCGTCGGGCTGGCCGCCGTGCTCCGCGACGGGTCCGAGGCCGATCTGCCGCGCCGCCTTGGCTCGTGCGCCCGGGAACTGCTGCCGGTCGACTCGGCGAGCGTCCTGCTCGTCGGCGAAGGCGCCTTCGACGGTCCTGGCTGCGACGGCCCCGCCTTCGAGTGCCTGCGCACCGGCCGGCCGCTGGCCGGCATCGATCTACGGCAGAAGGGCCCCTGGCCCGAGTTCGCCGCGCGCGCCCTCGCGGAGGGCTACGTCGCGGCCGCCGTGCTGCCGCTGGGACGCGGGGGCGAGGGCCCCGTCGGCGTACTGCAACTGCTCAGCTCCGACGCCGCGTTGTCCGAGGCCGGCCTGGCCGGGCTCCAGCCGGTGCAGGAGCTCGGCGATCTCTTCGCGCTGCTCCTCGGGCACGCGCGCACGCTGCGCGAGACCCGGCGGACCGTCGACCAGCTCAGCGGGGCCCTGGACAGCCGGGTCCTGATCGAGCAGGCGAAGGGGATGCTCGCCGAGCGCTGGCGAGTCACCCCGACCGAGGCGTTCCGGGTGCTGCGTGCGCACGCCAGGACGCACCGGATGAAGCTGCGGGACGTGGCGGCGAGCGTCGTGGACGGCACGCTGCTGCTGGAGGCGGGCGTCGACGCGCGCTCGGGCGGCCGTTCGTAGGCCTGGCGCCGACCGGCCCGGCAGGGCCGGCTACTGCCGCAGCGCCTCGTCGAGCGTCGCCACCGGGCCGAACAGCGCGAGCACCCCGCCCGCCCGGAAGACGCGCAGCACCGCGGGCCGTTCGCACACCACCCACAGTCGGCCGTCGCTCTCGGCGATCCGTCGCCGCGTGCGGCACAGCAGCGCCAGTCCCGAGCAGTCGAAGAACTCCACGCGCGTCAGATCGACGACGACCTCATGCGCGTGTATCGCGCTGACCACGTCGAGATACGCGCCGATCACCGTGGTCGCGGCGATGTCGATCTCGCCGTGGAGCTCGACGACGGTGCGCTCGCCGCTGCGGTACACCCGGCCGTACGGGCCGGGGAGCGGAGCGTGTAATCCGGACGGCCTCGATGTGAGCCCCTCGGTCATGGTGAGTCTCCTCGGTGCGTCGGTCGAGATCTGGCCACCGGGGGCTTGGGTGAGCAGGTTTGTGAGATTAATGCGCGGTGCTGGCGGCGCGGAGGAGAAGAAACGTTCGGACCTCGGAAAACTCACCCGTCTGGGTGAAGTCTGGTGAACATCCTTGACTTGCTGCGAGCTTGGTCGTCCAGGGACGATCGCGACGTGACGCTCTCCGGACACCCCGATCGCGGCGACGAGCCCAAGATACCCGGCAGCCGCGAGGCGGAGCCGCCCTTGGCGGCGCCGGCCGCGACGGCGATCCGGCGGCGCTCGGGGGCGGTGCCCTGGCTGCTCGTCGGCGGCGCGCTCGCCGCCCTGGCGCTCGCGCTGCTCGGCGTCGACGTCGCCGGGCGCGGCACCGGCGAACTGCGCATACCGGCCGCCGGAACCGTCACCGTGCTGCGCGCCGCCGTCTGCGCCGCGCTCGCGGTGCACCTCGGGGAGCTGGCCGGAGCCCGGCTGGTCGGCGCGGGCCCGCTGCCGCGGAGCTGGGCGCTGTCGGCCGCCCTGGCGGGCGCGCTGGCCTCAGGCGGTCAGATCCTGCGGCTGGCCCAGGTCAGCGGCCTCGACCTCGCCTCGGCCTACGGCACCAGGGAAGGCCAGCTGCTGCTCCTGATGGCCAACGGCTTCCTCGCGGCGGCGGGGTGCGTCTTCCTGAAGCGGGAGGGCTGGGCGGCCGGCCCGCTGGCCGTCGTCGTCGGCGCGGAGGCGCTGCGCGCGCACCCCGAGCCGTACAGCCCCGAGATCGGCGCCGCGCTCACCGCCCTGCATCTGACGGCGGCCTCGCTGTGGGCGGGCGGACTGCTGTACGTCCTGCGCACCGCGTGGCTGCGCCGCGGCGGCCGGGAGGCGTTCGTGCGCTACGCCCGGCTCGCCGCCTGGCTCTTCGTCGTGCTCGCCGCGACCGGCACGGCCTCCACGCTGCGCAGACTGCCTGCGGACGTGGTGTTCACGACGGCGTACGGCAGGGTGCTGATCGCCAAGCTCGTCCTGGTGGCGCTCGCGTGCGCGCTGGCACTCGTCGCGCGCCGCAGACTGACCCGCGGCAAGGACGCCCGGCCGCCCGCCCGCCTCGAGCTGGGCGTGCTGGCGGGGGTCGTGCTGCTGTCGGCGATCTTGACAGCGGTGCCCGACCCCCACTGGCTCAGCATTCGATGATGTTCACCGCGAGGCCGCCGCGGGCGGTCTCCTTGTACTTGACGGACATGTCCGCGCCGGTCTCCTTCATGGTCTTGATGACCTTGTCGAGGGAGACCTTGTGGCTGCCGTCGCCGCGCATGGCCATCTTGGCGGCGGTGACGGCCTTGACGGCGGCCATGCCGTTGCGCTCGATGCAGGGGATCTGGACGAGGCCGCCGACGGGGTCGCAGGTCAGGCCGAGGTTGTGCTCCATGCCGATCTCGGCGGCGTTCTCGACCTGGGCGGGGCTGCCGCCGAGGACCTCGGCGAGCGCGCCGGCGGCCATGGAGCAGGCGGAGCCGACCTCGCCCTGGCAGCCGACCTCCGCGCCGGAGATCGAGGCGTTCTCCTTGAAGAGCATGCCGATCGCGCCGGCGGACAGGAGGAAGCGGACCACGCCGTCCTCGTCGGCGCCGGGCACGAAGTTCATGTAGTAGTGCAGGACCGCCGGGATGATGCCGGCGGCGCCGTTGGTCGGGGCGGTGACGACGCGGCCGCCGGCGGCGTTCTCCTCGTTGACCGCCATGGCGTAGAGGGTGATCCACTCCATGGCGTGGGCCAGCGGGTCGCCCTCGGAGCGGAGCTTGCGGGCGGAGTTCGCGGCGCGGCGGCGGACCTTGAGGCCGCCGGGCAGGATCCCCTCGCGGGACATGCCGCGCGTGACGCAGCCCTGCATGACGCGCCAGATCTCCAGCAGGCCCTCGCGGATCTCCTCCTCGGTGCGCCAGGCCTTCTCGTTCTCCAGCATCAGCGCGGAGATGGACAGGCCGGTGTCGCTCGCGAGGCGCAGCAGCTCGTCGCCGGTGCGGAAGGGGTACTTCAGGACGGTGTCGTCGAGCTTGATCCGGTCCTCGCCGACGGCGTCCTCGTCGACGACGAAGCCGCCGCCGACCGAGTAGTACGTCTTCTCCAGCAGCGGGGCGCCGGAGGCGTCGTAGGCGAAGAGGGTCATGCCGTTGGCGTGGTAGGGCAGGGCGCGGCGGCGGTGCAGGATCAGCTGGCTCGGCTCGTCGAAGTCGATCTCGTGGGCGGTCCCTATCTCCGCGCCCATCAGCCGCAGCCTGCCGCTCTGCCGGATGCGCTCCACCTGGTCGTCGGCGCCCTCGACGTCGACGGTGCGGGGGGAGTGGCCCTCCAGGCCCAGCAGCACGGCCTTGGGCGTGCCGTGGCCGTGCCCGGTGGCCCCCAGCGAGCCGAACAGCTCGGCGCGCACGGAGGCGGTCTGGGCGAGGAGTCCGTCCTTCTTGAGCCGGCCGACGAACATCCGGGCGGCGCGCATCGGGCCGACGGTGTGGGAGGACGACGGGCCGATGCCGATGGAGAAGAGGTCGAAGACGGAGATGGCCACGGTGGCGGACTCCCTTGTCTGCTCGTGGTGGGCGGTGCGGAAGAGACTTTTTGCGAAGTTAAGGAGTATTTGTAGAAGACGAGCGTAACTCGATCGAGTGACGGCATCGGCTCCTGGAGATTGCAGGCGGGGAACAGTCGCGAGGGCCGGGTGGCGTGTCTCACACGCGCGGCACACGGCCTGCGCCGCTCCCGGGCGGACGGATGGGGGCGAGGCCCCCGAGCGTGCCCGGACCTGCGATCGGCGGACCCTCGCGGACGACGGACCGTGTGGACGGCGGATCGTATGGACGACGGACCCTCGCGGACGACGGATCCGATGGACGGCGGATCGGGCTCTGTGCGCCCGCCGGGGAGCGGGACGCGGTGCCCGGCCGGAGCCGGGGCTCCGCCCGTGAGGCGGCCGGCCTCCCGGCGCGGTGCGCGTCGGCCAGTATGGCGCACGCTGCACAGAATCGTTTCGCCTCGTGAGGCTGCTACCCGTTCCCGCGCACCGCAGACCTCCCGCATGGGACGGGCCCGCACCCGGTCGTGCGGGGTGCGGGCCCGTCCTGTGCCGTGGACCCGAGTGTCAGAGCGTCGGGTACAGCGGGTGCTTCGCGGCCAGGGCGCTCACGCGCGCCTTCAGCGAATCGGCGTCGTAGGACGGCTTCAGCGCCTCGGCGATGATGTCCGCGACCTCGCGGAAGTCCTCGTCCTGGAAGCCGCGGGTGGCCAGCGCCGGGGTGCCGATCCGCAGGCCCGAGGTCACCATCGGCGGCCGCGGGTCGTTGGGGATGGCGTTGCGGTTGACCGTGATGCCGAGCTCGTGGAGGCGGTCCTCGGCCTGCTGGCCGTCCAGCTCGGAGTTGCGCAGGTCCACCAGGACCAGGTGCACGTCCGTGCCGCCGGACAGGACCGAGACGCCGTGCTCGCCGACGTCGGCCTGCACCAGGCGCTCGGCCAGGATGCGCGCGCCGTCCAGGGTGCGCTGCTGGCGCTCCTTGAAGTCCTCGGAGGCCGCGACCTTGAAGGAGACCGCCTTGGCCGCGATGACGTGCTCGAGGGGGCCGCCCTGCTGGCCGGGGAAGACCGCGGAGTTGATCTTCTTGGCGAGCTCCTGCGTCGAGAGGATCACGCCGCCGCGCGGACCGCCGAGGGTCTTGTGCGTGGTGGTGGTCACGACGTGGGCGTGCGGCACCGGGTTGGGGTGCAGGCCCGCGGCGACCAGGCCGGCGAAGTGCGCCATGTCGACCATCAGGTACGCGCCGACCTCGTCGGCGATCCGGCGGAACGCGGCGAAGTCCAGCTGGCGGGGGTAGGCGGACCAGCCGGCGACGATCAGCTTCGGCTTGGACTCCTTGGCGAGCCGCTCGACCTCGGCCATGTCGACCTGGCCGGTGGCGTCGTCGACGTGGTAGGGGACGACGTTGTAGAGCTTGCCGGAGAAGTTGATCTTCATGCCGTGGGTCAGGTGCCCGCCGTGCGCGAGGTTCAGGCCCATGATCGTGTCGCCGGGCTTGAGCAGCGCGAACATCGCGGCCGCGTTGGCCTGCGCGCCCGAGTGGGGCTGCACGTTCGCGGCCTCGGCGCCGAACAGCGCCTTGATCCGGTCGATCGCGATCTGCTCGACGACGTCGACGTGCTCGCAGCCGCCGTAGTAGCGGCGGCCGGGGTAGCCCTCGGCGTACTTGTTGGTGAGGACCGAGCCCTGGGCCTCCATGACCGCGACCGGAGCGAAGTTCTCCGACGCGATCATCTCGAGGGTGGACTGCTGACGGTGGAGCTCGGCGTCGACAGCAGCGGCGACGTCCGGGTCCAGCTCGTGGAGAGAGGTGTTGAGAAGAGACATGGCCATCCGTCCTTAGGCGCCGGAGAACTCGGTGTACTCGTTCGCGGAGAGCAGGTCGCCCGGCTCGTCCGTGACGCGCACCTTGAAGAGCCAGCCGCCCTCGAAGGGCGCGGAGTTCACCAGCGACGGGTCCTCCACGACGTGCTGGTTGGCTTCGACGACCTCGCCGGAGACCGGCGAGTAGAGGTCGCTGACCGACTTGGTCGACTCCAGCTCACCGCAGGTCTCGCCCGCGGTCACCGTGGCGCCGACCTCCGGGAGCTGGACGTACACCACGTCGCCGAGCGCGTTGGCCGCGTGCTCCGTGATGCCGACCGTCGACACGCCGTCCTCGGCGGTCGACAGCCACTCGTGCTCCTTGCTGTAGCGCAGCTGCTGGGGGTTGCTCATGAGCTGAATTCTCCTGTACGCGGGGGAGTGCTGGTGAACGGGCTGGGGAGTGTGGAGCGCGTCACTTCTGGCGCTTGTAGAACGGCAGCGCCACGACCTCGTACGGCTCGTGCGCGCCGCGGACGTCGACGCCGACGCCCGCGCTGCCGGGGGCCGCGTGCGCGGCGTCCACGTACGCCATGGCGATCGGCTTGCCGAGCGTCGGCGACGGCGCGCCGGAGGTGACCTCGCCGACGACCTCGCCGCCCACGACGACGGACATGCCGGCGCGCGGCACCCTGCGGCCCTCGGCGATCAGGCCGACCAGCTTGCGCGGCGGGTTCGACTCGGCGCGCTCGGCGGCGGCCTCGAGCGCCGTGCGCCCCACGAAGTCGCCCTCCTTCTCGAACTTCACGACCCGGCCGAGCCCCGCGTCGAACGGGGTCAGCGAGGTGGTCAGCTCATGCCCGTACAGCGGCATGCCGGCCTCCAGGCGCAGCGTGTCGCGGCAGGAGAGGCCGCAGGGGATCAGCCCGGCCGGCGCGCCGGCCTCGGTCAGCGCCTGCCACAGCTTCTCGGCGTGCTGCGGCTCGACGAAGAGCTCGAAGCCGTCCTCGCCGGTGTAGCCGGTGCGGGCGATCAGGGCGGGAACCCCGGCGACCGTGCCCGGCAGGCCCGCGTAGTACTTCAGATTGTCCAGGTCGGCGTCCGTCAGCGACTTCAGGATGCCGGGGGACTCGGGCCCCTGGACGGCGATCAGGGCGTACGCGTCCCGGTCGTCGCGGACCTCGGCGTCGAAGCCGGCGGCGCGGGCGGTGAGAGCGTCCAGCACGATCTGCGCGTTGCCCGCGTTGGCGACGACCATGTATTCGGTCTCGCCCAGGCGGTAGACGATCAGGTCGTCGACGATCCCGCCGTCCTCCTGACAGATGTGCGTGTAGCGCGCGCGGCCCGTGCCGACCGTGCTGATGTTGCCGACCAGCGCGTAGTCCAGCAGGGCGACGGCCTGCGGGCCGGTGACGGTGATCTCGCCCATGTGCGAGAGGTCGAAGAGGCCGGCCTTGGTGCGGACGGCGTTGTGCTCGTCGCGCTCGCTGGCGTACCGAAGCGGCATGTCCCAGCCCGCGAAGTCGGTCATGGTCGCGCCCAGCGAGCGGTGCAGGGCGTCGAGGGCGGTCAGACGGGGGGCAGTGCTCATAGATGTGGCTCCCAGGGCATGGCCAGGCGAGGACGATCCTCCCCATCTGTCATCGGAACCTGAGAGGTTCGTCCCGACCACGCGTACCGGTGGTCGTGACTTGCACCTTGGGTGGAGCCGCTCGACGGCGGCTCGCTTTTCAGATCTGCCTCATCGCACGCGGTACGGGGCCTGAGAGATTCAAGGGAGGAACTTGCTCCTTCGGCGCCCGGCACACACAGTGGCCAGGACTCTCCCGCGCGGATTCAAGCGGCCTGTATGCAGTTGGCGCGCACATCATTGCACGCATCCCGGGGTAGTGGGGTGTCCGGCCCGGAATGTGATCGCGGGGCGGCGAAGTGGGCGACCGACGGCAAAACGGTTGTGTCGCATTACCGTTTCTTTACACTTCATGGGCAAGGGTGGGGTGACCCGAACTTGGGGGAGGCTGATGACGTTGCAGGGGCCCGAGGCTTATGCGACGACCGCGGGGGTGCCCGCTCGGCCGGGTATGCCCGCCCGACTGCTCGGAACGGCTGCGCCGGTCCTGCGCGACCTGCGGGACCGCGTCGGGCGCAGCCCGCGCGCCCTGGACTTCGCGCCGGGCGACGTGGTGGTCGTCTCCGGCCTGCCCGGCAGCGGGAAGTCGACGCTGATCCGGCGCGCCGCCCGCGGCCTGGGCATCGACTCCCAGGACGCCCGGGACCGGTGGGACGCCCGGATGCCCCGCATGCTGCCGTACGCCGTCTACCGCCCGCTCGTGCGGATCGCGCACTACGCCGGGCTGCGGCGGGCGCTGCGGTCGGGCGAGAGCGTCGTCGTCCACGACTGCGGGACGCAGACCTGGGTGCGCCGCTGGCTCGCGCGCGAGGCGCGCAGGCGGGGGAGCGCGCTGCATCTGGTGCTGCTGGACGTGTCGCCGGCCGTGGCCCGCGCGGGCCAGCGGGAGCGCGGCCGGGGCGTCTCCGGCTACGCCTTCGCCCGGCACCGCCGCGCGGTCGGCCGGCTGATCTCCGACGCCGAGCGGGGCAGGCTCCCGCAGGGGTGCGCCTCGGCGGTGCTGCTGGACCGGGACGCGGCGGCGACGCTGGGACGAATCGGCTTCGACGCGCCGTAGGAACGGCCTGGGGGCGGGGCGCCTGGGGCTGGGGCGCCGGGGGCGGTGCGGAGGAGTTCCGGGCGGCTGTGGCGGTTGTGGGGCGCCACGGGCAGTGCTGAGATGCCCCGAGTGGCTATGGCGGCGATGCGGTGCTGGGGACAGTGCTGAGGAGTCCCGAGCGGCTATGGCGGCTATGAGGTGCCGAGGGTGGTGCTGAGAGGCACAGAGCGGCTATAGCGGCTTTGCGGTGCTGGGGACAGTGCCGAGGAGCCCCGAGCGGCTATGGCGGCTTTGCGGCGCCGAGGGTGGTGCTGGCAAGCCCTGAGCGGCTACGGCGGCTTTACGGCGCCTGAGCGGCTGAGGCGCCGCTGGGCAGAGCCCTGAGCTGGCATGGAGCGGCTTACGCGTCGGCCTGGAGATCCTCTCCCGACGGCCTGGAGCTGCCTCTGAGCCGTCCTATGGGCGGGCCTGCCGTCGCCCGGCGTTCGTACGGCGCTAGGGTCGGATGGCGCCAGTGCCGGTGGCGCCGATCCATGGAAGGCCGGGGGAGAAGGACCGCACATGCACACACCGGAGCAAGCCCATCCGCATCCCTATGGCGGCTGGCCTGGGAACGAGCTCGAAGAGACCATGGCCGCCTCGGTCGGCAGCCCCGCGGCCGGCGGACGGCTGATCGAGGTACTCGGGCGCAGCCATGTATGGGTGCCTCTGCCCAACGGCGGCTCGCCCGACAGCCGCGATCTGGACCTGCCGACCATGGAGCTCGAGGGAGCGGCGTACGTACCGGTCTACAGCTCCGAGCAGCAGTTCCTCCAGTGCGTCGGCAGCCATATGTCCTTCACCGTCGCGCCTGCGCGCGAGTTCGCGCGGGGACTGCCGCCGCAGCTCGGCATCGCGGTCAACCCCGGCGGCGCCGTGGGCGTGCCGCTGCCGCCGCCCGCGGTGGCGGAGCTGTGCCGGGTCGGGCGCACCCCCCTGGACGGGCCCGCGAGCGGCGGCCGGGTGCGGCTCTTCGAGCCGGACTGGCAGCAGGAGCCCGTCGACTTCCTCGCGGCGGCGGCCGACGAGTTCGCGGCGTCGGGCGTGGTGCTGAGCGCCCGGCGGGCGCTGGCCTCGATCGAGGGCGACGCCCCGACCCTGTTCATCGGCGTCCAGCTGTCCTCCTGGGAGGCCGCGGACCGCAACGCGCCCATGGACGCGCTCGGCCGGGCGCTGGGCCGCGTACAGGTGGGCTGGCCCGTGAATCTCGTCCTTCTGGACGTCGCGCAGGACCCCGTCGGAGAGTGGATGCTTGAGCGGGTCCGGCCCTTCTATCAGCGACAGCCCGCGTAGTCGTCAAGTCGGTGTCAGGACTGCCGTCTAAGCTGGAGCAGTCGATCGAAGAGGGGCGGGACCCAGGGTGAGCGCGTCAGGCACCGCGGCGGCCGGGCAGGTCGAACACATGCTGCGCCAGGTGACTCCCGGACGCTATGACGCGTACGAGGCACTCCTGCACGCCATCGCCGACCCGTCGAGCGGCCAGGTCTGGATGCTGCTCTGGCACGGCCAGGCGGGCTCGCCCGACGCGCAGTACGGAAACATGGAGGTCGACGGGGTCGGCTACGCGCCCTGCGTCACCTCCGCCCAGGAGCTCTCCGTCTCCGGCTGGAACCGGGCGCACGAGGTGGTCAGCGGACTCGACATCGCACGGACGCTCTATCCGGACCGCTGGGGCATCTGGCTCAACCCCCATGCGCCGGGAGGCGGCGTGGGCATCCCCTGGCTCGACCTGCGCCGCATCGCGACGGGCCTCGACCGGATGCCGGCGGGCCCGCTGCGGCTGTCCGAACCGGCCGTCGAGATCCCGCACTTCTACGCCCTGCTCTCCCAGAACGCCCACCGGACCTCGGCGATCCGCTCCCTGCGGCGCGCGTGGGTGCAGCCGGCGCTGGGGGCGCCGTATCTGGCGATCGGGCTGGATCTGTACGACACGGGCCGGCCGTCGGTCGACGCGGCGCGCGCGATGATGCAGCAGTCGATCACGGCGGTGCCGGACGGGCTGCCGGTGTCGACGGTGGCGATGTCGGACGAGTACGACCCGGTGACGATGTGGCTGCGGGCGAACGCGAGGCCGTTCTACGACCGGGACTCGCATGGGGCGCAGGGGGCGCCGGGGGGCGGGGGCTACGGGTTCCCGCCGCCGCAGGGTCGCTAGTCGGGTTGCTTGCGGGGCCAGTTGACGCGGTGCGGGCCCTTGCGGGGCGCTGCCCCGGACCCCGCGCCTCAATCTCCCCCAGACTCCGTCCGGGGGGACCCCCACGGGGCTGAGTGTGCGCCTGAAACACCGGCGGGGCTTGGTGTCGTCCGGGGGGACCCCCAGGGACTGAACATGCGCCTCAAATCGCCGGGTGGGGTGGAGAATCCAGCCCGTCCGGCGATTGAGGACACGGCCGGAGGCCGTACCGGGGAGACAGCACTCGCCCCGCCCACCCCCCTCGTATAGACCAGTAACCTCCCATTACGCCGTTAGACCCCCGTTGTCCGCATGGCGATACGTCGGTCAACTTTCGTCCCATACACGGTAGATGGCGTTCCGCTCAGCCACCGGTTGCGTCCGTATAACGGAACCCCTCACCACGCATCACGTTTGAGCAACCATTCCCCGCCGGGTCTGGCGGCTGATCGCAGCGCCATTGAAGACTCCCGCAGCAAGGGGAGATTCGCCCCCGTGTACGGCGCGCTTAACACGTACGTCTCGTACCGAAAGCTCCACGTGCACCACCTGTTGTGAACCAAGCCGCTACAGCGGCGGGTACGGGCCGGTCACCTCCGGCCGAGAGGGGTTCCCACCACGATGACGGCACCAATGCACGACACGAGCGCGGACGCGGAGAAGACCGCAGCCGGCGAGGTCGCGGCGGACGTAGTCAAGAAGTCCGTCGAGGGGCGGTCGCTGCGGCAGATCGCCTGGACTCGCCTCAAGCGGGACAAGCTCGCGCTCGCCGGCGGCGTCGTCGTCATCTTCCTCATCCTCGTGGCGATCTTCGCGCCGCTCATCGTGAGCCTCCTCGGCCACCCGCCCAACGAGTTCCACCAGGACGAGATCGACCCGCTGTTCGGCACCCCGAAGGAGGCGTTCGGCGGCATCAGCTCCGAGTTCCTCCTCGGCGTCGAGCCCGGCAACGGCCGCGACGTGTTCAGCCGCGTCGTCTACGGCGCCCGGATCTCGCTGCTCGTGGCGTTCCTCGCGGCGCTGGTGGCCGTGCTGCTCGGCACGGTCTTCGGCATCGTCGCCGGCTACTTCGGCGGCTGGGTGGACTCGATCATCAGCCGAGTGATGGACATGCTGCTCGCCTTCCCGCAGCTGCTCTTCATCATCTCCCTGGTGTCGGTGCTCCCCAACGAGCTGTTGGGACTGACCGGATCAAATGTCCGCATCGCGGTCCTGGTCGCGGTCATCGGCTTCTTCGGCTGGCCGTATGTGGGTCGCATCGTCCGAGGCCAGACGCTCTCGCTGCGCGAGAAGGAGTACGTCGAGGCCGCCCGCAGCCTCGGCGCCGGCCAGCGGTACGTGCTCTTCAAGGAGCTGCTGCCCAACCTGGCCGCGCCGATCACCGTCTACACGACCCTGATGATCCCCACCAACATCCTCACCGAGGCCGCGCTCAGCTTCCTCGGGGCGGGTGTGAAGCCGCCGACCGCCTCGTGGGGTCAGATGCTCGACACGGCGGTGGACACCTATCAGTCCGACCCGACCTTCATGGTCGTCCCGGGCCTGGCGATCTTCGTGACGGTACTGGCCTTCAACCTCTTCGGCGACGGTGTGCGCGATGCGCTCGACCCCAAGGGAACCCGTTGACGGCGTCACCCCCAGCGGCGCCGTCCGGCCGCAGACAACTGAACGCGCCCCTGCCACTTCGGTCAGGCGGCTCCCCGATGGTTCCCCGGCGCCCTGCCAAGAACCGCGCTACTCCGGAGGTTGCAGCAACAATGAAACCCCTACGTTCGTCGAGGAGCAGGCAGATCGCCGGTGCGGCGCTGGTCGTGGCCGCGCTCACGACCACCGCGGCGTGCGGTGGCGGCGGTTCCAAGAACAACGGCGACGGCAAGGCCGCCGGCTACAACGCCGGAGTCAAGGGCGTCGCCAACGCGTCCACCAAGACGGGCGGCACGCTGAAGTTCATCGGCAAGCAGGACTTCGACTCCACCGACCCGCAGCGCCAGTACTACGGCATGGCCTGGGACTTCTCCCGGTTCTACGCGCGCCAGCTGGTCTCCTACGCGCCCAAGCCGGGCCAGGGCGGCGCCGAGCTCGTCCCCGACCTCGCCAAGGCGAAGGGCGTCGTCTCCAACGACGGCAAGACCTACACCTACGAGCTGCGCGACGGGATCACCTGGGAGGACGGCACGCCGATCACCTCCAAGGACATCAAGTACGGCATCGAGCGCATCTGGGCCACGGACGTCATCACCGGCGGCCCGGCCTACCTGCGCCAGGTCCTCGACCCCAAGAACGAGTACAAGGGTCCCTACAAGGACACCTCCGCCGACAAGCTCGGCCTGAAGGCGATCGAGACGCCGAACGACAAGACCATCGTCTTCAACCTGGCGACCCCGAACGGCGACTTCGAGCAGATGCTCGCGATGCCGGCCGGCTCCCCGGTGAAGAAGGAGAAGGACACCGCGGCGAAGTACCAGCTGAAGCCGTTCTCCTCGGGCCCGTACAAGTTCGAGTCGTACACCCCGAAGAAGGGCGCCGTCCTCGTCCGCAACGACAAGTGGCAGAAGGCCTCCGACCCGATCCGCGCCGCGCTGCCGGACAAGATCACGGTCACGATCAACTCCAACATCGAGGCGATCGACCAGCTGCTCATCAAGGGCGAGTACGACCTCGACCTGAACGCCACCGGCATGTCCCAGTCGGGCCGTACCTCTGCGCTCAAGCAGCACAAGGGCAACGTCGACAACATCGAGACCAGCTTCATCCGGTACGTCGACATCGCCACCAAGGTCCCGCCGTTCGACAACGTCGAGTGCCGCAAGGCCGTGATCTACGCGGCCGACTACAAGTCGATGCAGACGGTCCGCGGCGGCCCGACCGCCGGCGGCGAGATCGCCACGAACATGCTGCCCAAGTCCATCAAGGGCTCGGACGACTACGACCCGTACGGCATCCTCGCCCGTGAGGGCAAGCCGGACGTCGCCAAGGCCAAGGAAGCCCTGAAGAAGTGCGGCAAGCCCGAGGGCTTCAGCACCAACATCAGCGCGCGCACCAACAACCCGGGCGAGGTCCAGACCGCCGAGGCGCTGCAGCAGTCCCTGCAGGCCGTCGGCATCAAGGCCGAGGTCGACCCGATCGACGGCGCCGAGTCCTCCAGCATCACCGGCTCGCCGGCCGTGGTGAAGAAGCGCGGTCTCGGTCTGGTCATGACCGGCTGGGGCCCGGACTTCCCGACCGGCCAGGGCTTCTCCCAGCCGCTGGTCGACGGCCGCTTCATCGTCGCCAACGGCAACTACAACGTCTCCGAGACGAACGACCCGAAGATCAACAAGCTCTTCGACGACGCTCTGAAGGAGACCGACCCGGCGAAGGCCGCCGAGATCTACAAGGAGATGAACCACGCGGTCGCGGACCTCGCCGTCCAGATGCCGTTCATCTACGAGAAGAACTTCACCTGGCGCAGCTCGCGGCTGACGAACGCCTACTCCACCGCGGCGTACAACGGCCGCTACGACTACGTCTCCCTGGGCGTCGTCAAGTAGAAGCCGTTCGCTCCACCGCGAACATCCGTCCCTCGTGACGAGTCACCACCCACCATCGCCCAACCCGCCAGTCCCGAAGGGCAGGTGATGGCCTCGGGCGGCGGTCCGGGGAACCCGTAATCCGGGATCTCCGGGCCGCCGCCGGGCCGCGCACAGTGCTTGCTTACGTCATCCGGCGCTTGTTCGCCGTCGCCATGATGCTGATGGTCGTCACTCTGACGACCTTCGTCATCTTCTTCGTGCTCCCGAAGTGGGCCGGCTCCGACCCGGCGTATCTCTTCGCCGGCAAGCAGACCGACCCCGCCTCCATCGAGGGAATCCGGCAGAAGCTGGGCCTCTCCGACCCTGTGCTGGTGCAGTTCTGGCACTTCGTCCAGGCCCTGTTCGTCGGTAGGGACTACGCCAACGGCACGGATGTCACGCACTGTCCGGCCCCCTGCTTCGGCTACTCCTTCCGCACCGAGCAGGAGGTGTGGCCGCAGCTGACCGAGGCGATCCCGGTCACCATGTCCCTCGCGGCCGGCGCCGTCCTGCTCTGGGTCGTCGGCGGCGTCGCCGCCGGAGTCGTCTCCGCGCTGCGCCGGGGCACCCTGTGGGACCGGGCCGCGATGACCGTCGCGCTGGCCGGCGTCTCGCTCCCCATCTACTTCACCGGTCTGCTCTCGCTCGCCGTCTTCAGCTACCAGCTGGGCTGGGTCAGCGGTGAGTTCGCGCCGCTCGGCGAGGACCCGGCGCAGTGGTTCCAGACGCTGATCCTGCCGTGGATCACCCTCGCGTTCCTGTACGCGGCGATGTACGCCCGCCTCACCCGGGCCACCATGCTGGAGATCATGGGCGAGGACTACATCCGCACGGCCCGCGCCAAGGGGCTGACGGAGCGGGTCGTCATCGGGCGGCACGCGATGCGCTCGACCTGGACTCCGGTGCTGACCCTGCTTGGTCTGGACCTGGGCGCGCTGCTGGGCGGAGCGGTGCTCACCGAGTCCACGTACAACCTGCCGGGCCTCGGCCGGCTCGCGATCGACTCGATCAACTCCAAGGACCTTCCGCTGATCCTCGGCGTCACCCTGTTCGCGGCACTGTTCATCTCTGTCGCGAGCCTGCTGGTCGACCTGCTGTACGCCGTCATCGACCCGCGAGTGAGGATCGGATGACCCCTCTCGACAAGCCCAGCACCGAGGATCTCGCCGTGACCGGCACCGCACTGGGGGAGCCGGCCGCGGTCGGCTCGCCCGCCCCCACCGCGTTCCTTGAAGTACGCGACCTCAAGATCCACTTCCCCACCGACGACGGCCTGGTCAAGTCCGTCGACGGACTCAGCTTCCAGCTGGAGAAGGGCAAGACCCTCGGCATCGTCGGCGAGTCCGGCTCCGGGAAGTCCGTCACCTCGCTCGGCATCATGGGACTGCACACCGCGGGCCAGTACGGCCGGCGCAAGGCGCGGATCTCCGGCGAGGTCTGGCTGGACGGCAAGGAGCTGCTCGGCGCTGACCAGGACGAGGTGCGCGATCTGCGCGGCCGCAACATGGCGATGATCTTCCAGGATCCGCTCTCCGCGCTGCACCCGTACTACACGATCGGCCGCCAGATCACCGAGGCGTACCAGGTCCACCACGACGTCGACAAGAAGGTCGCGCGCAAGCGGGCCGTCGAGATGCTCGACCGGGTGGGCATCCCGCAGCCGGACAAGCGGGTGGACAACTACCCGCACGAGTTCTCCGGCGGTATGCGCCAGCGCGCGATGATCGCCATGTCGCTGGTCAACAACCCCGAGCTGCTGATCGCCGACGAGCCGACGACCGCGCTGGACGTCACGGTCCAGGCGCAGATCCTCGACCTGATCCGGGATCTGCAGAAGGAGTTCGGCTCCGCGGTCATCGTCATCACCCACGACCTCGGCGTCGTCGCCGAGCTGGCCGACGACATCCTGGTGATGTACGGCGGCCGGTGCGTGGAGCGCGGTCCGGCCGAGCAGGTCTTCTACGAGCCGCAGCACCCCTACACCTGGGGCCTGCTGGGCTCGATGCCCCGCATCGACCGGGACCAGACCGAGCGCCTCATCCCGGTCAAGGGCTCGCCGCCCAGCCTGATCAACATCCCCGACGGCTGTGCCTTCAACCCGCGTTGCCCGTATGCCGACGTGCCCAAGGACAACCTGACGCGCACCGTGCGCCCCGAGCTCCGCCAGGTCGGCAGCCGGCACTTCTCCGCCTGCCATATGTCGCAGGACGAGCGGACGCGGATCTGGACCGAAGAGATTGCGCCCAAGCTGTGAGCGAAAACGTGAAGATCCCCCAGCAGCCGGCCGTCGGCACGTCGGCGGCCGAGCCCGAGGCGCTGCTGAAGGTCGAGGGCCTGGTCAAGCACTTCCCCATCCGCAAGGGGCTGCTCCAGCGGCAGGCCGGGGCCGTCCAGGCGGTCGACGGGCTGACCTTCGACGTCCGTCCCGGCGAGACCCTGGGCGTGGTCGGCGAGTCGGGCTGCGGCAAGTCGACGATGGGCCGGCTGATCACGCGGCTGCTCGAGCCGACCGCCGGGAAGATCGAGTTCCAGGGTCATGACATCACGCACCTGGGCGTCGCCAAGATGCGCCCGCTGCGGCGAGACGTCCAGATGATCTTCCAGGACCCGTACTCCTCGCTGAACCCGCGGCACACGATCGGCACGATCGTCTCCGCGCCGTTCAAGCTCCAGGGCGTCAAGCCCGAGGGCGGGGTCAAGAAGGAGGTCCAGCGGCTGCTCGAGCTGGTGGGCCTCAACCCCGAGCACTACAACCGCTATCCGCACGAATTCTCCGGCGGCCAGCGCCAGCGCATCGGCATCGCGCGCGCTCTCGCGCTCAAGCCGAAGCTGGTCGTGGCGGACGAGCCGGTGTCGGCGCTGGACGTCTCCATCCAGGCGCAGGTCGTGAACCTGCTGGACGACCTCCAGTCCGAGCTGGGCCTCACCTATGTGATCGTCGCGCACGACCTGTCGGTCATCCGGCATGTGTCGGACCGGATCGCGGTCATGTACCTCGGCAAGATCGTGGAGCTGGCGGACCGCAAGTCGCTGTACGAGGCGCCGATGCACCCGTACACGAAGGCGCTGATGTCGGCCGTCCCGGTGCCGGACCCGCGGCGTCGGGGCGTGAAGAGTGAGCGGATCCTCCTCAAGGGAGACGTGCCCTCGCCGATCGCGCCGCCGGCGGGCTGCCGCTTCCACACCCGGTGCTGGAAGGCGACGGAGATCTGCAAGACGCAGGAGCCGCCGCTGATCGCGCTCAAGCCGGGCCAGCAGGTGGCCTGCCACCACCCGGAGAACGCGGCGGACCAGGCGCCGGGGGAGGGGCCGGTGCTGGCGTCGGCGAGGGAGGCGATCGAGATCGTCTCGGTGGCGCCGGCGAGCGAGGTCGCGGCGGCCGAGGAGGCTGCGGAGGGCACGGCGGCTGAGAAGGGCGCGGAGGGCGTCGAGGCGTCGTCCGATGCCGAGGTGTCCGCCGAAACCGAGGTGTCCGCCGAAACCGAGGCGTCTGCCGAAACCGGGGCATCCGACGCGAAGGATGCCGACCCGACCTCGAAGGACGTCGTCAAGGAGTAGAGACGGCACAATCGTGCGGTGCTCCAAGAACTGTTCACGCCCTCCGTCCAGCATGCGCTCGACCTCGTCGGGATCTTCGTCTTCGCGATCTCCGGCGCACTGCTCGCCGTACGCAAGAACTTCGACGTGTTCGGCATCGCGGTGCTCGCAGAGGTCACCGCGCTGGGCGGAGGGCTTCTCCGTGACCTGATCATCGGCGCCGTGCCGCCCGCGGCCTTCACCGACCTCGGGTACTTCACGATGCCGCTGGTGGCGGCCGGCCTGGTGTTCTTCCTGCATCCGCAGGTCGAGCGCATCCAGGCCGGCGTCAACGTCTTCGACGCCGCCGGGCTCGGGCTGTTCTGTGTGACGGGCACGATGAAGGCGTACGAGTACGGCCTCGGCCTCACCGCCTCGGCCGTGCTGGGCCTGGCCACGGCGGTCGGCGGCGGTGTGCTGCGCGACGTGCTGGCGAACGAGGTTCCGTCGCTGCTGCGCTGGGACCGGGATCTGTACGCGGTGCCGGCGATCGTCGGCGCGACGATGATCGTGCTGTGCATCCGCTTCGACGTGCTGAACGCGGTGACGAGCGTGCTGGCGGTGGTGACGGCGTTCGCACTGAGGCTGCTCGCGATGAAGTACCACTGGCGGGCGCCGAGGGCCTGGAACCGGCGGTCGTCGGCGGTCGAGGAGTGAGGTGAGTGCTGGCGGGGCGCTGCGGGGTGCTTGCGACCGCTCAGAAAAAGCTACCGCTTAGTAGTTTCCTGTTGTACCGTGCCGCTATGGCACAGGCGACACAGGCATTGATCGGGGACAGCGAGTTCGACCGGGACACCGCTGTCACCTTGCGCGAACCGGGCGTCTACGACGCGGAGCTCTCCGCGGGCTGGACGATCATCCAGGCCGTCAACGGCGGCTATCTGCTGGCGCTGCTCGGCCGGGCGCTCGGCGAGGCCCTGCCGCACCCGGACCCCTTCACGGTCTCGGCCCACTACCTCACCGCGTCGCAGCCGGGCCCCGCGGTGATCCGGACCGAGGTCGTCCGCACCGGGCGGACCCTCTCGACCGGGCAGGCGTCGCTGTTCCAGTACGGCGAGGACGGTGCCGAGGTCGAGCGCATCCGCGTGCTGGCCACCTACGGAGACCTGGACGCACTGCCGGACGAGGTCCGCACGACGGCTCAGCCCCCGGCCATCCCGCCCATCGAGCACTGCCTCGGCCCCTCCGACAGCCCGACCCCCATCCCGGGGAGCTCGGCGATCACCGAGCGCCTGATGATCAAGCTCGACCCGGCGACGATCGGCTGGGCGCTCGGCGCGCCGTCGGGCAAGGGCGAGATGCGCGCATGGTTCGGCCTGGCGGACGGCCGGGACGCGGACCCGCTCTCGCTGCTCCTGACGGTGGACGCGCTGCCCCCCACGGCGTTCGAGATGGGCCTGCAGGGCTGGACCCCGACGGTCGAACTGACCACCCACATCCGCTGCCGCCCGGCCCCGGGCCCCCTCCGCGTCTCCATCACCACCCGCAACCTGGCGGGCGGCTTCCTGGAGGAGGACGCAGAAGTCTGGGACTCCTCCAACCGCCTGGTGGCCCAGTCCCGCCAACTCGCGAAGACGTCAAAGGGCTGAGGCCCTTGGTTGGGGGGGCGTGCGTCAGCCGGTCCGGCGTTTGAGGACGGGCCTCGGCGGGGGGTCCCTGTTCCAGCCGGTCCGGCGTTTGAGGACGGCTCTCCGCCCGGGGGTGCCTGTTCCAGCCGGTCCGGCGTTTGAGGACGCACCTCGGCGGGGGGTCCCCGGGCTATCCGCGCGGGCGCACTTCGGCGGGTGCCGGCGTCTGAGGACGGCCCTGGGCCCGGGGTGCCTGTTCCAGCCGGTCCGGCGTTTGAGGACGCACCTCGGCCCGGGGTGCCCGGGCTATCCGCGTGAACCCGTTTCAGCCGGTCCGGCGTTTGAGGACGCACCTTGGCCGGGGGTCCCCGGGCTATCCGCGTGAACCCGCTTCAGCCGGTCCGGCGTTTGAGGACGGCCCTGGGCCCGGGGGTCTGTTCCAGCCGGTCCGGCGTTTGAGGACGGGCCTCCGCCCGGGGTCCCCGGGCCATCCGCCGCAACCTCAGTCCAGCCAGTGACGCCGCCCCAAACTCACCAGCCGCAGCTGACGCCGGGCCACCGAGCTGACCCTCTCCTCCCCCTCGGGCCCCGCCTCCAGGAACGCCGACGCCGTCATCACCATGTGGTCGACGTACACCC
Organism: Streptomyces sp. NPDC051907; assembly: GCF_040681075.1. NCBI lineage: Bacteria > Bacillati > Actinomycetota > Actinomycetes > Kitasatosporales > Streptomycetaceae > Streptomyces > Streptomyces sp. NPDC051907. The sequence goes on along the minus strand of NZ_JBFAYB010000001.1, from coordinate 59,536 downwards.
CGGCCAGCATCCGCAGATCCTCCTCGCTCCACCCCCGCGTCTCCGGCTCGCCCGCGAACGCCGCCGCCACCTCGTCCCCGAACAGCCGCAGTTGCGCGCGTATCGCCTCCCGCACCGGCTGGACGCCGCCGTGCTGCTCGCGCGCGACGAAGCGGACGTGCGCCGGGGAGGTGCGCACCAGGTCGGCGATGAGCGCGACCGTCCGCTCGATCCGCACGTCGTCGCCGGTCTCCGCGAGCGCCTCGCGGATCAGCGCGTGGAGGCTGCCGAGCGCCTCCTCGACGAGCGCCACCCCGAGATCCGCCGTGTCCCGGAAGTGCCGGTAGAACGCCGTCGGGGCCACGCCCACCGCCCGCGTCACCTCGCGCAAGCCGAGGCTGCTCAGGCTCTGCTCCTCGAGCAGGGCGAGCGCCGCGTCCATGAGGGCCTGGCGGGTCTTCTGTTTCTGGGCCTGACGGATCCCGACGGTGTGACTCATGCCATTCAGTAAACAACCGTTCTCCCAGAAAAGGAAGAGTAGACTCGTCAGTCAGTGAACAGATGTACTCACAAGTGTTCACCCAACATTCGAGAGGAAGACGATGATCGCCCTCGTCGCAGTGCTCCTTCTTCTGGGGATCATGCTGGGCGCCGTAACTCAACTCCCCTTGCCCGTGTCCGTCGTGGCCGCCGCCCTCATCGGCGTATGGCTGCTCGTCTTCGCCGTGCGCGAGCGAAGGAGCTGAACGCAACCATGCAACTCACCTCTGTCCGCGCCGTCGTCGACCGAGTCGTCGGCGACCGCGCCACCGAAGCGAACAACCCGTCCGAGCGCGCCGCATCCGAGCGCGCCGCCTCCGACGGCGCCTCGTCCGGCCGGCTCACTCCTTCCAGCCAGTCCTCCTCCGGGCAGTCCTCGGCAGGCGCCGCGCCCGCAGCGGCCCCGCGCGGGCGGAACGACGCCGACGGCATGGCCGTCGCCGCCTTCGTCCTCGGGCTCGTCGGACTGCTCGTCATGAACATCGTGCTCGGCCCGATCGCGGTCGTACTCGCCGCCCTCGCCCTGTGGCGCGGCACCGCACGCCGCTTCCGCGCCTGGCTCGGCCTGGCCCTCGGCCTCGCTGATCTGGCGGTGCTCGCCGTGCTCGTCACCGTCAACGGAAACGTCGTCTGGGGCTTCGGCGGCTGACGAGAGCGCGGTCCGGACCAGCGCGGAACGCGCCAGGGAATGCGCCCCCGCACGGCCGTGCACCCCTGCGCCGCGTCCGCGCCCCCGCCACGCCTCGTAGAATCGTGGCCACCATGGCTTACCTCGACCACGCCGCGACCACTCCGATGCTGCCGGAGGCGGTCGAGGCGATGACCGCCCAGCTCACCGTCACCGGCAACGCCTCCGCGCTGCACGCCGCCGGCCGCCGGGCCCGCCGCGCCGTCGAGGAGGCCCGCGAGACGCTGGCCGACGCCCTCGGCGCACGGCCGAGCGAGGTCGTCTTCACCTCCGGCGGCACCGAGGCCGACAACCTCGCCGTCAAGGGTCTGTACTGGTCGAGACGCGCCGCCGACCCGGCCCGAACCCGCGTCCTCGCCAGTCCCGTCGAGCACCACGCCGTCCTCGACGCCGTGGACTGGCTCGGTGAGCACGAGGGCGCGACCATCGAGTTCCTGCCGGTCGACGCCTATGGACGCGTGCACCCCGACGCCCTGCGCGAGGCCGTCGAGCGCAACCCCGACGACGTCGCGCTGGCCACCGTGATGTGGGCCAACAACGAGATCGGCACCGTCATGCCCGTCGCCGAACTCTCCGCCGTGGCGAAGGAGTTCGACGTCCCGCTGCACGCCGACGCGGTGCAGGCCTTCGGCCAGCTCGACGTCGACTTCGCCGCGTCCGGCCTCGCCGCCATGACCGTCTCGGGCCACAAGATAGGCGGTCCGTACGGCATCGGCGCACTGCTCCTGGGCCGGGAGTACAGCCCCGTCCCCGTGCTGCACGGCGGCGGCCAGGAGCGCCACGTGCGCTCCGGCACCCTCGACGCGCCCGCCATCGCCTCCTTCGCCGCAGCCGGCCGCATCGCCGCCGAGCGCCGCGCGGACTTCGCCCGGGAAATCGGCTCCCTCCGCGACGACCTCGTACGCGCCGTGCGGAGCGCCGTCCCGGACGCGATCCTCGGCGGCGACCCGGTCGGCCGGCTGCCCGCCAACGCCCACTTCAGCTTCCCCGGCTGCGAGGGCGACTCCCTTCTGCTGCTCCTGGACGCGCAGGGCATCCAGTGCTCGACCGGCTCGGCCTGCACCGCCGGAGTCGCCCAGCCCAGCCACGTACTCCTGGCAGCCGGCGCGGACCCGGACCTGGCGCGCGGGACGCTGCGCTTCAGCCTGGGCCACACCTCCACCAAGGCGGACGTGGACGCGGTCGCCGAGGCGATCGGCCCGGCCGTGGAGCGGGCGCGGACAGCCGGTCTCACCTAGTCTCACCCAGCGGACAGGGCGCGAAGGAGCGGCTGCCGCCCGCCGAGGCCACACCGGCGACAGGCGGCCGGCGACGTGCGACCGGCGACCCGGCCACGTGCGACCCGCGACAAGCCGTCCGCCCCGGCCGACCGGGGCCTTAGCCCCCCGCCCTCTCCCTCGCCTTCGCGACCAGCGCCATATAGCGGTTCCAGTCCCAGTGCGGCCCCGGGTCCGTATGGTCGGTGCCCGGCACCTCCACGTGCCCGATGATGTGCTCCCGGTCCACCGGTATCTCGTACCGCGCGCAGATCCCGGCCGTCAGCTTCGCCGACGAGCTGTACATCGCGTCCGTGAAGTCGGTCGGCCGGTCCACGAACCCCTCGTGCTCGATGCCGACGCTGCGTTCGTTGTACGAGCGGTTCCCGGAGTGGAAGGCAACGTCCAGCTCGCGGACCATCTGCGCCACGTGCCCGTCCTTGCGGACGACATAGTGCGTCGCCGCCCCGTGCCCCGGGTTCTTGAAGACCCTCAGCGCGGTGGGATAGCTGCCCTGGACGACATGGATGACCACCCGGTCGATGCGGTAGTCGTCCGGGCGGTCCGCGAGCCGCCAGTTCGCCCGGGAGGCCGCCGTCCACTCCGCGCCCACGTGGTCGAGCTCGCCCTCCTTGCGCGGCTTGGCCATCCCCGGCAGCCGCCACCACAGCCGGCGCAGGTCGTCCCGCCAGAGCACGCCGCCGCCCACCAGCGCGGCCCCGCCCCCGATCAGCACGGCACGACGGCTCACGCCGCGCCTGCCGCCCCGCCCGCCCGGCCCCGCCTGCTGGCCGCCCTGGGCCCCGTCGCCCCCGGCGCCGCTCTTCGATTCGCTCCCCATGCGATCAACAACGCCTACTCGCGAGCTTTAGGTTCCCCGAGCCCCTTACCCTGGTATGGCTATGACTCAGACTTCCCAGCGCCCCCTCCGCGTCCTCGCCGCCATGTCGGGCGGTGTCGACTCCGCCGTCGCCGCCGCCCGCGCCGCCGAGGCCGGGCACGACGTCACCGGCGTGCACCTGGCGCTCTCCGCCAACCCGCAGTCCTTCCGCACGGGCGCGCGCGGCTGCTGCACCATCGAGGACTCCCGCGACGCCCGCCGAGCCGCGGACGTCATCGGCATCCCCTTCTACGTCTGGGACCTCGCCGAGCGCTTCCGCGAGGACGTCGTGGAGGACTTCATCGCGGAGTACGAGGCCGGCCGCACCCCCAACCCGTGCCTGCGCTGCAACGAGAAGATCAAGTTCGCCGCGCTGCTCGACAAGGCGCTGGCGCTCGGCTTCGACGCCGTGTGCACCGGCCACTACGCGACCGTCGTGCTCAACGAGGACGGCACGCGCGAGCTGCACCGCGCCTCCGACATGGCCAAGGACCAGTCGTACGTCCTCGGGGTCCTCGACGAGCGCCAGCTGGCCCACGCCATGTTCCCGCTCGGCGACACCCTCACCACCAAGGACGAGATCCGCGCCGAGGCCGAGCGCCGCGGTCTGGCCGTGGCGAAGAAGCCCGACAGCCATGACATCTGCTTCATCGCGGACGGCGACACCCAGGGCTTCCTCGCGAACCGCCTCGGCAAGGCAGAGGGCGACATCGTCGACGAGGCGGGCGCGAAGGTGGGCACCCACGAGGGCGCCTTCGGCTTCACGATCGGCCAGCGCAAGGGCCTGCGGATCGGCCACCCCGCCCCCGACGGGAAGCCGCGGTACGTCCTGGACATCTCGCCGGTGAACAACACGGTGACGGTCGGCCCGGTCGAGGCTCTCGACGTCACCGGGCTGAGTGCGATCAAGCCCCGCTGGTGCGGGACGGCGCCGGCGGGCCAGGGGACGTACACCGCGCAGCTGCGCGCGCACGGCGGCGAGACGCCGGTGACCGCGGAGCTGGTCGACGACGAGCTCCGGGTCTCCTTCGCCGAGCCGGTGCGGGGCGTGGCGCCCGGCCAGGCGATCGTGCTGTACGACGGCACGCGCGTGGTGGGCTCGGCGACGATCGCGACGACGGAGCGGGCAGCCGCGTCGGTCGCCTGACCAGCGGTCTGTCCCGGGAGTCTGTCCCTGCTGCCTGTCCCGCTGCCTGTTCCCGCTGTCCGTCCCTGTCCGTCTGAGAGCGTCCGTCGCCGTGCCCTGTGGGTCCTTTGCCCTGGGCTCCTTGCCTGCGGCCTCCGGGGCGGCCGCTAGCCGGCGAGGAACTCCTCCAGCACCGGCGCCAGCACATGCGGCGCCACCTCGTGCGTCTGGCCCGTCAGCGTGCAGTGGCGGCCGCGCGGCAGGGAGTCGGACACCGTGCGCGCCGTCTCCCGCAGCCAGCCGGGGCTCGCGCCGCCGTCCACGACCATCACCCGCTGGTCGACCGAGCGCAGCCGCTCCAGCGGCGCCCGACCGTCGCCCAGCACCTCGCGGTCGTAGACGAGGGTGTGCGCCACCGCTTCCAGGTCGGACCACATCGGCGCGAGGCGCATCTCGGCGAGCGTCTGCGCGGGCATCCCGGCGGTCCGAAGGAACAGCGCGAGCGCGTCGGCGAGCCGTCCCTCGGCCACCAGCTCGCGCAGCCGGACGCCGTACGCGGCCCACTCGCCGTCGGCCGCCGGAACCGCCGGACTCGTCTCGAACGGCGGCTCGTAGACGGACAGCCGCTCGATCGGCAGCCCGTCGCAGGCCGCTCGCAGCGCCAGCGCCCCGCCCGAGGACATGCCGTGCACGGACGCCTCGCCGCCTGCCTGCGCGATGACGGCCGCGAGATCCTCGACCTCGCGCTCGACGGCGTACGGAGCGGTGTCGCCGCTCGCGCCCCGTCCGCGCCGGTCATAGGTGAACACGGAGAACCGCGACGCCAGGAGGGAGGCCAGCGGCGCGTCCGACGCCGCCGTGCACAGCGCGCCGCCGACCAGCACCACCGGCGGTCCCTCGCCCCGCTGTTCGTACGCTATGAGCGTGCCGTCCGCCGATTTCGCCCTGCTGGGCGTCTTGTTGGTGTCGTCCATAGAAGTCGTGACCGGAGCGCGGAGCGGAACTCATCGGCGGACGGGGAGGATTCTCCCGAAGGCAACTCTCCCGAAGGCTCCCCGACGCTCCTCTCGTCAGTCCTGGACGACCTCGGTGTCGTAGAAGCAGAAGTGGCCCTTGATCGCGGCGACTTCGTCGATCGGCTCGAGGTACGCCCACGCCAGATCGGGCGCCCCTGGCCGCGACCAGTAGGCGGCCTCGCCCTTGAAGGGGCAGTGCGTCCGGGTGGGGGAGGCGGTGAGCACATCGGTGCGCACGTCCTCGGGCGGGAGGTAGTAGCGGACCGGCAGGCCCGTCTCGCGCAGCAGCAGCGGCCGCCGGCTCTCCGCGATCAGCTGGCCGTCGTGCACGACGCGTACATGGTCCGCGACCTGCTCGACGGTGATGAGGTGTCCTCTGCGCGTCTGTGTCATGGCGGTTGCAGCGCTAGGAGGGCGCGCGTTTCTTCCCGGCGCCCCGAGGGCCGCGCGTTCCCGGCGCCCCGAGGGAGTGCGTTCTCCGCGGCGCCCCGAGGCCGTCCGCGGGGGCTGTCAGAGCCGGCCCGTACGGTTGGCTCCATGAACATCTGCGTCTTCCTCTCCGCCGCCGACCTCGACGAGCGCTATACCGGCCCGGCCCGTGAGTTCGCCGAGCTCATAGGCAAGGGCGGGCACACCCTGGTGTGGGGCGGGTCCGAGAGCGGGCTGATGAAGGTCGTCGCGGACGGCGTGCGGAGCGCCGGCGGGCGGCTGGTCGGCGTCTCCGTGGAGTTCCTCGCGGCGACCGCCCGCGCCGACGCCGACGAGCTGGTGATCGCCGAGGACCTCGCCGAGCGCAAGGCGCTGCTGCTCGCCAAGTCCGACGCGATCGTGATCATGGTCGGCGGCGCGGGAACGCTGGACGAGGCCACCGAGATCCTGGAGCTGAAGAAGCACGGCAAGCACGCCAAGCCGGTCGTCCTGCTGAACACCGCGGGCTTCTACGACGGGCTGAAGGAGCAGTTCCGGCGGATGGACGAGGAGGGCTTCCTGCCGCTGCCCCTGACGGAGCTGGTCTTCTTCGCCGAGGACGGCGTCGGTGCTCTCGCCTACCTGGAGGAGTCCGCAGGCGTGCAGTAATGCGAGCATGTCCCGTATGGCAACACACCTGATCACCGGGGCGGGCTCCGGCATCGGCGCGGCCGTGACCCGCCGGCTGCACGAGCGAGGCGACGAGCTGATCCTCCTGGCGCGCGACGCCGGACGCGCCAAGGAGCTCGCCACCCACTACGAAGGCGCGCGCACGCTCGTCGCCGACCTCGCCGACCCCGACCGCATCTCCCGGTCCCTGGGCATGCAGCCGATGCCCGACCGGCTCGACTCGCTGCTGCACATCGCGGGCGTCGTCGACCTCGGTCCGATCGCCGAGCTGCGCCCCAAGACCTGGCACCAGCAGCTCAACGCCAACCTGATCTCCCCGGCCGAGCTCACCCGGCTGTTCCTGCCCCAACTCCGCGCCGCCAAGGGCCATGTGCTCTTCGTCAACTCGGGCGCGGGGCTCAACGCCCACGCCGAGTGGGGCGCGTACGCCGCCTCCAAGCACGGCCTGAAGGCGCTCGCCGATTCCCTGCGCAACGAGGAGCACGGCAACGGCGTCCGCGTGACCTCCGTCTACCCGGGCCGCACCGCCAGCCCCATGCAGGCCAAGGTGCACTCGCAGGAGGGCAAGGAGTACGACGCCTCCCGCTGGATCAGCCCGGAGTCGGTCGCGACGGCGATCGTCACGGCGATCGATCTGCCGCGCGACGCGGAGATCAACGACCTGACGGTGCGGCCGGGCCGGTGAGCGCCGTGCAGTGGGGACCCGCCACCGGCGTCGGCTCGATGCCCGGCGGCGACGCGCGCGAGGCCGCCAAGACGGCCGTGGGGGCGTTCGAGGAGTTTCCGCACCTGCCCGAGCTGCCGGCGCGCGGACCCGGCGCCGACATGATCGGGCGGACCATCGGCCTGCTCGTCGAGTTGTACGGCCATGTGGAGCCCAGCGGCTGGCGGGTCAGCGACCGGCCGGGACGCGACACCCGGCGCGCCCGCTCCTGGCTCGGCGAGGACCTGGACGCGCTGGAGGAGTTCACCCAGGGGTTCGAGGGGCCGCTGAAGGTGCAGGCGGTGGGGCCCTGGACGCTCGCCGCCGCGCTGGAGCTGCGCAACGGCGAGGCGGCGCTCGGCGACCCCGGCGCCGTGCGCGACCTGGCGGGCTCGCTCGCGGAGGGGCTGCGCACGCATCTGGCGGAGGTGCGCCGCCGGGCGCCCGGCGCGCAGGTGGTCCTCCAGCTGGACGAGCCGTCGCTGACCGCCGTGCTGCGCGGACAGATCAGGACCGCCAGCGGGTACCGCACCCACCGCGCGGTGGACCGCCAGATCGTCGAGTCCACGCTGCGGGACGTCGTCGGCGTCGCCGAGGGGCCCGTCGTCGTGCACTCCTGCGCGCCGGACGTGCCGTTCGCGCTGCTGCGCCGGGCCGGCGCGGCAGGCGTCTCGTTCGATTTCTCTCTGCTCACCGAACGTGACGAGGAGTCGATCGGCGAGGCGGTGGAAGGGGGTACGCAGCTGTTCGCGGGCGTCGTGCCGTCCACTGACGCCGCATTGTCAGACCCTGCCGGTAGCGTCATGGGTGTCAGGACGCTGTGGCGCAGGCTGGGGCTGAATCCGGGGACTCTCAGCGAGTCCGTGGCGATCACCCCGTCGTGCGGTCTCGCGGGTGCTTCGCCCGCGTATGCCCGGGCGGCTCTCGCCCACTGCGTCAAGGCGGCGAGATCGCTCGCTGACAACCCTGAGTAGCGGCCCGGGGTGTCCAGGGCCCAGGTAACGGGAGGATGAGACGGTGGCTGTCGAACAGCACGGGGCAGTGCCCGCCGAGGCTCGGGAGAAGCATGCCCAGCTGGCCGAGCAGGTCGAGGAGCACCGCTTCCGGTACTACGTGAGGGACCAGCCGGTCGTCAGCGACGGCGAGTTCGACAAGCTGCTGCGCTCCCTGGAGGCCCTGGAGGAGCAGCATCCGGAGCTGCGCACGCCCGACTCCCCGACCCAGAAGGTCGCCGGGCAGTACGAGACGGAGTTCACGGCCGTCGAGCACCGCGAGCGCATGCTCTCGCTGGACAACGCCTTCGACGACGCCGAGCTGGCCGGCTGGGCGGAGCGCGTCGCCCGCGAGGTCAACACCGGGGACTACCACCTGCTGTGCGAGCTGAAGGTCGACGGCCTCGCCGTCAACCTGACGTACGAGCACGGACGGCTGACGCGGGCCGCCACCCGCGGCGACGGGCGCACCGGCGAGGACATCACCCCCAATGTCCGCACCATCGCCGACGTCCCCCACCGGCTGAAGGGCGACCGCGTCCCGCCCCTCGTCGAGATCCGCGGCGAGGTCTACTTCCCGATGGAGAAGTTCCAGGACCTCAACGCCCGCCTGGTGGCGGCCGGCGACAAGCCCTTCGCCAACCCGCGCAACGCGGCGGCGGGCTCGCTGCGCCAGAAGGACCCGAAGGTCACGGCGACCCGCCCGCTGCGCATGGTCGTGCACGGCATCGGCGCGCGCGAGGGCTTCGACATCGACCGTCTGTCGCACGCGTACGACCTGCTGCGCGAATGGGGCATGCCCACCGCCGGGCACAACAAGGTGGTCGACTCCCTCGACGACGTACGGGAGTTCATCGCGTACTTCGGCGAGAACCGCCACTCCGTGGAGCACGAGATCGACGGGGTCGTCGTCAAGCTGGACGAGATCCCGCTCCAGGGGCGGCTCGGCTCCACCGCGCGGGCGCCGCGCTGGGCCATCGCCTGGAAGTACCCGCCGGAGGAGGTCAACACCAAGCTGATCGAGATCCGGGTGGGCGTCGGGCGGACCGGCCGGGTCACTCCGTACGCCCAGGTGGAGCCGGTGACGGTGGCCGGCTCCGAGGTCGAGTTCGCCACCCTGCACAACCAGGAGGTCGTCAAGGCCAAGGGCGTGCTCATCGGCGACACCGTGGTGATCCGCAAGGCGGGCGACGTCATCCCGGAGATCCTCGGCCCGGTGGTGGACCTGCGGGACGGCAGCGAGCGCGAGTTCGTCATGCCGGCCGAGTGCCCCGACTGCGGGACGGCGCTGCGGGCCATGAAGGAGGGCGACATCGACCTCCGCTGTCCCAACGCCCGGTCCTGCCCCGCCCAGTTGCGCGAGCGGGTCTCCTATCTCGCCGGCCGCGAGTGCCTGGACATCGAGAACTTCGGCGAGGTGGCCGCGGCCGCCCTGACCAGACCGCTGGAGCCGGCCGAGCCGGCCCTCAAGGACGAGGGCGACCTGTTCGACCTCACCATCGAGCAGCTGCTGCCCATCAAGGCGTACGTCCTCGACCCGGACAGCGGGCTGCCCAAGCGCGACCCCAAGACCGGCGAGGAGAAGGTCGTCACCGTCTTCGCCAACCAGAAGGGCGAGCCGAGGAAGAACGCCCTGGCGATGCTGGAGAACATCGCGGCGGCCAAGGAGCGCCCGCTCGCCCGGTTCCTCAACGGCCTCTCCATCCGCCACGTCGGCCCGGTCGCCGCGGCCGCCCTGGCCCGTGAGTTCCGGTCGATCGACCGCATCGAGCAGGCGAGCCAGGAGGAGCTGGCGGCGGTCGACGGAGTCGCCGACACCATCGCGGCCTCCGTCAAGCAGTGGTTCGAGGAGGACTGGCACCGCGAGATCGTCCGCAAGTGGCGGGAGGCGGGCGTCCGGCTGGAGGAGGAGGGCGCGGGGGAGGACGAAGGGCCCCGACCGCTGGCGGGACTCACCGTCGTCGTCACCGGCACCCTGGAGAACCACACCAGGGATGGCGCAAAAGAGGCCCTCCAGAGCCTCGGAGCGAAAGTGGCCGGTTCCGTTTCCAAGAAGACGGCCTTCGTCGTGGTCGGCGACAACCCCGGTTCCAAGTACGACAAGGCCATGCAGCTGAAAGTGCCCGTGTTGGACGAGGACGGCTTCACGGTGCTCCTCGAACAGGGACCGGAGGCGGCCCGTGAGGCCGCTGTGCCTGCAGAGGCGTGACGGAGGGGGCTTGCGCGGGGCTCGGGAGGGGCTCGCGTGGGGCTCTAAGGGGGCGCGTACGGGCCGGAATCAGACGGCCGGAACCGCCGCGGAACACCCAGTACAGGTCACCCGTTCAGCGCATACCAGATGGATAAGGGTGGCCGGGTCGCATTCGGGCAAGAGCTGTAGAGCGCTGCCCGTCCGAGCCTCCTGCGGCCTACTGTTGAGACGTGCGCTTGTCGTGCACGGCTGCGTGGTGGGAATTCAGTCGTGGTGGCATGACAACGGGAGCCATCGCGAGCCAACGGCACCGCCGGCTGTGAGAGGGACGGGAATGAAACCGACCGAGAGCGCCGCCCCGGTCTCACGGCCGGGTGGAGTCGCGGCCCTTGCGGGCATGACCTCGCAACTGCCCGTCGCCGTCGTGGTCGGCGCGGCCGCCGTCCTGGCGACCGGGATCTTCCGCACCGTGCGGGAGGGCCACGCGCTCTTCCCCACCTCGACCGTCGGCTGGTCGCTGGCCGTCCTCACCGGGATCATCGTCGGGCATCTGGTCGCGCTCGGCCGCGACCGCTGGTGGGGCGGCACCGGCTCCGGCGCCGCCCTCACCCTCGCCGTGCTCCTGCTGTTCGGCTGGGTGCCCGCCGGACTGGTCAGCCTGGCCGTCGTCGTCCTGGTCGGCGCGGCCCGCAGACACCGCTGGCGACAAGGCGTCGTGCACGGCTCCGTCGACATCCTCGGCATCGGCGCCGCCGCGCTCGTCCTCGCCGTGTTCGGCGTCAACCCCTCCGTCGAACAGCCCTGGGAACCGCTCGACTGGGGGATCGCCGCCGCACCGGAAGTGGCGGTGGCGGCCACCGCCTATCTGAGCGTCACCCGGCTGCTGCTCTGGCACGTCCTGGCCCCACAGGGCGGCGGACTGCCCACAGCCGCCCGTACGGCCCTGCTGCGGCAGGGCCTCGTCGCGGTCGCCCTGCTCGGCATCGCCCCGCTGATCTGCGTCGTCGCCGTCGCCATGCCCCTGCTGCTGCCGCTGTTCTCCGTGCCGCTGATCGCCCTCGACTCCACGCTGTGGATCGCCCGCGCCCGAGCCGAGGAGCAGCTGCGAGACCCGCTGACCGGACTGCCCAACCGCCAGTGGCTGCTGGAGCGGACCTGGTCCGCCCTGGAGGACGCCGAGGGCAGCGGCGCCCGATCCGCTCTCGTACTGATCGACCTGGACCGCTTCCGCTCGGTCAACGACACCCTCGGCCACCTGGCGGGAGACCGGCTGCTGCTGCAGATAGCCGACCGGCTCCGGCTGGCGCTGCCGCGCGGGGCGGAGGCCGCGCGGCTGGGCGGCGACGAGTTCGCCGTGCTGCTCCCGACCGCCGACTCCACCACCAGCGCCCAGCGCGTCGCCCGCCATCTGGTCGCCGAGCTGTCCTCGCCGCTCGACCTCGACGGCCTCACCCTCGTCCTGGAGGCGAGCGCGGGCGTCGCCGTCTTCCCCGACCACGCGCTCGACGCGGAGGGCCTGCTGCGCCGCGCGGACGTGGCGATGTACCAGGCCAAGCGGGACCGTACGGGCGTCGAGGTGTACGAGTCCAAGCGCGACAGCAACACCCCCGACCGCCTCGGCCTGCTGGGCGATCTGCGCCGGGCGCTCGACGCCGGCGAGGTCGAGCTCCACTACCAGCCCAAGGTCCGCTTCGACGGCCATGTCGCCGGCCTCGAGGCCCTGGTGCGCTGGGTCCACCCCGACCGGGGCCGGGTCCCTCCGGACGAGTTCATCGCGATCGCCGAGTCCTCCGGGCTGATGCCGCACCTGACGGAGTACGTCCTCGACACCGCCCTCGCCCAGGTCGCCGTCTGGCGCGCGCAGGGACTGGAGGTCCCCGTCGCGGTCAACGTCTCCCCGCGCGACGTCCACACCCCCGGCTTCGCCGGCTCCGTCGCCGCCCGCCTCGCCCGCCACGGGGTGCCCCCGGGCGCGCTCCAGCTGGAGATAACGGAGCACGTCCTGCTGGAGGACCCGCAGCGCGCCGCGGACACCCTGGCCGGGCTGACGGACCACGGCGTCAAGATGTCCCTGGACGACTTCGGCACCGGCTACTCCTCCCTCGTCCACCTGCGCAGGCTCCCGGTGAGCGAGCTCAAGATCGACCGCTCGTTCGTGGCACGCCTCGCCGTCGACAACGAGGACGCGGAGATCGTCCGCTGCACCGTCGACCTCGCCCACTCCCTGGGCCTGCTGGTGGTCGCCGAGGGAGTCGAGGACGACGAGACCTGGGAACGGCTGCGCGACCTGGGCTGCGACGCGGTCCAGGGCTGGCTGGTCGCGGCGGCGATGCCACCCCAGGAGACGACGGCCTGGCTGCGCGCCAGGGGCGAACACGGCTGGCACCGCCCCGCGGAACTCCCCGCATCCCCCACAGACGCGGACGAGCCCTCCACCCAGGTAGTCCCCTAACGACGCTTCCAGCCCGCCCACCCGGGCCACCCAGCCCGCCCGGGGCAACCCAGCCCGTCCGGCGTTTGAGGACGCTGGAGTCCCCGCCTGTCTCGGCGGCACCCGCCCCCGGGCAACCGCCCCGTCCGGGCAAACCCAGCCCGTCCGGGGCAACCCAGCCCGTCCGGGGAATCCCAGCCCGTCCGGCGCTTGAGGACGCTGGAGTCCCCGCCTGTCTCGGCAGCGCCTGCCCCCGGGCATCCGCCCCGCCCGGGGACTCCTAGCCCGCCCGGGGAAACTCAGCCCGTCCGGCGTTTGAGGACGCCGGAGCCCCAGGCTGTCTGGACGCACCTCCCGTCCGGGGAAACTCAGCCCGTCCGGCGTTTGAGGACACCGGAGTCCCAGGCTGGTCTGGCCGCGCCTCCCCGCCAGGAAACCGCCCCGCCCCGCGGAAAACAGCCCGTCCGGCACCTGAGGACCCCCCGCCCCGCCAAACCGTTTCGTGGCCACCCGCCCCCGCCCCATAGGATTGGCCCCAAACCACACGCACTCACCCCTGAGGATCGCTGCATGCCTGGCATTACGCGCGAGGAGGTCGCCCACCTCGCCCGGCTGGCGCGTCTGGAGCTGAAGGCCGAAGAGCTCGACCACTTCGCCGTTCAGCTCGACGACATCATCGGCGCGGTCGCCCGCGTATCCGAGGTCGCCGACCAAGACGTACCCCCGACCTCCCACCCGCTGCCGCTGACCAATGTCATGCGCGCGGACGAGGTCCGTCCGTCGCTCACCCCCGAGCAGGCGCTCTCCGGCGCCCCGGCCCAGGAGCAGCAGCGTTTCAAGGTGCCACAGATCCTGGGGGAGGACTAACCCACCATGACGGACAGCAACATCATCAAGCTCACCGCCGCCCAGATCGCCGAGAAGATCGCCGCCGGCGACCTCACGGCCGTCCAGGTCACCGAGGCCCACCTGGCCCGCATCGACGCCGTCGACGAGAAGGTGCACGCCTTCCTGCACGTCGACCGCGAGGGCGCGCTGGCCCAGGCTCGCGCCGTGGACGCCAAGCGCGCCGCGGGCGAGAAGCTCGGCCCGCTGGCCGGCGTCCCGCTCGCGCTGAAGGACATCTTCACCACCGAGGGCATTCCGACCACGGTCGGCTCCAAGATCCTCGAGGGCTGGATCCCGCCGTACGACGCGACGCTGACCAAGCGCCTCAAGGCAGCCGACGTCGTCATCCTCGGCAAGACCAACATGGACGAGTTCGCCATGGGGTCCTCCACCGAGAACAGCGCGTACGGCCCCACCGGCAACCCCTGGGACCTGACCCGGATCCCCGGCGGCTCCGGCGGCGGCTCCAGCGCGGCCCTCGCCTCGTACGAGGCCCCGCTCGCCATCGGCACGGACACCGGCGGCTCCATCCGCCAGCCCGCCGCCGTCACCGGCACGGTCGGCGTGAAGCCCACCTACGGCGGCGTCTCCCGCTACGGCATGGTCGCCTTCTCGTCGTCCCTCGACCAGGGCGGCCCCTGCGCCCGCACGGTCCTGGACGCGGCGCTGCTCCACGAGATCATCGCCGGGCACGACCCGCTCGACTCGACCTCCATCGACGCCCCGGTCCCGCCGGTCGTCGACGCCGCCCGCAACGGCAGCGTCGAGGGCATGCGCGTCGGCGTCGTCAAGCAGTTCTCCGGCGAGGGCTACCAGGCCGGCGTCGTCCAGCGCTTCAACGAGTCGGTCGAGCTGCTGAAGTCGCTCGGCGCGACGATCGTCGAGCTGGACTGCCCGTCGTTCGACCTGGCCCTGTCGGCGTACTACCTGATCGCGCCGTCCGAGTGCTCCTCCAACCTGGCCCGCTTCGACGCCATGCGCTATGGCCTGCGGGTCGGCGACGACGGCACGAAGTCCGCCGAGGACGTCACCGCGCTGACCCGCGAGGCCGGCTTCGGCGACGAGGTCAAGCGCCGCATCATGCTCGGCACGTACGCGCTCAGCTCCGGCTACTACGACGCGTACTACGGCTCCGCGCAGAAGGTCCGCACGCTCATCACCCGGGACTTCGAGAAGGCCTTCGAGCAGGTCGACGTGATCGTCTCGCCGACCACGCCCACCACCGCCTTCCCGATCGGCGAGCGCGCCGACGACCCGATGGCGATGTACCTCGCCGACCTGTGCACCATCCCGACCAACCTGGCCGGCAACGCCGCCATGTCGCTGCCCTGTGGTCTCGCGCCGGAGGACGGCCTGCCGGTCGGACTGCAGATCATCGCCCCCGCCATGAAGGACGACCGGCTGTACAAGGTCGGCGCTGCCGTCGAGGCCGCCTTCGTGGAAAAGTGGGGTCACCCGCTGCTTGAGGAGGCTCCGTCGCTGTGAGTGCCATGGCCAAGAAAGCCAAGAACTTCAAGAAGTCCAAGACTGGGCTGTACGTGTCGCTCGGCAGCACCGCGTTCGGCGCGATCAGCGTCGCCAAGCAGGCGAAGCTCGCCCGCAACGACGGGGACATGCTGCGGCTGGTCGACGCCGCCGTCTCCGCGGCCGCCATCGTCACGGGCCTGGCCATCCTCTATCGCGAGCTGAAGCGGCTCGGCGACGACGACGTTCTGCTGGGCTGAGAGGGAAAGTTTCACCGTGACCGTCACTGAACTGGTGTCGTACGAGGACGCCCTCGCCGCCTATGACCCCGTCATGGGCCTCGAGGTCCACGTCGAACTCGGCACCAAGACCAAGATGTTCTGCGGCTGCTCGACCGAGCTGGGCGCCGAGCCCAACTCGCAGACCTGCCCGATCTGCCTCGGCATGCCCGGCTCCCTGCCGGTCGTCAACGCGATCGGCGTCGAGTCCGCCGTCAAGATCGGTCTCGCGCTGCACTGCGAGATCGCCGAGTGGTGCCGTTTCGCCCGGAAGAACTACTTCTATCCGGACATGCCGAAGAACTTCCAGACCTCGCAGTACGACGAGCCGATCGCCTTCAACGGCTATCTGGACGTCCAGCTGGAGGACGGCGAGGTCTTCCGCGTGGAGATCGAGCGCGCCCACATGGAGGAGGACACCGGCAAGTCGACGCACGTCGGCGGCGCCACCGGCCGTATCCACGGCGCGTCCCACTCCCTGCTCGACTACAACCGCGCCGGCATCCCGCTGATCGAGATCGTCACCAAGCCGATCGAGGGAGCGGGCGAGCGCGCCCCCGAGGTCGCCAAGGCGTACGTCGCCGAGCTGCGCGAGCTCATCAAGGCGCTCGGCGTCTCCGAGGCCCGCATGGAGCAGGGCCAGATGCGGTGCGATGTGAACCTCTCGCTGCGGCCCCACGGGGTCGAGAAGTTCGGCACGCGCTCGGAGACGAAGAACGTCAACTCGCTGCGGAGCGTGGAGAGGGCCGCCCGCTACGAGGTCCAGCGGCACGCCGCGGTGCTCTCCTCGGGCGGCACGATCATCCAGGAGACCCGTCACTTCCACGAGGACGACGGCTCCACGACGTCGGGCCGGGTCAAGGAGGAGGCCGAGGACTACCGGTACTTCCCCGAGCCCGACCTGGTGCCCGTGGCCCCGTCCCGTGAGTGGGTCGAGGAGCTGCGCGCGGGTCTGCCCGAGCTGCCGCGCGTACGACGTAACCGGCTGCGCGAGGAGTGGGGCGTCTCCGAGCACGACATGCAGTCGATCCTCAACGCGGGCGCGGTCGACCTGATCGTCGCCACCATCGAGGCGGGCGCGGACGCGTCCGCGGCGCGCAAGTGGTGGATGGGCGAGCTGGCCCGCCGCTCCAACGAGGACGGCGTCGAGCTGTCGTCGCTGCCGATCACCCCGGCCCAGGTGGCCCGGGTGGCCGCGATGGTGTCCTCCGGCGACCTCAACGACAAGCTGGCCCGCCAGGTCATCGAGGGCGTGCTCACCGGCGAGGGCGACCCGGACGCGGTCGTCGACAAGCGCGGTCTGAAGGTCGTCTCGGACGAGGGCGCGCTCGGCGCGGCCGTCGACGAGGCCATCGCGGGCAACGCGGCCATCGCCGACAAGATCCGCGGCGGCAAGGTCGCGGCGGTCGGCGCACTGGTCGGAGCAGTCATGAAGACCACCCGCGGCCAGGCGGACGCGGCCCGTGTGAAGGAACTGATCCTGGAGAAGCTGGGCGTCGAGGGCTGACACCGGCTCCGCCGCGCACAGGGGCGGCTCGCACCTCGGGTGCGGGTCGCCTCTTTCCGCGTCTACGGGCGGTGCCTACCGGTCGGCGTCTACGGGGCCGTGTCTACGGGTCTGGCGTCTACCGGTCTGTGTCCGCGGGTCTGTGTCCGCGGGTCCGCGTCTGCACACGGGTCTGCGTCTGCCGGCCTGTGTCTGCGGGTCCGTGTTTGCGCAGGGGACCGCGTCTACGGATCCGCGTCCGCGCACGGGTCCGGTCAGGCGTCGGGGCGCTCCCCTTCGCCGGCGCGCGCGAGGGCGGGGTCGCCCCTCGTCTCCCCCGTACCGCCAAGCCGGCCTCAGTGACGTATGCCCAGGCCCGGAAGCCACAGCTCGCCGCGGTCCTTGCAGCTGGCGTCCCGCGCGCGCAGCTCCTCCGGCTCCCGGGTGCCGCGGGCGCGCAGCTCCGTGAGCGCCAGGCGGGCCACCGCCGCCGCGGACGCGCGGTCCGGGTCCTCGATGTCCGTCTGCCACCAGCCCCGATCGCGCGACTGCCAGCCGCGCGCCACCATCTGATGCGCCCGCTCCGGGCTGTCCTCGCCGTCGCGGTCGTCGATCGAGGCGTGCAGGCCGTCCGCCAGGCTGTACGACACGAGCAGCTGGCGCCCCCGGTCCACTCCGCTGGTCAGGCAGAAGCTGGCCCAGTCCGTGCCGACCTGCACCGGAAGCTGCTCCACCCAGGCGGCGAGCAGCAGCTCCAGCGCGCTCTCGAAGTGCTCGAGACCCGAGGCCATGCGCGCGCCGGGGCGCTCCGTGGGGCGCTCGCCCGGGCCGCTGCGGTCCAGCTGCCAGGTGTACGGCAGATACTCGAAGTCGTGCGGCTCGTCCGCCGAACAGGGGCCGCCCCACTCGAACGTCCTGCGCTCCTCGCTCTCCAGCGCGTCCGTGCCGTGGACCGAGAGCTGCGCCCGGGTCCGGTTCCCCGCGAGCAGCACGACCCTGTCGCCGTCGCGCCAGCGGACGTTCGGGCCCTCCGCCGAGCCGCCGTACAGCGTCGGCTCTCCGATCCGGGCCACGACCGTGTCGTACACCTCCTGGAACGCCTCGCGCCGCTCCCGCAGCGAGGCCCCCGGTTCGTACAAGAGCACCGGGACCGGATCCTGGCCGAAGTGCCGGTCCGGTGCGTCGTGGAGCGAGCGCGCGAACTCCGCCGCCTCGCCTGGCGTGAGGACCGGCTCGTACCCGGTCGCCGATGGATAGTAGGTCCCCGTGTGGTCTGTCCCCCTGTAGTCCATATCCGTCATCGTGCCAGCAGTCACTGACAACTGACGCCGAGTAATGGGGGACCAAGACGCAATCTCGACGCCGGGCGGCCCGGCGCCGCCCGCTTGCCTGCCCGTGCGCAGGACGATCAGGCCGTATCGGGGCGCGGCGGCCCGCCGGAGCGGCTGAAACAAGAGGTCCACATTCTGGACACCCGCCGTCTCGGCGGAACGATCGAGTCCGTAGGCGGCCTGAGTTGGACTCTTCGCACGGGCTGTTGGACGTTCACCGTCACGCCGTTCATGGGCCTTCCCTCTGTCATCCGGCGCGATTACGTTCCCGGCCGTAACAAGGGAATCGGGAGGACGACGTGACCACGGACATCTCACGGAGGCGGCTGCTCGCACTCGGCGGGGGCGCCGTCGGCGCGGCGTCGGCCGGCTCGCTGCTGCCGCCCTCACTGCGGGCCGCGCTGGCCGCCGAGCCGCCGCGCGGCGGACTGCACGCGGTCAGGCACGTGGTCGTCCTGATGCAGGAGAACCGGTCCTTCGACCACTACTTCGGCGCCCTGCGCGGAGTGCGCGGCTTCGGCGACCGCAACGCCGTCGAACTGCCCTCCGGCGCCACGGTCTTCGAGCAGCCGGGACCGGAGCGCACGGTGCTGCCCTTCCCTGTGCGCGAGGCCGCCGAGGCGCAGAAGAAGGACCTGCAGTACATCGGCGACCTCGACCACTCCTGGAGCGGTGGCGCCAAGGCCTGGCACGACGGCTGGATGGACGGCTGGGTCTCCGCGAAGACCGCCGCCACCATGGCGTACTACGACCGGCGCGACCTGCCCCTGCACTACGAGCTCGCCGACACCTTCACCATCTGCGACGCCTACCACTCCTCGACCCACACCTCCACCAGCCCCAACCGCAACCACCTATGGAGCGGCTGGACCGGGTACGAGGCCGACGGCTCCCGGGCGGTGACCAACGCCGCGTACGCCGAGGGCGTCCATCCCGGCTACCCGTGGCCCACCTACGCGGAGCGGCTGGAAGCGGCCGGCCGCAGCTGGAAGACGTACCAGGAGTGGGAGAACTTCACCGACAACAACATCGAGTTCTTCACCGCCTTCAAGAAGATCGCGCGCAAGGCCCTCGCCAAGACCGGCGGCCACACCTTCATGGAGGCGTTCTACGCGAAGGTGCGCGAGAGCCAGGACGCCGCCGAGCGCGCGAGGCTGCTCGCCGCCCTGGAGGAGGGCGTCGCCACCCTCACGGCGGCGGAGCGGTCCCTCTTCGAGCGGGGGCTGCGGCGCGGGGAGACCGGCAGCCTCGCCGAGCGGTTCCGGGCCGACGTCGCCGCGGGCGAGCTGCCCGAGGTCTCCTACCTGGTGCCGTCCGCGCTGGACTCCGAGCACCCCGGCTCCTCGTCGCCCATAGCGTCCGCGTCCCTCGTCTACCAGGTGCTCGACGCGCTCGGCTCGCATCCGGAGGTATGGCGGCACACCGTCGTGCTGATCAACTACGACGAGAACGACGGCTTCTTCGACCATGTCCCGCCGCCCGTGCCGCCCGCCGAGAACGAGGACGAGCGGTGGCAGGGCCTGCCCGTCGGGCTCGGCGTGCGGGTCCCGATGCTGGTGATCTCCCCCTGGTCGGTCGGCGGCTATGTCTGCTCCGAGGTCTTCGACCACACCTCGGTGATACGGCTGCTGGAGAAGTGGACGGGCGTCGCGGAGCCGAACATCACGCCCTGGCGGCGCGCCGTCGTCGGCGATCTCACCTCCGCCTTCGACTTCCGGCGCGGCCGGCCACAGCCGGACGTGCGGCAGCCGGGACAGGCTCCGCCCTTCACCGGGCGCTGGCGGCCCGTTCCGCCGGCCGTGCAGCAGATGCCCGTGCAGGAGGAGGGCGTCCGTCCCGCGCGTCCGCTGCCGTACCAGCCGGACGCGCACGGCAAGGTCGTGGACGGGGTCTTCCGGCTGGCGCTGAGCAACAGCGGAAAGGCGAGCGCGCACTTCGCGCTCTATCCGTACGCGGGCGAGTTCCCCGTTCCGCAGCACAAGGACGTAAGGGGCAGGGCGCAGTGGTCGGTGCCCCTTACCAAGGACGCCTACCGCTTCACGGTCACCGGGCCGAACGGCTTCCGCCGCGAGTTCGCCGGGCGCGTGACCGGCGGCGCCCAGCTCTCCTCGTCCATCGACCACCACGACCGTGATCTGCATCTGATCCTGCGCAACGACGGCGACGAGGCGATCGTCTTCACCGTCCGCCCCCTCGGCTACGTCGACGAGGCCGATCTCGGCGACTGGACCCGCACGATCACCGTCAAGCCGGGCCGCAGCCGCACCGTCGTCCACTCGGCCGCGGACGCGCACGGCTGGTACGACGTCGAGGTGAGCGCCGAGGGCGACGCCGGAGCGGGGTTCCGCCGCCGCCTGATGGGCCACATCGAGAACGGGCGCGCGAGCGTCTCGGGCTGAGCCGGGCGGCGCTCGGCGCCCGCCATAGCGCGGCGCGCGCCCGGGGCGAACGAGCAAGGTCGTGCGCGGGGGCCCGGGACCGCTGGTCCAGGGCCCCCGCACCTCTGTGAGTATGGCCACGAAAGGGGCAAAGGATCACTATTGGCTGTCAGAGTTGCTCTTTGTTAGGACTTCGTTCTTTGCGGGCCGTTCCCGATCAAAGATCCACGAACCCCCAGGGAGCGATCCGTTGGCAGCTATCGCCCGGTGGTGCGTCCAGCACCGGCTCGTCGCCGTACTGCTGTGGCTGCTGGCGTTCGCAGGGGTCGCGGCGGCCGCGGGGACGGCGGGATCCGCGTACTCGAACGACTACGAGGTGCCGGGCGCCGAGTCCGGCCGGGCCGCGGCCCTCATCGAGGAGGGCTTCCACGGCAAGGCCGGCGACGCCGACACGATCGTCTGGCACACCGACCGGGGCAGCGTCCGCGCCGCCGGCGTCGAGCAGCGCATGTCCCAGATGCTCGAGGACGTCGCTCGGCTCGACGGGATAGCCGCCGTCGTCGGCCCGTACACAAGCGAGGGCGGCGCGCAGATCAGCGCCGACGGACGCACCGCCTACGCCGGCGTCACCTTCGACGAGCAGGCCGAGGACATACCCACCGCGCAGATCGACGCCGTCGTCGACAGAGCGCTCGCCGCCGAGGACGAAGGCGTCCAGGTGGCGCTCGGCGGAAGCGCTATAGCGCTCACCGAGGCGCCCGGCGGACATACGGCCGAGATCGTCGGAGTGGCCGTCGCCGCCGTCGTGCTCTTCCTCGCCTTCGGATCGCTCGCCGCCAGCCTGCTCCCCATCGCCACCGCCCTGGTGTCCGTCGGGACCGCCTACGCGGGCATCGTGCTGCTCGGCCATGTGATGACCGTCGCCGACTTCGCGCCGATGCTCGGCCTGCTCATCGGGCTCGGCGTCGGGATCGACTACGCCCTGTTCATCGTCACCAGACACCGCAAGGGCCTCAAACGCGGCCTGCCCGTGGGCGAGGCGGCCCGCAACGCCGTCGCCACCACCGGCCGCGCCGTCGTCTTCGCGGGCGCGACCGTCTGCATCGCGCTGCTCGGCATGCTCATCCTGCGCCTGAGCTTCCTCAACGGCGTCGCCATAGCTGCCTCGCTCACCGTCGTCCTCACCGTCGCCGCCTCGGTGACCCTGCTGCCCGCCCTGCTGTCCTTCATCGGCATGAAGGCGCTCAGCCGGCGCGAGCGCCGGCGCCTGGCCGAGCACGGTCCGCAGCCCGAGCTGCCGACCGGCTTCGCCGCCCGCTGGTCCGCGTTCGTGGAGCGGCGCCCCAAGCTGCTGGGCGGCGTCGCCGCCGCGGTCATGCTGGTGCTGGCCCTTCCCACGTTCTCGCTCCACCTCGGCACTTCCGACCAGGGCAACGGCCCCGCCTCCGCCACCACCCGCCAGGCGTACGACCTGCTCGCCGAGGGCTTCGGACCGGGCGTCAACGGGCCGCTGACCCTCGTCGCCCACCTCGACGGCGCCGACGAGCGCCTCGCCCTGGAGAAGCTGCCGGGCGCCCTCAGGGGCGCGGAGGGCGTCGCGTCCGTCGGCCCGGTCGCGTACAACAGCAGCGGCGACACGGCGGCGCTCGTCGTCGTGCCTCGGTCCGCGCCCCAGTCGCAGTCCACCAGCGACCTCGTCGACCGGCTGAGGCAGGACGTCCTGCCGGCCGCCGAGGACGGCACCTCCCTGGACGTCCAGGTCGGCGGCGTGACCGCCGGCTACGACGACTTCGCCGAGATCATCGTCGGCAAGCTGCCGCTCTTCGTCGGCGTCGTCATCGCGCTCGGCTGTCTGCTCCTGCTGTTCGCCTTCCGCTCGATCGGGATCCCGCTCAAGGCGGCGGCCATGAACGTCGCCGCCGTCGCCTCGTCCTTCGGGATCGTCGTGGCGATCTTCCAGTGGGGCTGGGGCAGCGAGCTGCTGGGACTGGGCCGGGCCGGGCCGATCGAGCCGTTCCTGCCGGTCATCATGGTCTCCGTGCTCTTCGGGCTCTCTATGGACTACCAGGTGTTCCTGGTGAGCCGGATGTACGAGGAGTGGCTGGAGACCCGCGACAACCGGCGGGCCGTGCGCGTGGGCCTCGCCGAGACCAGCCGAGTGATCAACTCCGCTGCTGTGATCATGATCTCGGTGTTCCTCGCCTTCGTCCTCAGCGGCGACCGCGTCATCGCGATGTTCGGCATCGCCCTGGCCGCGGCGGTCGCGCTGGACGCGTTCGTGCTGCGCACGCTCCTGGTGCCCGCGCTCATGCACATGCTCGGCGGCGCGAACTGGTGGCTGCCCGGCTGGCTGGACCGCCGGCTGCCGCGCATCAGCATCGAGCCGCCCGACCGCGGCCCGCATGCGAAGATCCCTGGGCAGCGCGCGAGCGAGAACGGGCAGCTCGTGCCGTAAGCACGGGGAGGACCAAGAGTGTTCGCGATATCGCTGGGCGACGACGGGGCGCAGCTGCGTCCGCTGGAGCCCTGGCAGGCCGAGGAGTACCTGGCCCACATGGACCGCGGGCGGGAGTTCATCGGCCAGTACATCCCGCTGGCCGCGTTGGCCGTCGACGTCGACTCGGCGCGCGCCTTCCTGCAGTCGTACGCCGACAAGCAGGCGGCGGACGCCGGCCGGATCTACGGCATCTGGCTGGACGGCAAGCTGGTCGGCGGGGTGCTCTTCCGGGTCTTCGACGCCGTACGGGAGTCCTGCGAGGTCGGCTGCTGGCTGGAGCCGTCCGCGGCGGGCAGGGGCCTGGTCACGCGCGCCGCCCGGGTGCTGATCGACTGGGCGGTCGAAGAGCGCGGGATGCACCGGATCGAGTGGGTGGCGTCCTCGGGCAACACGGCGAGCATCAAGGTCGCCGAGCGGCTCGGGATGACGCGGGACGGGGTCCTGCGGGAGAGCTACCCCTACCGCGGCAAGCGGCACGACTCGGAGATCTGGTCGGTGCTGGCCTCGGAGTGGCGGGCGGCGCGCTCGGCCCAGACCCGCTAGCGGGCTTCGGGCAAGCGCGTTAAGGGGACTCTCAGACAGGCGGCCTAGCGTGCGGTTCATGAACCGCAGCGAGACCGACGAGACCACAGACACGACCGACGCGGCCGGCACCGCGGCCGGAGCAGCAAAGGGCAAGACCGCAGAGCAGCCGGCACAGGCCACAGCGACCACGAAGGCCACGACGCCGGTGGACACGGCGAAGCCCGCCGGGGCGCCCGCCGCCGAGGCGGAGGACGCTATAGCGGCCGACGACGCCATAGAGCAGCCGCACCGCGCCGAGGGCGGCGCGCAGGACGACACGGGGGATGACCTCGGTCCGTCGAAGCGCGCCGCCGGCATCGGCGCCGCCGCGAGCGGCATCGTGTCCGCCGCGCTCGGCGTCATCGCCCTCAGCGGCAGCTGGGTCGGCAGGATCGCCGCCGAGCGGCAGACCCTGGTCGGCCAGATCGAGACCTCGCAGGGCGGCAACCCCGCCGAGCAGATCGCCGCCATCTACAGCGACGCCTGGCACACCACCGCCCTGGTCAACGGGATCTTCGCGCTCCTCGCCCTGATCGTCGGCGTGCTCGTGCTCGCCTGGCCCCAGCGGGCCGGCTGGGTCAGGGCCTTCGCCGTGGCCGGAGTCGTCCTCGGCGTCCTGGGCCTGATCGTCTCCACCGGCATGTACTTCGACCTCTTCCTCGACGTGCCCAGCGCCGGCGCTCCCACCGGCCCCTGAAACCCGGTGGCGGCCGGCGCCGCGGCCGATGTCCCATGGGCGCATGGATCATGACGAAGCACGCGCCCTCTTCGATCGGCAGATGCGCCGGAGCACCCGGCCCGAGGGGGTCGAACGAGTCGGCGACGTCGTACGGCAGGTCGGCGTCGGAGGCGACTGGAGCGGCATCCTCTGGTCCGACCTGGACCCGGCCACGGCCGACGAGGCGATCGCCGAGCAGGTGCGGTACTTCGCCGGCCTCGGCCGCGCGTTCGAGTGGAAGCTGTACTCCTACGACCGCCCCGACGACCTCGGCGCCCGGCTGAGCGCCGCGGGCTTCGTCCCGGAGCCCATGGAGACCCTGATGGTCGCCGAGGTCGCCTCGCTGCCCACCGACGTCGAGCTGCCTCAGGGCGTCGAGCTGCGCACGGCGACCGACGCGGCGGGCCTGGACCTGATGGCCGAGGTGCATCAGGACGCGTTCGGCGCGAGCAGCGCCCGGCTCAGGGAGCAGCTGGTCGCCCAGCTGGAGAGGACTCCGCACCTCCTTGAGGTCGTCGTCGCCACGGCGGGCTCGACGCCGGTGTCCTCGGCCCGCATCGAGCTGTACCCCGGAGCGGACTTCGCGAGCCTGTGGGGCGGCGGCACCGTCGAGGCGTGGCGCGGCCGAGGCGTCTATAGAGCGCTGGTCGCCCATAGAGCCCGCATCGCCGCCGAACAGGGCGTCCGCTACCTCCAGGTCGACGCCTCGGACCAGAGCAGGCCGATCCTCCAGCGGCTCGGCTTCGCCCCGCTGAGCACGACGACGCCGTACGTCTACGAGCCCTAGGCGCTCCAAGCCGCGCCCTAGGGGCGCCTTAGGCCGCAGCCCTAGGCGCCCCGTGTGCGTCTAAGGCCCCCCGTCCCGGCGAACATGCGTCACTCTCCCGATGTGGCGGACCCCCCTGGGAAGCGAGAGTTGAGGCATCGCAGAGAGCGATGCGGCGAAGAACCTCGCACCAAGGGAGCACGACATGTTCGAGTACGAGATCCAGCAGATGCGCCGGGCCGACCTCATCAAGGAGGCCGAGGACCAGCGCCTGGCCCACCAGCTCCGCCAGGCCCGCCGGGCGGCCAGACGGACTGCCAAGAACACAAGGGAGGGCCGGGTGAGTTCGGACCCGGCCCACCGCTTCACCCGCGCCGCGTAACCGGCGCAGGAGCCGGCGTGATGACCGTCATTCCGATCATGAGTGCCGTATCGCCGGATGCCTGTGCGATGCTCGGCAGCGTGGAGACTAGGACCGTCAGCCCGGTGTTCGTCGGCCGAGCCGGCGAACTGGCCCAGCTCACCGAAGCGCTCGCCCGCGCCGCCGGCACGATCGACAGCGGCCCCGCGGGCGAGCCGCAGGCGCTGCTCGTCGGCGGCGAGGCCGGGGTGGGCAAGACCCGGCTCGTCGAGGAGCTGCTCGCCGAGGCGTGCCGCCATGAGGCCGTCGTCGCGGTCGGCGGCTGTGTGGAGATAGGCGCGGACGGACTGCCGTTCGCGCCTTTCTCCACGGCTCTGCGCGCCCTGCACCGGCGGCTCCCCAAGGAGCTCGCCGCCGCGGCGGCGGGCCAGGAGGACGAGCTGGCACGGCTGTTGCCCGAGCTGGGGGAGACCTCGCGCGGCGAGCACGGCCGGCACGACGAGGAGAGCATGGCCCGTCTCTTCGAGCTCACCGCCCGGCTGCTGGAGCGGATCGCCGCCGACCGCACCATCGTCGTGGTCCTGGAGGACCTGCACTGGGCGGACGCCTCCACCCGCCATCTGCTCGGCTACCTCTTCCGCACCCTGCGCCGCGGCCGGCTCCTGCTGATCGCCACCTACCGCTCCGACGACGTCCACCGGCGCCACCCGCTGCGGCCCTTCCTCGCCGAGCTCGACCGGATGCGCACGGTCCAGCGCGTCGAGCTGACCCGCTTCAACCGCGGCGAGGTCCAGCGCCAGATGGCCGGCATCCTCGCCGCCGAGCCCGAACCGGCCCTGGTGGACCGGGTCTTCGAGCGCTCCGACGGCAACGCCTTCTTCGTCGAGGAGCTCGCCGCCAGCATCGACGAGTGCTGCCCCAACGGCCTGCCCGACTCGCTCCGCGACATCCTGCTCGTCCGCGTCGAGGCGCTGCCCGAGGACGCACAGCGGGTCGCGCGGATCGTCGCGGAGGGCGGCTCGACCGTGGAGTACGGGCTGCTGCACGCCGTCGCCCAGCTGTCCGAGGACGACCTCATCGAGGCGCTGCGCTCGGCCGTCGGCGCGAACATCCTGCTGGCCACCCCGGACGGCGACGGCTACCGCTTCCGCCACTCGCTCGCCCGCGAGGCCGTCAGCGACGACCTGCTGCCCGGCGAGCGCTCCCGGCTCAACCGCCGTTTCGCCGAGGTCCTGGAAGCGGACCCCTCACTCGTACGGCAGGACGAGCGCGCGATGCGGCTCGCCACGTACTGGTACCACGCCCACGACCCGGCCAAGGCGCTCCCCGCCGTGCTCAGCGCCTCGGTCGAGGCCCGGCGCCGGCATGCCTACGCCGAGCAACTGATCCTCCTGGAACGGGCGATGGAGCTCTGGGACAGCGTCCCCGACGGGCTCCGCGACGAGCTGCGGCCCGCCGACCACGCGGAGATCTACCCGCCGTGCGGCTGCGACGAGGCCAGCGCTCCGCTGTGCTTCCTCGACCTCATGGCGGAGGCGTGCGTCGCGGGACGGCTCAGCGGGGAGCGGGAGCGCGCGCTGAAGATAGCCAGGCGGGCCCAGCGGCTGGCCGAGGGCGACGACGACAATCTGCGCGCGGCCTGGTTCTCGGTGCAGCGCTCGCGGCTGGTCTCGCAGCTGGGCCGCGGCGACGGCTGGGCCGAGCTGGGCAAGGCGCAGGAGCTCGTACGCGGACTGCCGCCGTCCGCCGTGCACGCGGAGGTGCTGGCGGAGGCGGCCTCATGGGGGACTCTGCACGACCCCGGGCCGGAGAGCCTGGCGACGGCCGAGCGCGCGATCGAGTACGCGCGCATGGTCGGCGAGGAGGCCACCGAACTGCGCGCCCGGCTCACGCTCGGCAGCCTCATGGTCGACGCGGGCGACGTCGAGGGCGGGCTCGCGGAGATGCGCGCCGTCAACGACCGGGCCGGCGCCCTCGAGCTCACCAGCCAGGTGGCGCTCGTCCATGTGAACCTGCCCTCTGTGCTGGAGGGCGCGGGGCGCTCCCAGGAGGCGGTCGACGTCTCCGAGGAGGGTGTCAGACTCTCCCGTGAGTACGGCCTGTTGGACAACGAGGCCTGGGTCTGCACCAATCTCGCGGAGTCGCTCGCCTCGCTCGGGCGCTGGGACGAGGCAGCCCAGAAGGCGGAGCGGGGGCTGCGGATCGCCCTGAGCCCGAAGCCGCGCGGGTACGCGGCGACCTGGACGGCCTGGCTGGCGCTGGCCAGGGGCGACGCGGCGAAGGCGGCGGAGTGCCTGGAGGCCGCGGTCGCCCACTTCGGCCCGCACGACCCGATGCCGCAGTCGTCCCTGCCGCTGAACACCCTGGCGCTGCGGGTGGCCGCGGCACAGGGGCGGATCGCCGACGCCCGGGAGGAGTTCGAGCGCGCCGCGAAGGCGGGCTTCCCGCCGGGCACCCAGCGGTACGCGTGGCCGCTCCTGCGCGCGGCCGCCACGCTCGAGGCGGACACCCGCGGCCTGCCCGCCGCGGAGGAGGGCCGCGCCCAGGCGCTGGACCGTATCCGCAAGGCGGCCAGGGGCCTGGTCACCGCGGTGCCGGTGTGGACGGCCCACGAGCAGTGGGTCCGTGCGGAGCTGCGCCGCGCCGAGGGCGAGGACACGGCGTCCGACTGGGCGGAGGCGGCGGCCGCGTTCGAGCTGGTGGGGCGTCCCTACGACCTGGCGAACGTCCGCTTCCGGTGGGCGCAGGCCCTGCTCCAGTCGTCGTCGGCGGTCGACGGGACCCGCGCGCAGGCCACCGACCTGCTGCGCCAGGCCCAGGCCACGGCCGAGCGCCTGGGCGCGCGGCCCCTGGCCGAGGACGTCGCGCTGCTGGCCCAGCGCGCCCGCATCGCCCTGACGGACGCCCCCGCCCCCGCAGCGACCGCCCCGGCACCGGTCCTCGGCCTGACCCGCCGTGAACAGGACGTCCTGCGCCTGGTCGCCGCGGGCCGCAGCAACCGCCAGATCGCCGAGGAGCTCTACATCTCCCCGAAGACGGCGAGCGTCCACGTCTCCAACATCCTGTCCAAGCTCTCCGTAGCCACCCGCGGCGAGGCGGCCGCACTGGCCCACCGCCTGCGGATGTTCCCTCCGCAGGCGAGCTCGGCGTAGAGCGGGGGAGGCGCGTCGGGGCGCCCCGGGCGCGCTGCCCAGCCCGCGGCCCTGCGCCCAGCCCGCGGCCCTGCGCCCGGACCCCGGCGCAGGGCAGGGACCCCAGCCCCCGGACCCGCAGCCCAGCCCCCGGCCCGGACGCGGTACCGGGCCGCACGAGGGCGCGAACGCTCGCAGGGTGGCCGCCTGCCAGGCGGCCCAAGCTCACGGCCCGGACCCTAGCCCCGGCCCTGGACCGCAGCACATGGCCAGGACCCAGTCCCCGAACCCGCAGCCCAGCTCTCGGCCCTCGGCGCGGACCCCAGCGCAGGGTCCGGACCCAGCCCCCGAACCTGCAGCCCAGCCCCTGGCTCTCCGCCCAGCCCCGGCCTCCGGCCCGGACCCCGGCCTCGGCTGGACGCCGGACCGGGCCGCACGCGGGCGCGAGCGCTCGCAGGGCGGCCGCTTCCCAGGCGGCCCAAGCTCACGGCCCTCGGCCCGGGGCCCCGCTCGCCCCGGCACCGCCCCCAGCAGCGCCTCAGGCGTCCGACGAGCCCGTGTCGTCTCGCTCCGACCCGCCGGCGCGAACGGTCACCTTCCCCGAGGCGAGGTCTATCGGGCCTCGGCTCGGGTCGCTGTCGCCTATGTCCACCCTCGTCAGCGCCAGACGGTTGCGTTCGTCCTCCTCGTGCTTGCGGGCCGGTGCGAAGAGCTCATCCATGAGGTTCAACACAAGCTGTCCACCCCTTACTTCACCTCCAAGCGGAGGATCTTGTCGTCTCCCGGCTCGGGCGTGCCCCGGGTGTCCGTCTCGCTGGTGACGAGCCAGAGCTTGTCGCCGCCCGCCGACTGGACCGTGCGCAGGCGGCCGTGCTCCTCCTCCAGGAACGCCTGTGGCTCCGCGGAGAGTTCCGTCCCCGCCAACGGGATCCGCCAGAGCCGCTTGCCCTGGAGCGCCGCCATCCAGATCGAGCCCTGCGCGTACGCGATGCCGCTGGGGGATGCCTCGCTGGTCTTCCACACCGCCACCGGGTCGACGAAGCCCGCCTTGCCTCCCTTGCCCTCCACCTCCGGCCAGCCGTAGTTCTTGCCGGGCTCGATGAGATTCAGCTCGTCCCAGGTGTTCTGCCCGAACTCCGCTGCCCACAGGCGCTTCTCGGAGTCCCAGGCGATCCCCTGCACATTGCGGTGGCCGTACGAATAGACCACCGAGTCGGCCTCCGGATTGCCGTGGACCGGCTGGCCGTCCGGCGTCATCCGCAGGATCTTGCCGCCCAGCGACTCCTTGTCCTGCGCGAGCCCCGTCTCGCCGGTCTCGCCCGTGCCCGCGTACAGCATCTTGTCCGGGCCGAACGCGATCCGCCCGCCGTTGTGGACGACGCCCTTGGGGATGCCTCTCAAGATCGTGTCCGGCGCGCCCAGTTGCTGGCCTGCGGGCTTCGCCTCGTCGTACAGCATGCGGGCGATGCGGTTGTCCGACTCCGTCGTGAAGTACGCGTACACCTGGTGGTCCGAGGCGAACGACGGCGACACGGCCAGGCCCAGCAGACCGCCCTCGCCCGCCGGCGAGACGCCCGGCACCGAGCCGATCACCGTCTGCTTTCCGCTCTCCCCGTCGATCCGGCTGATCGTGCCCTCGTCGCGCGAGCCGACCAGCAGATCCCCCTCGGGCAGCGGCGCCAGCCCCCATGGCGACTTGAGGTCCTCGGTCAGCGTCGACGCCACCTTCACGGAGCCCTTCGCCGGCGGCCCCTTCGGGCTTGGCGAGCTCTCCGGAGCGTCGGGGGAGGCGGCCGGCGCGGTGGTGGTCTTCTGGCCCACCGGATCCTTCGTGTCGCCGGACGAGCACCCGGACGCGAGCAGCAGCACGGCAGCGGCCAACACGGCCGTCACAGCAGGACGTTGCACAGTTCTGATCCCTTCGACGGCGGCTTGCCCATGCGAGCTGCCTGACTACTGTTCTTACACCGCAGCCGCCCCACAGGTTCCCGATCTTCGAAGACGAATCCGAGGCGATGGCGCCGAACCTCCCACGCGAGCCGGGCGGCCCGGGAGCCGAGCGGGCAGGGAGCCGGGAGCCGACCAGCCCGGAGCCCAGCGGGCAGGGAGTCGAGCAGCCGACCAGCCCGGAGCCGAGCCGCCGGGGACCCCGCCCCACCGCCCCCTTCAGTCCCAGGATCCCCGCGCCGGCGGCAGTCCCGCCAGCTCAGCCCGGTCGTCGTCCGTCAGCTCCAGCTCCGCCGCGCCCGCGTTCTGCACCGCCCACTCCGCCCGCTTCGCGCCCGGCACCGGCACCACCTTGCGCCCCTGCCCCAGCACCCAGGCCAGCGCCACCTGCGCCGGAGTCGTACCCGGACCGTGCCGCTCCGCGACCCGTCGCAGCCCCGCCACCACCGGCTGGTTCGACGCCATCATCTCCGCCGTGAAACGGGGGTGCCTGGCCCGTACGTCGTCCGGCTCGAAGCCCTGGCCTGGCTTGAGCGTGCCGGTCAGAAAGCCGTTCCCCAGCGGCATCGCCGCCAGAAAGCCCACGCCCCGCGCCTCGCACCACGGCAGCAGCCGCTCCAGCGCGTCCGGCGACCACACCGACAGCTCCGCCTGTACCGCGCTCACCGGGAAGACCTGCTGCACCCGCTCCAGCTGGCGAATCGTTCCGTCATGCAGATGCGACCCGCCCCGGCGCGAGGCCCGCGCCCCCACCGCGCACATCCCGAGCGCCCGTACCTTCCCCGCGCTCACCAGCTCCGCCATCGCGCCCCAGGTCTCCTCGACCGGGATCTCCGGATCGGCCCGGTGCAGCTGATAGAGGTCGATCACATCGGTCCCCAGCCGGCGCAGCGAGGCGTCGCACGCCCGCCTCACATAGCCGGGCCGCCCATTGGCCACCACGTGCTGGTCGCCCACCAGCAACCCGACCTTCGTCGACACGAAGGCGTCCCGTCGCCGCTCCTTGAGCACCCGGCCGACCAGCAGCTCATTGGTGAAGGGGCCGTACATGTCGGCCGTGTCCAGCAGGCTGGAACCGGCGTCGAGCGCGGCGTGCACCGTGCGCAGCGATCGGTCGCCGCGCTGCTGCGAGCCGGTGTAGGCCCAGCTCATCGGCATACAGCCGAGCCCGACGGCGCCCACTTCGAGGGCCGCCGCACCGATAGTCCTGCGCTCCAACTGCCGTACCCCTCCCTTGGCCGCTCCCCAAACTAGCCAATGCGGACCGGAACCCTTCGCATAGCCTCCTGACCATGACAGACGATGTATGGCTCCCCATCGCGGCAGACGAGATCGACGGCCTCCCCGACCCCTCGGCGACGGGCTCCCGGAAGGGTCTCAACTACCTGTACTGGAACGGCGGTCCGGACTACCCCGGCGACCCCGCCGACTGCGTCTTCTACGCGGTCCCCTACATGAAGCCCAGCGGGATCGTCGTGCCTCCGCTGGCCGCCATGACCTCGGTGTGCGTCGTGCAGACCCTCTCCGCCGGGATCGACCACGTCCAGCCGGGGCTCGGCTCGCTCCGCCCCGGCGTACAGCTTTGCAACGCCAGGGGGGTGCACGAGGCGTCCACAGCGGAGCTGACGCTCGCCCTGATCCTCGCCTCCCTGCGCGGAATCCCCGGCTTCGTGCGCGGCCAGGACAAGGAGGAGTGGCGAGGGGGCTTCTACCCGGCGCTCGCCGACAAGTCGGTGCTCATCGTCGGCTACGGATCGATCGGCGCGGCCATCGAGGACCGGCTCGCGCCCTTCGAGTGCGCGCGAGTGGCGCGCGTCGCGCGCTCCGGACGCGCAACGGCGCGCGGCGAAGTGCGCGCACTCACCGATTTGCCCGCCCTGCTCCCCGAAGCGGACGTCGTGATCGTCTCCACGCCGCTCACCGAGCAGACGAAAGGCCTGGTCAACGCCAGTTTCCTGGCGCGGATGAGGGACGGGGCGCTGCTCGTGAACGTCGCGCGCGGCCCAGTCGTCGACACGAAGGCCCTGCTCGCGGAGGTGGAGAGCGGAAGGATCACGGCGGCCCTGGACGTCACCGACCCGGAGCCGCTGCCCCCGGGGCATCCGCTATGGCATGCGCCCGGCGTCCTCATCAGCCCCCATGTGGGCGGCTCGACCTCGGCGTTCATGCCGCGCGCCAAGCGGCTGCTGGCCGGTCAGCTGACCCGGTTCGCGGCGGGGGAGCCGGTGCGCAACGTGGTGCTGACGACCGGGTAGCGCGGCCGCTTCCGCACGCTCCGGCGCGCTTCCGGCACTCTATGAAGTCACCCGAATGCGCCGCGTGCCGACGATGCCACTGATCGTCACAGAGAGTAGAGGAACTATGTCCCTGAGTGACGAGACTGGTGTATCGTCCCGACCTGGGGGCTGCACCGAGACAAGGGGCGGTGCCGGCACGCGACCTGACTGCCGATCAGACTTCGAGGGGGGCGACGGGCGATGCACGGCCAATGGACCAACGATCCGACGCTGCGGGGCCGCCGACAGCGACCCGCGCGCGCTCCGCAGCGCAGACCCGATCCGACGGCGGTCCTGCGGACGCCCGCTCTCGCGGCGGCGGCCGCGGAGCATTCTCGGCCGACCGCGTCGACTGCGTCGACAGCGCTGCCGGTGGATGCGACCGCGCCGACGGATGCGACCGCGCGGACCGACCTGAGGAAGAGGAAGTCGAGAGGGTCGACGACGTCGACGAAGCCCACGGGGTCGGCAACGGCGCCGAGGGCCGCTCGCCGGACGACCGCGGACGCACGGCCTCTCCGAGGGCCGCTCGTCCCGCTCTCGACCCTCCCGACGCCGACCGTCCCGGCACCGACCGTCCTGGGGCTCACCCTCCCGGTGCCGACGATCCCGTACGCCACCGTCCTGGCACCGACCGCCCTGACGTCAACCGTCCCGGCACCGACCGTCCCGGGGCTCACCCTCCCGGTGCCGACCGCCCTGACCTCGACCGTCCCGGCGCCGACCACCCCGTACGCCACCCTCCTAGCGTCCACCCTCCCGGCGTCCACCATCCCGCCCATGGCCGTCCTCCCGCCCACGGGCATCCTCCCGCCCCCCGGCCCCCGGCCTTCCGCCGTCCCGCCGGGCGCAGTGTGCGACGGGGCGGCCCGGTGAGCGCCCCGGGGGTTCTCATGGCCCGGCGTACCGTCTCCGGCGGCGACAAGGCAGGCGGCGGATCGAGCATCATGCCGCAGCTCGTCCTCGCCTTCCTCTGCGCCGGCTATGGCGTGGGCGCCGCGTTCGGCTGGGGCTCGCGCGGACTCGCCCTGATCATGGGCGACTTCGGCCTGAGCGCCGCCGCTCTGGTCGCCGCCGGCTCCTGCTTCGTCTACGCCCGCGCCAGAGAGAGCCGTTTCCGGCCGGCGTGGCTGCTGTTCGCGCTCTCCTCGGCCATGGCCGCCGGCGGGAACGCGGTCTGGGGGTGGTACGAGGTCGTGCTGGACCGCGAAGTGCCCAGCCCGTCCGTCGCCGACCTGTTCTTCCTCTGCTTCGCGCCGCCGGCCATCGTCGGCCTGCTGGTCCTCGCCAAGCGGCCCGTCACCAGGGCGGGCTGGGTCTGCCTCGCCCTGGACGCCTGGCTGATCGGCGGGTCGCTGCTGACGCTGTCCTGGAGCCTGGCGCTCGCGCACACCGCGCGGGTCCAGGGCGAGAGCGTGGCCCCCGCGGCCCTCTCCCTCGCCTATCCGCTGCTTGACATCGTTCTCGTCAGCATGGTTCTCGCGCTGCACTTCCGGCGCTCGGCCGCCAATCGCTCCGCGATCAACACCGCCATCGCCGCGCTCGCCCTGACCGTGCTCTGCGACGCCCTGTTCACCTCGCCGCTGCTGCGCGAGAACTACCGCTCGGGCCAGCTCCTGGACGCCGGCTGGTTCGCCGGGTCGCTGCTGCTCGCGTACGCGCCCTGGGGCGCGCGCCGCACACAGGAGGCCGCGCGGCCGCCGCGCGGACCGCGTCACCCCAGCCGCCCCGTCGCGGGCTCGCTGGCCGCCCTCACGCCGTACCTCGCCGCCGCCGTCTGCACCCTCGGGATCCTCTACAACGTCATCGAGGGCCGCCGCGTCGACCGCGTCGTCGTCCTCACCGGCTGCACGGTCGTGCTCGCCCTGGTCGTACGGCAGGGCATCATGCTCCTCGACAACATCGCCCTCACCCATGAGCTGGCGCAGAAGGAGAACCACTTCCGCTCGCTCGTCCAGGGCTCCAGCGACGTCATCATGATCGCCGCGCCCACCGGAGTGCTGCGCTATGTCAGCCCCGCCGCGACCGGCGTCTATGGACGCGACGCCGACGAGCTGATCGGCTCCGAGCTGGCCTCGCTCATCCACCCGGAGGACCTGGGGCGCGTGGTGCACGAGGTGCGCCGGTTTCTGGCCGCTCCTCCCGCCGACGAGCCCACGACCAGGATCGAGTGCCGCTTCAAGTCGGGCACGGGCGACTGGCTCAACGTCGAGTCCACCGTCAACCGCCACCAGGGCGGCCTGATCTTCAACAGCAGGGACGTCACCGAACGGGTGCGCCTCCAGGCGCAGCTCCAGCACAACGCCGAGCACGACCCGCTCACCGACCTGCCCAACCGCGCCCTGTTCACCGAGCGCGTCCGCCAGGCCCTCACCGGCCGCCGCGCGGGCGACTCCGGCACCGCCGTGCTCTTCATCGACCTCGACGGCTTCAAGGGGGTCAACGACCGGCTCGGCCACCAGGCCGGCGACGAGCTGCTGATCCAGGCGGCCCGCCGCCTCCAGGACTCCGTACGGGCCGGGGACACCGCCGCCCGCCTCGGCGGCGACGAGTTCTCCGCCCTCATCGTCGGCGACGGCTCCCGCGACCGGTCCGCCCGCGAGTACCAGGTCCAGGAGATCGCCGACCGGCTGCGCCTGACCCTCTCCCAGCCCTACCGGATCGACGGGAACGACGTCCGTGTGGCCGCCTCCATCGGCGTCGCCTTCGCCGAGCCCGCGATCAGCCCCACCGACCTCATGCGCAACGCCGACCTCGCCATGTACCGCGCCAAGGCCGCGGGCAAGGACCGCGTCGAGCTGTACGCCCCGCAGATGCAGGCCGAGGTCGTCCGGCGCACGGAACTGGCCGCGCGGCTGCGCAGCGCCCTGCACGAAGGCGAGTTCGCGCTGCTCCACCAGCCCGTGGTGAGCCTCGCCACCGGCCGGATCGCCTCCGTCGCCGCGCAGGCCCGCTGGCGCTCCGCGCAGGGCATCCTGTTCACCCCGGCCGAGTTCCTGCGGGTCGCCGAGGACAGCGACCGCACCGCCGAGCTCGGGCGCTGGATGCTCGAAGAGGCCGTGGAGCAGGCCGCCGACCGCGGCAGGGCCGGCCACCGGGTGCCCGTGTCGGTGCGCATCTCGGCCCGTCGGCTGCTCGACGAGTCCCTGCCGCTGGGCTCCGTCGAGGCCCTGCTGACCCGGCACGGGCTGGCCTCCGGGGCGCTGGTGATCGAGCTCGCCGACAGCGATCCGCGGATCTCCTTCGACGAGCTGGAGCAGCGGCTGGTCGCGCTGCGCAGACTCGGCGTGCACATCGCCCTGGACGGCTTCGGCAGCGGGTACGCCGCGATCAACGCGCTGCGCCGCCTTCCGGTGGACGTACTGAAACTGGACAGAGGTCTGGTCGAGGGCGTCGTAGAGTCGGCGAGACTGCACAAGATCACCGCGGGACTGCTGCGGATCGCCTGCGACCTGGGCATGCAGTCCGTGGCCGACGGAGTGGACCTGCCCGAGCAGGTGCTGGCCCTGCGCGCCATGGGGTGCACGCACGGCCAGGGCATGGCGTTCTCGGGGCCGCTGGACGAGTACCGGCTGCGGCGCGCCCTCGTGCGCGAGGAGTTCCCGGTGCCCGGCGGGGTCGCTCTGCCCGTGCTGACCGGTGGCGCGTTCCCTGCCCACAATGGCTCAAATAATGAGACGCGCGTCCCACCCACTTGACAGTGATAGCGCACGAGGGGGAGGGTCATTGCCATGCGCACCCGAATTCTCGTACTTGAAAAGCGCGTCGGCTGAGCAGGGCCGTTTGAAGGCCCTGCAGACACCTCCCGACGCGCTCCCCTCGCTTGCCTCACGGCACGAGGGGTTTTTTGTTGCACTGGATCGTCCCAAACCCTCGCAAAAACCCTCAGCTTCGAGAAGAGAATGCCGATGACCGAGCAGGCCACCGGGGCCCACCATCCGCAGCCGCGGGCCCGTAACGGCGGATCGACCCCCGCCACCGTTGAGCACGTCACGGGTGCGCAGTCCCTCATTCGCTCGCTCGAGGAAGTCGGGGCCGAGACGGTATTCGGCATTCCGGGAGGCGCCATCCTCCCCGCGTACGACCCGATGATGGACTCCACCAAGGTCCGTCACGTTCTGGTCCGCCATGAGCAGGGGGCCGGCCACGCCGCCACCGGCTACGCCCAGGCCACCGGCAAGGTCGGCGTCTGCATGGCCACCTCGGGGCCCGGCGCGACCAACCTGGTCACCCCGATCGCCGACGCGCACATGGACTCCGTGCCGCTGGTCGCGATCACCGGTCAGGTCGCGTCCAAGGCGATCGGCACGGACGCCTTCCAGGAGGCGGACATCTGCGGCATCACGATGCCGATCACCAAGCACAACTTCCTGGTCACCAAGGCCGCCGACATCCCGCGCACCATCGCCGAGGCGTTCCACATCGCCTCGACCGGGCGCCCGGGACCGGTCCTGGTCGACATCGCCAAGGACGCGCTCCAGGCGCAGACCACCTTCAGCTGGCCGCCGCAGCAGGACCTGCCCGGCTACCGCCCGGTGACCAAGCCGCACGCCAAGCAGATCCGCGAGGCCGCGAAGCTGATCACCAACGCCAAGCGGCCCGTCCTGTACGTCGGCGGCGGCGTCCTGAAGGCCGGCGCCACCGCCGAGCTGAAGGTCCTCGCCGAACTCACCAACGCCCCCGTCACCACCACCCTGATGGCGCTGGGCGCGTTCCCCGACAGCCACCCGCTGCACGTGGGAATGCCGGGCATGCACGGTGCGGTCACCGCCGTCACCGCGCTGCAGAAGGCCGACCTGATCGTCGCCCTCGGAGCCCGCTTCGACGACCGCGTCACCGGCAAGCTGGACAGCTTCGCTCCGTACGCCAAGATCGTCCACGCCGACATCGACCCGGCCGAGATCGGCAAGAACCGCGCCGCCGACGTCCCGATCGTCGGCGACGCCCGCGAGGTCATCGCCGATCTGGTCCAGGCCGTCCAGGCCGAGCACAGCGAGGGCCACACCGGCGACTACAGCGCCTGGTGGAAGGACCTCGACCGGTGGCGGGACACCTACCCCCTCGGCTACAGCCAGCCGGAGGACGGCAGCCTCTCCCCGCAGCAGGTCATCCAGCGCATCGGCCAGCTCGCGCCCGAGGGCACGATCTACGCGGCGGGCGTCGGCCAGCACCAGATGTGGGCCGCCCACTTCATCGACTACGAGCGTCCCGCCACCTGGCTGAACTCCGGCGGCGCCGGGACGATGGGGTACGCGGTCCCGGCCGCCATGGGCGCCAAGGCCGGCATGCCGGACCGCACGGTCTGGGCGATCGACGGCGACGGCTGCTTCCAGATGACCAACCAGGAGCTGGTCACCTGCGCGCTGAACAACATCCCGATCAAGGTCGCGATCATCAACAACGGCGCGCTCGGGATGGTCCGCCAGTGGCAGACCCTCTTCTACAACCAGCGCTACTCCAACACCGTGCTGCACTCCGGCCCGGACGCCTCCGGCAAGGAGCCCAGCGCGGGCACCCGCGTCCCGGACTTCGTCAAGCTCTCCGAGGCGATGGGCTGCGTCGCGATGCGCTGCGAGTCCCCGGACGACCTGGACAAGGTCATCGCCGAGGCCAACGCGATCAACGACCGCCCCGTCGTGATCGACTTCATCGTCCACGAGGACGCGCAGGTCTGGCCGATGGTCGCCGCGGGCACCTCCAACGACGAGGTCATGGCGGCGCGCGGCGTCCGCCCCGACTTCGGCGACAACGAAGACGACTGAGAGCCGTAGAAGAGGTATGACGAACATGTCCAAGCACACGCTCTCCGTCCTGGTCGAGAACACGCCCGGCATCCTCGCGAGGATCGCCGCGCTCTTCTCCCGCCGCGGCTTCAACATCGACTCCCTCGCGGTCGGCGTCACGGAGCACCCCGACATCTCCCGCATCACGATCGTGGTCAATGTCGAGGACCTGCCCCTGGAGCAGGTGACCAAGCAGCTCAACAAGCTGGTCAACGTTCTGAAGATCGTCGAGCTCGAGCCCGGCGCCGCGATCCAGCGCGAGCTCGTGCTGGTGAAGGTCCGCGCCGACAACGAGACCCGCTCCCAGATCGTCGAGATCGTCCAGCTGTTCCGCGCCAAGACCGTCGACGTCTCGCCCGACGCCGTCACGATCGAGGCCACCGGTTCGAGTGACAAGCTCGAGGCGATGCTCAAGATGCTGGAGCAGTTCGGCATCAAGGAGCTCGTGCAGTCCGGCACGATCGCCATAGGGCGCGGCGCCCGCTCCATCACGGACCGCTCCCTGCGGGCCCTGGACCGCAGCGCATAAGGACGGCGCGCCAGAGACGGCGCGCCGCGCGCGGCGCGCCGGTCCAGCCCGCATAGCGAGACCGACAGACCCACCCACCCCCGCCCGCCGTACGGTGGGATGCATACAGCGTCATTCCAAGACGTGCACACCAAGGAGATATCCCAGTGGCCGAGCTGTTCTACGACGACGACGCCGACCTGTCCATCATCCAGAACCGCAAGGTCGCGGTCATCGGCTACGGCAGCCAGGGCCACGCCCACGCGCTGTCGCTCCGTGACTCGGGTGTCGACGTCCGCGTCGGTCTGCACGAGGGCTCCAAGTCCAAGGCCAAGGCCGAGGAGCAGGGTCTGCGCGTGGTGACTCCCGCCGAGGCCGCCGCCGAGGCCGACGTCATCATGATCCTGGTGCCGGACCCGATCCAGGCGCAGGTCTACGAGGAGTCGATCAAGGGCAACCTGAAGGACGGCGACGCGCTGTTCTTCGGCCACGGCCTGAACATCCGGTTCGGCTTCATCAAGCCGCCGGCCGGCGTCGACGTCGCCATGGTCGCCCCGAAGGGCCCGGGCCACCTCGTCCGCCGTCAGTACGAGGAGGGCCGCGGCGTTCCCTGCATCGCCGCCGTCGAGCAGGACGCCACCGGCAAGGGCTTCGAGCTGGCGCTCTCGTACGCCAAGGCCATCGGCGGCACCCGCGCGGGCGTCATCAAGACGACCTTCACCGAGGAGACCGAGACCGACCTCTTCGGCGAGCAGGCCGTTCTGTGCGGTGGCACGGCGGCGCTGGTCAAGGCGGGCTTCGAGACCCTGACCGAGGCCGGCTACCAGCCGGAGATCGCGTACTTCGAGTGCCTCCACGAGCTGAAGCTGATCGTGGACCTGATGTACGAGGGCGGCCTGGAGAAGATGCGCTGGTCGGTCTCCGAGACCGCCGAGTGGGGCGACTACGTCACCGGCCCCCGCATCATCACGGACCAGACCAAGGCCGAGATGAAGAAGGTCCTCGCCGAGATCCAGGACGGCACGTTCGCCAAGAACTGGATGGACGAGTACCACGGCGGTCTGAAGAAGTACAACGAGTACAAGACGCAGGACGAGAACCACCTGCTGGAGACCACCGGCAAGGAGCTGCGCAAGCTCATGAGCTGGGTGGACAACGAAGAGGCGTGAGCCGCCGCCGGCGAGGGGGGCCCGGGAGCGGTCCCCCCTCGCCCGCTCCACCGCTTCTCCACTCTGTCCAGCCACGGAAGAGTGATCCTGCCAACGAGGCGCAAGACGCACCCCGGGGCACCACTACACTCGTCGATACATACGCGTCAGGCCCACAGTGTCGTGCGTCTTCCACGCGGCTAGCCCCCTCCACCGCCTGCGGCCGTCGGGACGGCCGTCCGCACTGGACTAGTGAGGACTCACGTGAGCTCGAAACCTGTCGTACTCATCGCTGAAGAGCTGTCGCCTGCCACCGTCGACGCGCTGGGCCCGGACTTCGACATCCGGCACTGCAACGGCGCCGACCGCGCCGAGCTGATCCCCGCCATCGCGGACGTCGACGCGATTCTCGTGCGCTCCGCGACCAAGGTCGACGCGGAGGCCATCGCCGCCGCCAAGAAGCTGCGCGTCGTCGCCCGCGCCGGCGTCGGCCTGGACAATGTGGACGTCTCCGCCGCCACCAAGGCCGGCGTGATGGTCGTCAACGCGCCGACGTCCAACATCGTCACCGCCGCCGAGCTCGCCTGCGGTCTGCTGGTCGCCACCGCGCGGAACATCCCGCAGGCCAACACCGCCCTGAAGAACGGCGAGTGGAAGCGCTCGAAGTACACCGGCGTGGAGCTGAGCGAGAAGATTCTGGGCGTCGTCGGCCTCGGCCGTATCGGCGTGCTGGTCGCGCAGCGCATGTCCGCGTTCGGCATGAAGATCGTCGCCTACGACCCCTACGTACAGCCCGCGCGCGCCGCGCAGATGGGCGTCAAGCTGCTCTCGCTCGACGAGCTGCTGGAGGTCTCCGACTTCATCACGGTCCACCTCCCCAAGACCCCCGAGACGCTCGGCCTGATCGGCGACGAGGCGCTGCACAAGGTGAAGCCCGCGGTGCGGATCGTCAACGCCGCGCGCGGCGGGATCGTCGACGAGGAGGCGCTGTACTCCGCGCTCAAGGAGGGCCGGGTCGCCGGCGCCGGCCTCGACGTGTACGCGAAGGAGCCCTGCACGGACTCCCCGCTGTTCGAGCTCGACCAGGTCGTCTGCACCCCGCACCTGGGCGCGTCCACGGACGAGGCGCAGGAGAAGGCCGGCATCTCCGTCGCGCGCTCCGTGCGTCTCGCGCTCGCCGGCGAGCTGGTGCCCGACGCGGTCAACGTCCAGGGCGGCGTGATCGCCGAGGACGTGCGCCCCGGTCTGCCGCTCGCCGAGAAGCTCGGCCGGATCTTCACCGCGCTCGCGGGCGAGGTCGCGGTCCGTCTCGACGTCGAGGTGTACGGCGAGATCACCCAGCACGATGTGAAGGTGCTCGAGCTGTCCGCGCTCAAGGGCGTGTTCGAGGACGTGGTCGACGAGACCGTGTCGTACGTCAACGCCCCGCTGTTCGCGCAGGAGCGCGGCGTCGAGGTGCGGCTGACCACCAGCTCGGAGTCCCCGGACCACCGCAACGTCGTCACCGTGCGCGGCACGCTCTCGGGCGGCGAGGAGGTCGCGGTCTCCGGCACGCTGGCCGGCCCGAAGCACCTCCAGAAGATCGTCGCGGTCGGCGACTACGACATCGACCTGGCGCTCGCCGACCACATGGTCGTCCTGCGGTACGAGGACCGTCCCGGCGTCGTCGGCACGGTGGGCCGGATCCTCGGCGAGGCCGGGCTCAACATCGCGGGCATGCAGGTCTCGCGCGCCGAGGAGGGCGGCGAGGCGCTCGTCGTGCTGACCGTGGACGACACCGTCCCGGTGCCCGTGCTCGCGGAGATCTCGGCGGAGATCGGCGCGAGGTCCGCGCGGACGGTCAACCTCACCGACTGATCCACCGAGGGTCGTCTCGACGTACCCGGTTTATAGACGCGCGTCTTACACAAGCGTCTGTAAACCGGGTACGCTGCTGTCATGGGACACCGTGAGGACCTGCTCGAAGGCGCGAAGCGCTGCCTGCTGGACAAGGGCTACGCCCGTACCACCGCGCGGGACATCGTCGCCGCGTCCGGCGCCAATCTCGCCTCCATCGGCTACCACTACGGCTCCAAGGAGGCGCTGCTCAACCAGGCCTTCCTGGCGGTGACCGAGGAATGGGGCAGCGCGGTCGGCCCCGCGGGCAAGAAGGACGCGGGGGAGGCGCCCGCGGATCCGCTGGAGCGGTTCGAGCAGACCTGGGAGCAGGTCATCGCCGCCTTCGACGCCAGCCGCCAGGTCTGGAAGCTCCAACTGGAGGTCGTGACGCGGCTGGACGACGACGAGCAGCTGCGCGAGGCCATCAAGGAGCCCCAGAAGGAGGGCCGCGCGGGCATGGCCGAGGCGTTCCTCGGCATGGACCCGGAGGCCGACCCGGAGA
The DNA here is from genome assembly GCF_040681075.1 of Streptomyces sp. NPDC051907. Classification (NCBI taxonomy): domain Bacteria; kingdom Bacillati; phylum Actinomycetota; class Actinomycetes; order Kitasatosporales; family Streptomycetaceae; genus Streptomyces; species Streptomyces sp. NPDC051907. The sequence continues at coordinate 16,732 of NZ_JBFAYB010000001.1, read as the reverse complement.
AGGCGAGGGCGGCGGGCCTCTTCTACCAGGCGCTGGTGGCGGGCGTGATGATCCAGTGGATGGTCGACCCGGAGACGGCCCCCTCGGCGAAGGACCTCACGGACGGGCTGCGGGCGATCCTCGAGAACAAGAGCTGAGCTGCGGCCTCACCCCGGCCGAACGAACCGGAAGGCCGCGGCGCGCGCTTGGATGCCCAGGACGGCCGAGCGGCACACCACGGCCGATCCTCCTGCGATGGTGAACTAGCATGCCCGGCCCGCGATGTGATGATTCGTCGGTTGGCTGCTTTACGCCCGTGGCCGCGGCGGGTTCGGCTCGTTCCCGCGGTCTTGGAGGCGGGCGGCCTTCAAGGCCATGTGGAGCAGCAGGCGGGCCTCGCCGTTCGTCAGGTCGAGGCCTGTGAGCTGCTCGACGCGGGAGAGGCGGTAGTAGAGGGTCTGGCGGTGGATGCCCAGCGCCGCCGCCGTGCGGCCCGCCTGGCCGGCGCAGTCGAGGTAGGCCTCGGCGGTGCGAGCCAGTTCGGTGTGCGAGGGCTCCAGGAGGGCGCGTACCACGGGGTCGTGCGCCGGGGTTGGGGGGAGCGCCGTCAGCAGGCGGTACGGGCCGATGGCCGACCACTCGGCGACCGGGCCGAGCGCGGGCTCGGCGCGGGCCGCGCGGGCGGCCGAGGACGCCTCCTGCCAGGCGGTGTTGAGGGAGGTCAGCCCTCGGCGCGGGTCGGCGACCCCGGCGGCGGCGTCTTCCGCCGACGCGAGCAGCCGGTCGGCGGCCGTGAGCGCGGGGGAGAGGGCGTCGGCGGACCGGAGCCGTACGAGCGCGGCCAGCGCGACCTCGCCGCCCGGCCCTGGCCCCGGCCCCTCCGTCGGACCCGGCCCCGCCCCCGTCTCCACCGTGCACAGCGCCGCCGTCCCCGGCAGCGAGCGGGCCGACGGCGCCTCGTCCGACGGCCACGGCGTCACGCACACCACCGCGTGCAGCCCGTCCGCCGACGCTCCGCCCAGCGCCGTGCGCAGCGCCGCCTCCGCCATGTCGTACTGCCAGCCGCTCTCCGCCGCGAGCACCGCGCGGAACTCGCGGGACAGGTCGGCGCCCGCCCGCTCCTCGTCGGCCAGCAGCGTGCCGATCCGCGCGGTGACCTCCATGGCCGCCGCCAGCTTGGCCGGCGTCGGCCCCGGCGCCGCGTCGAGCAGCCATACGTAGCCGAGCACGACGCCCCGGTGCCGTACGGGAAGGCAGATCCGGTCGCGGAAGACCCCCGCGTCCGGGGCGGCCGGGATGCGGACCGGGCCGGTGGCGCGGGCGATGCCGAAGCCCTCGAACCAGGCGCGGACCGCCGGCGAGGACTTCCTGGTCAGGATCGAGCGGGTCCTGACCGGGTCCATCGCGCTGTCGTCCTCGCTGTCGTGCGCGCCGAAGGCGATCAGGCCGAAGTCGCGGTTCTCCAGCGTCGCCGGGACGGCCAGCAGCGCCGAGATCTCGTCGACGAGCTCTTGGTAATCGTCCTTCATCCGGACATTCTCGCACCCACTTCAGACAGATGTCTGAGATCCGGGACACGGATGCGTGACAGCTGTCGATGGCAGACCAAGAGAGTGATCCTTAGGTTTCACGGTGGTTCTTCGTGTCGTTCCGGATCCGTTGTGTTCTGTTCCCCTCTGATCTGGTTCGCCCTGTCCGTACTCTCCGTGGAGGTGCCCGTGCTGGGTCCCGTGATCCTCGCCGCGTCGCGCAGCGACAAGATGCGCCGTTTCGTCTCGGCGGCCCCGGGCACCAAGCAGGTCGTCGGCCGGTTCATCGCCGGCGAGACGGTCGAGCAGGTCGTCCCGATCGTCAAGGACACCATCGGCAAGGGCCTCGAGGTCACCCTCGACGTGGTGGGCGAGGACATCACCACCCGCGCCCAGGCCGAGGCCGCCCGCGACGCCTATCTGGAGCTGATCCAGCACCTCGAGGGCCTCGGCCTCGGGACCAAGGCCGAGATGTCCGTCAAGCTGTCGATGTTCGGCCAGGCCCTGGAGGGCGGCCACGAGCTGGCGCTCGCCAACGTCCGCCCGGTCGTCGAGGCCGCGGCCCGCATCGGCACCACGGTCACCCTGGACGCCGAGGACCACACCACCCTCGACTCGATGTTCGCCATCCACGAGGAGCTGCGGAAGGACTTCCCGGAGACGGGCTGCGTCATCCAGGCGTACCTCTACCGCACCGAGGACGACGCCCGGCGCCTCGCCGCGAACGGCAGCCGCGTCCGCATCGTGAAGGGCGCCTACAAGGAGCCGGCCGCCGTCGCGATCCAGGAGAAGCCCGAGATCGACAAGGCGTACGTCCGCGTCCTGAAGATCCTGATGGAGGGCGAGGGCTACCCGATGATCGGGTCCCACGACCCGCGACTCATCGCCATCACACAGGAGCTCGCGCGCAGCAGCGGGCGCAAACTGGATGAGTACGAGTTCCAGATGCTGTACGGCATCCGCAGCGACGAGCACGTCCGGCTCGCGGCCGAGGGCCACCGCATGCGCGTCTACACGGCGTACGGCACCGACTGGTACGGCTACTTCATGCGCCGCCTCGCCGAGAAGCCGGCCAACCTGCTGTTCTTCGTGCGCTCGATGATCACGAAGAACTGACCGCCAGCCCCCCGACCCGCCAGAACCCCACCGACCGCCAGAACCCCCCCCACCCGCCAGAGACTCGCCCCAGGGCTGAGCCCTCCCACCCCCTCACAAGGAGTCACGGAACTCATGGACGCTGTCACTCAGGTCCCGGCCCCGGTCAACGAGCCGGTGCACGGCTACGCCCCCGGCTCTCCCGAGCGCGCCCGTCTCGAGGCGAAGCTCAAGGAGCTGGCCGAGAACCCCATCGAGCTGCCGATGACCATCGGCGGCGTCCGGCGCATGGGCGGCGGCGAGCGTGTGGACGTCGTCCAGCCGCACAACCACGGCGCCGTCATCGGCACCTTCGCCGGCGCCACGGAGCAGGACGCCCAGGACGCCGTCGACGCGGCCCTGGCCGCTGCCCCGGCGTGGCGCGCGATGTCCTTCGACGACCGCGCCGCGATCATCCTGCGCGCCGCCGAGCTGCTGGCCGGCCCTTGGCGCGAGACGCTGGCCGCCTCCACCATGCTCGGCCAGTCGAAGACCGCGCAGCAGGCGGAGATCGACACGCCCTGCGAGCTCGTCGACTTCTGGCGCTTCAACGTCAAGTACGCCCGCGACATCCTGGCCGAGCAGCCCCCGGCCAACTCGCCCGGCGTGTGGAACCGCATGGACCACCGCCCGCTCGAGGGCTTCGTCTACGCGATCACGCCGTTCAACTTCACCGCCATCGCCGGCAACCTGCCCACCGCCCCCGCCCTCATGGGCAACGTGGTGGTCTGGAAGCCGTCCCCCACCCAGACCCACGCCGCCGTGCTGCTCATGCAGCTGCTGGAGGAGGCGGGCCTGCCCAAGGGCGTCATCAACCTGGTGACGGGCGACGGCATCGCCGTCTCCGAGGTGGCGCTGAACCACCCGATGCTCGCCGGCATCCACTTCACCGGCTCGACCAAGACCTTCCAGCACCTGTGGAAGACGGTCGGCAACAACATCGAGAAGTACCGCTCCTACCCGCGCATCGTCGGCGAGACGGGCGGCAAGGACTTCGTCGTCGCCCACCCGAGCGCCGACCGCGCCGTCCTGAAGACCGCGCTGACCCGCGGCTCCTTCGAGTTCCAGGGCCAGAAGTGCTCCGCGTCCTCGCGTGCGTACGTTCCGGCGTCCATCTGGAACTCGGGCTTCAAGGAGGAGTTCGCGGCTGAGGTCGACGGCATCAAGATGGGCGACGTCACCGACCTGACGAACTTCGTCGGCGCCGTCATCGACGAGCGTGCCTTCGCCAAGAACAAGGCCGCGATCGACCGCGCGAAGCAGGACCCGAGCTGCACGATCGTGGCGGGCGGCGTCTGCGACGACTCGGTCGGCTACTTCGTGCGCCCGACCGTCGTCGAGTGCTCCGACGCCGAGAACGAGGTCTTCACGACCGAGTACTTCGGCCCGATCCTCGCCGTGCACGTCTACGAGGACGACAAGTACGAGGAGATGCTGGAGCAGATGGAGTCGGTGTCGGCGTACGCGCTGACCGGCTCGATCATCGCCGGCGACCGCGCCGCCGCCGCCGACGCGATGGAGAAGCTCCGCTACGCGGCGGGCAACTTCTACATCAACGACAAGTCGACCGGCGCCGTGGTCGGCCAGCAGCCCTTCGGCGGCGGCCGCGCCTCCGGCACCAACGACAAGGCGGGCGCCCCGCAGAACCTGATGCGCTGGACGCTGACCCGCGCGATCAAGGAGACGCTGGTGGCGCCGACGGAGTACGGCTACCCGCACATGGGCTGACCTGCTCCGAGCACCCCGTAGACCCCGCCCCCGCCCGGCCCCCCAGCCGGCCGGGGGCGGTCCACGTTCAGCGGGTCTAGGCTGCTGGAAGGGGCGGTCGGAAGGAGGACGCGATGCCAGGTTCCACCACCTTGAGCGCCGGCCACGGATCCGACGCGATCGAGCACACCGACGCTGTGCGGCTCGCCTCCGTGCTGCGGGAGATGAGCGCGCTGCTGACGATGGACGGTCCCAACCGGCTGACCGACGCACAGGTCAGCGCCTTGTGCGGGGGACAGGTCCACCACCGTCAGGAGTTCGGCGACTGGGTCGCGCGGGTGGCGAAGGAGCTTTCTCTCAAGGCGTCCTCGTAGCGTTCGCGCTCTTCGGAAGCGCGCTTGTCGGAAGCGCGCTCGCCGGATACGCGCTCGCCGGGAGCGTCTGCCCGAGGAAGTCGTCGATCAGCGCGGCGATCTGGGGCGCGTGGGTCTCCAGGGCGAAATGGCCCGTCGGCAGAAGATGGACGCGCGCGTCCGGCAGGTCGCGGCGGAACGCCTCCGCGCCCGCGGGCAGGAAGATCTCGTCGTGGGCGCCCCAGACCGCGAGGAGCGGTACCCGACTGGCGCGGAAGTACTCGTGGAAGGCCGGGTAGAGCTCGATGTTGGCGCCGTAGTCGCCGATCAGGTCGAGCTGGACGCGGTCCATGCCCTCGCGCGCCATCAGGGCCGCGTCCTGGGTCCAGGCGTCGGGGTCGAGCAGCGAGCGGTACGCGTCCGGGACGCCCGTCTCGTACTGCCACCTGATCCCCTCCAGCGAGCTGATGGCGCGCACGGGCGCCTCGGTGAGCGGGGTGCGGTCCGCGATCATCGCGAGGACGGGCGCCCAGGCGTCGGCGCCGAGGCCCTCGCGGTAGGCGTTGCCGTTCTGGGTGACGATGGCCGTGATGCGCTCGGGGTGGGCGAGGGCGAGGCGCAGGCCGATCGGGGCGCCGTAGTCCTGGATGTAGAGGGCGAAGCGGGTGAGGCCGAGCTGCTCGGTGAACTCGCTGGTCAGAGAAGCCAGTTCGGCGAAGCTGTACGGGAAGTCGTCGGCGGATGGGGTCGCCGAGCGGCCGAAGCCGAGATGGTCGGGGGCGATCAGCCGGTAGCGGTCGGCGAGCAGCGGGATCAGGTCGCGGAACATGCGCGAGCTCGTCGGGAAGCCGTGCAGCAGCAGAAGGACGGGCGCGTCGGGCGCGCCCGCCTCCCGGTAGAAGATCTCGTGCCCGCGGACGAGGACCGTGCGGTGGTGGACCTGGCGGTGGTGGATCTCGCGGTGGTGGATCTGGCGGTGGTCGACCTGAAGCGCATCCATGACTAACCCCCAATGTGTGGCTGACCGGTTATAGGTAGGAGCGAACCACGCCTTGGTTAACCTGTCAACACGCTTTAGGGGGTTAGAATCCAAGGTGATCGGTTGAACCTGACACCGGTGTCAGGTCTTACGGTCCCGTCATGACCGAGACGACACTTCTCAGCCCCTACTCCCTGAGCGTCCTCGACCTTCCGAACCGCGTGGTCATGGCCCCCATGACCCGCTACCGCGCGGCCGAGGACGGCACCCCGCTGCCGCATGTCGCCGACTACTACGCCCAGCGCGCCGGCGCCGGACTCATCGTCACCGAGGGCATCTGGCCCAGCAGTCGCGGCCAGAGCGGCTGGCGCATCCCCGGTCTGGAGACCGCCGCCCACATCGAGGGCTGGCGGGCCGTCACCGAGGCCGTGCACGCCGCCGGCGGGCGGATCTACGCCCAGCTGATGCACGGCGGCCGTCAGGGCCACCCGCTCTCCCGGATCGACGGGGACGTGCCGCGCGGCCCCTCCGCCGTGCCGGAGCCGAGTCCGGTGCACATACGGGACGGAGGCAAGGCGGACGCGGTGGTCCCGCTGGCGATGACGGTCCAGGACATCCGGCAGGCCGTCGCCGACTACGCCCAGGCGGCCCGCAACGCCGTCGAGGCGGGCTTCGACGGCGTCGAACTGCACGGCGCGAACAGCTACTTGATCCACCAGTTCCTCGCCGACAACACCAACCACCGCACCGACGAGTACGGCGGCTCGGTCGAGGGCCGTATCCGCTTCGCGCTGGAGGTCGTCGCCGCGGTCGTCGAGGCCGTCGGCCCCGAGCGGACCGGGCTGCGGCTCTCGCCGGGCAACCCGCAGTTCGGCATGGTCGAGCACGACCCCGCCCCCGTCTACCGCGCGCTCCTCGACGCCCTCGACGGGACCCCGCTCGCCTATCTCCACCTCACCGACAACGACCGCTATCCGGCGCTCGCCGATCTGCGCCCCCGCTGGCGCGGCCCCCTGGTCGCCAACGTCGGAGAGAACGGCGACCCCACCACGCGCGAGGCGGGCGAGGCGGTGCTCGCCTCCGGGGTCGCCGACCTCGTCTCGTACGGCAGGTCCTTCCTCGCCAACCCCGATCTGGTGGACCGGTTCGCAACGGGCGCCCCACTCAGCGCGTTCGACGAGAAGCACCTCTACACCCATGGCGCGCAGGGCTACTCCGACTATCCGCCGGCGTCCGGGTCCTACCCGTCGGAGTCCGCGTCGGCCTTGGAGCCCGCGTCCGTCTGACCGGCCGCCCCCGCCTCCGTCTGCGTCCCCGCCCCCGCCTCTGCCAGGCGTTTGATCGCCGACAGGCGGGCGTCCCACTCGGAGGCGACCCGGTCCATCCAGCGGGCCGTCGTGTTCAGACGGCCGGGCAGCACCCGGTAGCGCGCCTCGCGGCCCTCCCGGTGGCCGACGACGAGGCCGGCCCGGGTCAGGACCGCGAGGTGCTTGACGATCGCCTGCCGGCTGACCGGCAGCTCCGTAGCCAGGACGGTGGCGGTGGCCTCGCCGTGCGCGGCGAGGGCGTCGAGCAGCCGGCGGCGGGTGGGGTCCGCCAGCGCGGACAGGACCTCGGTCACGGCGTCCTGGTCCGTGCCGGCCCCCCGGTCCTGGCCTGCTTCCGTCGTCATGCCGCCAGTTTCTCCGCGTACTGCTTGATGTTCTGCGCCTGCTCGGTCCAGCCGCTCGAGTGGCTGTCGTACCCGGCGGTGTCGATCCGCTCCTGAGGGATCGCCAGGCCGGCGAAGCCCGTCTCCACCACGCGCAGCCGGGTGCCGTCGCCCTCCTCGGCGAGGGTGAACTCCACGAGGGTGGAGTTGCCCTCGACCGCCTGCTCGCCGGGGAAGGCGCTGGCCCAGCGGTAGGAGAAGAAGTGCGGCGGGTCGACCTTCACGATGGTCGTCGGGAACTGTCCGTACTGCCCGTGGTCCAGCTGCATCGTGCCGCCCGGCCGCAGGTCGACCGGGGTCGGCTCGCCCTGCCCGAACCACGATCCGACGTGCTCGGGCTCGGTGAGCACCGCCCACACGCGCTCGACGGGTGCGGCGATGGTGATCTCGCGTTCGATCCGGTCCTTGCTGGTCATGGCTCCATCCTCCTGCTCGCTCTGCATCCTGCCCTGTCTGATGTGCTACCCAATGGTTGCACGTCTCCCTCGGGAAGTGCAACCAGTAGGTTGCGCAAGCGCCCCGGGGTGGGCGAAATTCACGGGACAGACGCCCCGCGAGCGCGCAGGATGGCGGGCATGACCGAGCAGCCCCGCCTCGCCCACACCTTCGAGCTGACCCAGGCCGAACTCGCCGACATCCGCAGCCTCTTGACGGACGCCTTCGACGGCGACTTCGGCGACGAGGACTGGGGCCACACCCTCGGCGGCGTCCACGCCCTGCTGTACGAGGACGGGGTTCCGGTCGCCCACGGCGCGGTGATCCAGCGCCGGGTGGCGCACGCGGGCCGCTCGCTGCGCACCGGCTACGTCGAGGGCGTGGCGGTCCGCTCCGATCTGCGCCGGCGCGGTCTCGGCGACCGGGTGATGGAGGCGCTCGAGCGGGTGATCGACGGGGCGTACGACCTCGGCGCGCTGTCCGCGTCGGACGCGGGCGCGCAGCTGTACGCCGCGCGGGGCTGGCAGCTGTGGCGCGGCCGGATCGAGGCCATGACTCCCGAGGGGACCGTCCACCTGCCGGACGAGGAGGACTCCACCTATCTGCGGCCCGCCGCAGGTCGCAGGCTTCCGGACCCGTCCGCAGCGCTGCTCTTCGACTGGCGCGACGGCGACGTGCTGTAGCGGCGCCGGGACTCCCTCCGTCCTCGCCGTCTCAGATAGTAGGAAGTCCGAGTAATTGTGGAGACAGGAGCGCGTACCTGTCCTAGCTTTGTAGAAGCCGAACGTCTCGCTCGATCCAGCGAATGGCGGTCGTGAGTCAGTGCCCCCGGCAGGCAATCCCTGCGGCACCGCTCCCCGCCCCTTCCGGCGCCTCGAAATCTCTTCTGATCTCAAGGAGTCGATCATCATGACCGCTGTGACCGCCCGCCGAGTCCGTCACACCCCCCGCACCAGCGAGTCCGACCGCAAGAACGCGGCGGCCGCTCTGCAGCGCGCCCTCGACCGCAGGGACAACGGCGGAGCCACCGGCCACTGAGTCCCCGTCGAATACGTCGATCCGCGACGGGTCGCACCGACCCGTCGCCCGTCGCCGACTTCCCGTCGCCAGGTCGCGCTGCCATGCCCCCGGCCCGCCGCCGGTCGTCCGAATGGTGGACGGCGCGTGTCATGCAATGGGACGGAGAGTAGGGTGCCGACATGTCTCGCAGCATCAATCTCGCAGTAATTCCCGGTGACGGCATCGGCCAGGAGGTCGTGGCCCAGGGCCTGAAGGTCCTTGCGGCCGTCCTCCCCCAGGACGTGAAGCTGGAGACCAAGGAGTACGACCTCGGCGCTCAGCGCTGGCACCGCACCGGAGAGACCCTTCCGGACGCGGAGCTCGACTCCCTGAAGAACCACGACGCGATCCTGCTCGGCGCGATCGGCGACCCCTCCGTGCCCTCCGGCGTGCTGGAGCGCGGGCTGCTGCTCAAGCTGCGGTTCGCCTTCGACCACTACGTCAATCTGCGTCCGTCGAAGCTCTTCCCGAACACCGCCACCCCGCTGGCCGGCCGCCCCGACATCGACTTCGTCGTCGTCCGCGAGGGCACCGAGGGCCCGTACACCGGCAACGGCGGCTCCCTGCGCACCGGCACGCCCGCCGAGGTCGCCACCGAGGTCAGCCTCAACACGGCGTACGGAGTGGAGCGCGTCGTCCGCGACGCGTACGAGCGGGCGAACGCGCGCTCCCGCAAGAAGCTGACGCTGGTCCACAAGAACAACGTCCTCGTCTACGCCGGCCACATGTGGAAGAACATCTTCGACAAGGTCGGCCAGGAGTACCCCGAGGTCACCACCGACTATCTGCACGTCGACGCGGCGACGATCTTCTTCGTCACCCAGCCCGAGCGCTTCGACGTCATCGTCACCGACAACCTCTTCGGCGACATCCTGACCGACCTGGCCGCCGCCGTGACCGGCGGCATCGGCCTGGCGGCGTCCGGCAACATCAACCCGACGGGCGCGTTCCCGTCGATGTTCGAGCCCGTCCACGGCTCCGCGCCCGACATCGCGGGCCAGGGCAAGGCCGACCCGACCGCCACGATCCTGTCCGTCGCCCTGCTGCTGCGCCACCTCGGCTTCGACGCCGAGGCGATCCGCATCGAGGAGGCGGTCGCCGCCGACCTCGCCGCGCGCGACGGCTCGACGGTCCGTACGACGGACCAGATCGGCGACGCGCTCGCGGTACGAGTAGCCGACTGACCTGACGGTTCCACTTCAGCCGCCGGGTCGCGTATCGCACCCGGCGGCTTCTCCTGTGCGGCCCCGGGCGCCACCATCATCCCTGGACCGTACTCACCCCGTTTTCTGCACCGTCCCGCGCGAGCGATAATCGAACGTGGGCCGTGGCATGCGGGAAAGCTCGGACGTCCTAGCAGTCGCAGCGGCGTGAGCGCGGTCCGTCACAAACAACCGGTGAAGGACACTGCACTCATGACGACGCCCACGATCGAGCTCAAGCCTTCTTCGCACCCGCTGTCGGACGCGGAGCGGGAGGCGATCCTGGCCAACCCCGGATTCGGCCGCCACTTCACCGATCACATGGTGACGATCAAGTGGACGGAGGGGCGCGGCTGGCACGACGCGGAGCTCGTCCCGTACGCGCCGCTGTCGATCGACCCGGCCAATATGACGCTGCACTACGCGCAGGAGATCTTCGAGGGTCTCAAGGCGTACCGCCGTCCCGACGGCTCGGTGGCGACCTTCCGCCCCGACGCGAACGCCCGGCGCTTCCAGGCCTCGGCGCGGCGCCTGGCGATGCCCGAGCTGCCGGTCGAGACGTTCATCGCCGCGTGCGACGCGCTCGTCCAGCAGGACGAGGGCTGGGTTCCCGCGCACGGCGGGGAGTCCTCCCTCTACCTGCGCCCCTTCATGATCGCGGCGGAGGTCGGTCTGGGGGTGCGGCCGGCGAACGAGTACCTCTTCATCGTCATCGCCTCCCCGGCGGGGGCGTACTTCCCCGGCGGCGTGAAGCCGGTCTCCATCTGGCTCTCCGAGGACCGCGTGCGCGCGGTCCCCGGCGGTATGGGCGACGCGAAGACGGGCGGCAACTACGCGGCGTCGCTCCTCGCGCAGGCGGAGGCGGCGTCCAAGGGCTGCGACCAGGTCGCGTACCTCGACGCGGTCGAGCACAAGTGGGTCGAGGAACTCGGCGGCATGAACCTGTACTTCGTGTACGGGGACCGCATCGTCACCCCTGAGCTGACGGGCTCACTCCTCGCGGGCATCACCCGCGACTCCCTCCTCACCCTTGCGAAGGACCTCGGCTACAGCGCCGAGGAGGGCCGCGTCTCGATCGACCAGTGGCGCGAGGACGCGAAGAACGGCTCCCTGACCGAGGTCTTCGCCTGCGGCACGGCGGCGGTGATCACTCCGGTGGGCACGGTCAAGTCGGCGTCGGGGGAGTGGAACCAGTCGGACGGGAAGCCGGGTGAGGTGACGCTGAAGCTGAGGACGGCGTTGCTGGACATCCAGACGGGCAAGTCGGAGGACGTCCACGGCTGGACCCACCGCCTGGCATAGCCCTTCCAGCCCGTTGGGGTCCCCCCGCGCCTCAATCGCCGGCGGGGCTGGATTGGCCCGGCCGTCCAGTTCGTTCCGAGGCGCGGGGGCGGCATTTTCAGCCCGTCCGGCGATTGAGGACGGACCCGCGCCTGGGGGAGGCCCGCCACTCCAGCCCGTCCGGCGATTGAGGACGGACCCGCGCCTGGGGGAGGCCCGCCACTCCAGCCCGTCCGGCGTTTGAGGACGGACCTCGCCCGGGAGGTCCCGCTGGAACGGTGGCCCGCCCCCGCGGGGCTCCGCCCCGGACCCCGCGCCTCAAACGCCGGCGAGGCTGAAAACGCGTGGTCCCGCACGAAGGTCGGCCCGCCCACAGGGCTGGATCTATTTGAGTGACGCTCAATACAACCCCTGCCACGCCGCACAGCCAATGCTTCCATCTCCCCACCCCACCCATTAGAGTGGCGTTCAAACAGGAGGTGTGGTGAAGTGCGACTGACCCCGACCGAGCGCGACCGCCTGCTGATCTTCAGCGCCGCCGAGCTGGCGCGGGCCCGCCGGGCCCGGGGGCTGAGGCTCAACGTTCCCGAGGCGACCGCCCTCATCGCGGACACCGTGTGCGAGGCGGCGCGGGACGGGCGGCGGCTGGGCGAGGCCGTCGCCGCCGCCCAGGACGTCCTCGGCCCCGACGACGTCCTGCCCGGCGTCGCCGACGTGGTCACCGAGGTCCATGTGGAGGCCGTCTTCGAGGACGGCTCGCGCCTCGCCGTCGTCCCCGAGCCGATCGGCCGCGGCGGACTGGGCGCGGACGCCCCGGGCGCGCTGCGCCCCGGACCCGCCGACGAGGACCCCGCCCCCGCCCTGACGCTGACCGTGCGCAACACCGCCGCCGTCCCCGTCAGCGTCACCTCTCACTTCCACTTCTTCGAGTCGAACCCCCGCCTCGACTTCGACCGCGCCGCCGCCTACGGCATGCGCCTCTGCGTCCCCGCCGGCTCCTCCGTCCGCTTCGACCCGGGCGCCGAGGCCGAGGTCGGGCTCGTCCCCATCGGCGGCGGCCGGATCGCGATCGGCTTCGCCGGGCTGGTCGACGGCCCGCTCGACGCCCCCGGCGCGAAGGAGGAGGCCCTGCGCCGCGCGGCGGCGTGCGGCTACCTGGGGACACCGGCCCCGGCCGAACCCCCGAAGGAGGACGGCTGATGGACCCGTACGAGTACGCCTCCGTCCACGGCCCCCGCGCCGGCGACCGCGTCGTCCTCGGCGACACCGGCCTCGTCGTGCGCGTGGAGTCCGACGCCCAGCAGCCGGGCGAGGAGTTCCTCGCCGGCTTCGGCAAGACCGCCCGCGACGGACTGCACCTCAAGGCCGCCGCCGTACGCGAGACCTGCGACGTCGTCATCAGCAATGTGCTGGTCGTCGACGCCGTCCAGGGCATCCGCAAGGTCTCCATCGGCATCCGCGAAGGCCGCATCCACGCCATCGGCCGGGCCGGGAACCCCGACACCCTCGACGGCGTGGACGTCGTCGTCGGCACCGGCACGTCGATCGTCTCCGGCGAGGGCATGATCGCGACCGCCGGCGCCGTCGACACCCACGTCCACCTGCTGTCGCCGCGCATCATGGAGGCCTCGCTCGCCTCCGGCGTCACCACGGTCATCGGCCAGGAGTTCGGCCCGGTCTGGGGCGTCGGCGTCAACTCGCCCTGGGCGCTGCGCCACGCGTTCAACGCGTTCGACGCCTGGCCCGTCAACATCGGCTTCCTCGCGCGCGGCTCCTCCTCCGACCCCGCGCCCCTGGTCGAGGCCCTCGCCGAGGGCGGCGCCTCCGGCTTCAAGGTCCACGAGGACATGGGCGCCCACACCCGCGCCCTGGACACAGCCCTGCGCGTCGCCGAGGAGCACGACGTCCAGGTCGCCCTGCACAGCGACGGCCTCAACGAGTGCCTCTCCGTCGAGGACACCCTCAGCGTGCTGGACGGCCGGACGATCCACGCCTTCCACATCGAGGGCTGCGGCGGCGGACACGTGCCGAACGTGCTGAAGATGGCCGGCGTCCCGAACGTCATCGGGTCCTCCACCAACCCGACCCTCCCCTTCGGCCGGGACGCCGTCGCCGAGCACTACGGCATGATCGTCTCCGTCCACGACCTCAAGACCGACCTGCCCGGCGACGCGGCCATGGCTCGCGACCGGATCAGGGCCGGGACGATGGGCGCCGAGGACGTGCTGCACGACCTCGGCGCGATCGGCATCACCTCGTCCGACGCGCAGGGGATGGGGCGCGCGGGCGAGACCGTGCGCCGCACCTTCGCCATGGCCGGGAAGATGAAGGCCGAGCTCGGCCCCATGGAGGGCGACGGCCCGCACGACGACAACGCGCGCGTGCTGCGCTACATCGCCAAGCTGACCGTCAACCCCGCCATCGCCCACGGCCTCAGCCACGAGATCGGCTCCATCGAGGTCGGCAAGCTCGCCGACATCGTGCTGTGGAGCCCGCAGTACTTCGGGGCGAAGCCGCAGCTGGTCCTGAAGTCGGGCTTCCCGGCGTACGGAGTCGTCGGCGACCCCAACGCCGCCACCGACACCTGCGAACCGCTCGTCCTCGGCCCGCAGTTCGGCGCGCACGGCGCGACCCCGGCGGAGATCTCCGTCGCGTTCGTCGCCCAGGCGGCCGTCGACCTCGGCTCCGACCTGATGCCGACGCGCCGGCGCCGGGTTGCCGTACGGGGAACGCGCGGCATCGGCCCCGGCGACCTGCGGCTCAACTCCCGTATCGGAGACGTCGCCGTCGACGCCAGGACCGGACTGGTCAGCCTCGACGGCGACCCGATCCGCTCCGAGCCGGCCGAGTCCATCTCGCTCAACCGCCTCTACTTCCTCTGAGGACCGACATGACCTTCCGTATGCCGCCCGAGTGGGCGCCCCACGAGCGCACCTGGATGGCCTGGCCGGGCCCCAACCCCACCTTCGCCGACGCCGAGGAGCTCGCCGAGGCCCGCGAGGCGTGGGCGGCCGTCGCCCGCGCCGTCCGCCGCTTCGAGCCGGTGACCGTGGTCCACGGGCCCGGACAGGGGGAGTCCGCGCGGGCCCTGCTGGGACCGGACGTCGACCTCGTCGAGCGGGATCTGGACGACGCCTGGATGCGGGACATCGGCCCGACCTTCGTCGTCGACGGCGACCGGCTCGCCGCCGTGGACTGGGTCTTCAACGGCTGGGGCGGCCAGGACTGGGCGCGCTGGGAGCACGACTCCCAGGTCGCCCGCCATGTCGCCGCCCTCGCGGGCGCGCCGGTGCTGAGCAGCCGACTGGTCAACGAGGGCGGCGCGATCCACGTCGACGGCGAGGGCACGGTCCTGCTGACGGACACCGTGCAGCTCGGCGCGGACCGCAACCCGCAGTGGACCCGCGAGCAGGTCGAGGCCGAGATCCACGCCAAGCTCGGCACGGTCAAGGCGATCTGGCTCCCGCACGGCCTGTCCGGCGACTACGGCCTCTACGGCACGCAGGGACATGTCGACATCGTCGCCGCGTTCGCCCGGCCGGGCACGGTCGTGGTCCACAGCCAGCAGGACCCGGCCCACCCGGACTACGAGCGCTCGCGGACGTACGTCGAGATCCTGAGCGCCGAGACCGACGCCAAGGGCCGTGCGCTGGAGGTCGTCGAGATCCCGGCGCCGACGGTCCTCAAGGACGAGGACGGCGACTGGGTCGACTACTCGTACATCAACCACTATCTCTGCAACGGCGGTGTCGTCCTGTGCGGCTTCGGCGACCCCAACGACGAGACGGCGGCGGGCATCTTCCGCCGCCTCTTCCCGGACCGCACGGTCACCCTGGTCGACGCCCGCGCGATCTTCGCGGGCGGCGGCGGCATCCACTGCATCACCCAGCAGCAGCCGAAGGTCCGCCAGTCCGCCGTGTGACAGCTTGTGACAGTGTTCGGTCATGCCCCTGATCAGCCATGAAACCCGCGACTACGCGATCCTGCTCATGTACGCGGTGCCGGACGACGCCTGGTACGTCGAGCTGTACGAAGGGGCCAAGGAGACCATGCTCGCCCTGGCGATCGTGCCCGACGAGGACCCGGAGCGGGAGCCGACCGTCTCCTTCTACGAGCCTGCCGGGCGCCGGGCTGTCCCGTACGACGTGATCCGCTGGTTCATGGACCACGTCGACGCGGAGATCCGCTCCTCGCGCGGCTGGATGGAGCTGCGGCCCGAACTGGTCGCGCTCATCCGCCGGTTGCGCGAGCTCCGGCTGGACGGCGTCGTCGAGGACGGCCTGCCGGCGCTCGTCGCGCTCCTGCGCGAGACCGTCCCGCCGGCGGACCTCGACGTGGTCCTCGAAGCGGCCTTCGAGGCCCCGATCGCCGACTTCGACGAGCTCGGCGAGCCGACGGGAGAGCAGATACGCGGCCTTCGTGCCCGGATGGCCGAGTGGGGCTGGACGGATCCGGTAGAACGTACGAGTGACCAGTAAAGGCTCCTCCGGCGCCCGCCGCCGCAACATCGCCCCGCCCCGAGAGTCCCTGCTCGCCGCGGCCATGGCCACCATCGCCGAACGGGGGCTCGACGGACTGACCATGGCCGGGCTCGGCCGCGAGGTGGGGATGAGCAGCGGGCATCTGCTCTATTACTTCCGTACCAAGGACGAACTCCTGCTCCAGACCCTCGAATGGAGCGAGAACCGCCTCGGCGCGGAGCGCAGCGCACTCCTCTCCCGCCAGGCCCCCGCAGCCGAACGTCTCGACGCGTACGTCGAGCTGTACGTCCCCGACGGCCCCCGCGACCCCCACTGGACGCTCTGGCTCGAAGTCTGGAACCGCTCCCAGACCGCCCCCGACGACGCCCGCGCCCGCCAAGCGGCAATCGAAGGCGCCTGGCACCGCGACCTGGTCGCCCTCCTCGCGGAAGGCATCTCCCGCGGCGACTTCCGCCCCGTCGACGCGGACCGCTTCGCGACGAGGCTGCGGGCGGTGCTGGACGGCTTCAGCGTCCACGTGGCGGTGGGGATACCGGGGACGGATCGGGGGAGGGTGCTGGTGCATGTACGGGAGTTCCTGGCGGAGTCTCTCCTCTCCGCTGCGCGAAGCTGACGCGCCCCGCCCTCGCCGCGGCGCGCGCCTCAATCGCCGGCGGGGCTCAGATTGCCCGCCCCCGGGGCTGAGGCCTGGGGCGCTGCCCCAGACCCCGTACGGCCTTCGGCCGTGTCCTCAATCGCCGGACGGGCTGAAGATCCAGCCCCGCCGGCGATTGAGGCGCGGGGTTCGGGGCCGAGAGAGAAGTTGGTGAACGACCAGCACGCCCACGCCGGGTACGTCGGATACGACGCGTACACCACAGGCAGCTTCGAGACAGACCCGCT